>NZ_SSBM01000049.1:0-39602 GCF_004795115.1 Streptomyces sp. A0592
GATCTGCCAGGGCGGAGGCCGCGGCCAGGGCCAGGGCGGCGGCCAGAGCCGGCGGCAGGGCGGCGCGGCCCCCGCGCCCGCGAACAGCGCGATGGCCGACGCCCTGCGGCGGGCCGGCCTCACCGGACCCGAGGAGCGCCGCAAGCGGTGACCCGGGCGTCACGGGCGGGGGTGGGGACGCCACCCCCCAGGGGGCGGCCCCCGGCCACCCGGCGCGTGAGAACCCTCGTACGTGATGGCCGAATAGGTTCCCCACCTGGGGACTTTCCTTGCCAACTCCCGTACAAGATCTGTAGGCATGGTGGAACGCCCGTTCGTCACCCGGCGGACGGGCTTCCGTGTTTCCCCCCTCAGGACTGCATTCCCCGAGGCCGCCTTGAAGGCACAGGACGTCATGCCCATGCCCACACACGCCTACCGACGCTGCCCCGGAAAGGGTCCGAAGAGGGATCACATGCCCCACCGGCAACTCAGCATTCGCAAAAGGTGCGAGAACATTCTCGGCCATCTGGATCTGACCCACCCGTTCTCCCTCGACGTCCTGTGCGGGCGGATAGCCGAGCAGCGCGGCCGCCCCATCCGGCTCCACCCGCTCCCCAAGGAGGCGGCGGAATCCGGGGTCTGCGGCCTGTGGGTGGGCACCGCCAGCGTCGACTACGTCTTCTACGAGGCGCAGACCACCCCGCTGCACCGGGAGCACATCGTCCTCCACGAGCTCGGCCACATCCTCTTCGGACACCACTCGCTGGAGGGCGAGGAGACCGACGGCGACGCCCCCGTCGTGCTCGGCCGCACCAACTACACCACCCGCCAGGAGCAGGAGGCGGAGATGCTCGCGAGCATGATCCGCATCCGTACCGCGAACGCCGGCCCGCGCACCCCCGCCCGGGACCGGGGCACCCTGGCCCGGCTGGAGTCCGCCATGGGGTACGAGCGGGGCACCGATGGCGGCTGACCTGACCGACTTCGGCAACTGGCTCGCCGTCCCGAGCGTGGTCTGCCTGTGGCTCGCCGTCCTCCTGCGCGCCCCGGGCGCCCTGCGCTCGCCCCAGCAGCGCGGCCTGTGGCTGGCCGTCGCGACCGCCGCCGCCGCGATGACCCTGAACCTGCCCGACGTCGTCACCTACGCGATGACCCGAGGCGCCGCCTACGCCCACACCATCGGCCTCGTCCGCAACCTCATCGGGGTGCTCTCGGCGGGCGCCGTGCTCTACTTCGTCGCCGCCACCACCCGCGGCCGCCGCCTCCAACTCGCCTCCTGCGCCGCCACCGCGGCCTGGCTGAGCGCACTCGTGGCCCTGGACGCCGCCGCGCCCGGCCACGGCACCCACACCATGCCCCCGGTCGGCGACCCGGTGCCCTCCCTCGCGTACTGGCTCGTACTGATCTCGGCCCACGTCATCGCCAACACCGTCTGCGTGGCCCTGTGCTGGCGCTACAGCCGGCGCACCGAGAGCCGGGGACTGGCCGCCGGCCTGCGCCTCTTCGGCCTCGGCACCGCGCTCGCCGGACTGTTCTGGCTGGCCTACCTGCTCAAGGCCCTGTTCGCCAGCACCTGGGCGATGCCCGCCCTTCCGCTGCTGATGAACCTGCACGGCCTGCTGCGCGCCGCCGCGATCCTCGTGCCCACCCTGTTCACCCTCCGCCGCACCTTCGCCGACATCGCCACCGCCTGGCGGCTGTGGCCGCTGTGGCGCGACCTCGTCGAGGCGGTCCCGCACGTCGCCCTCAACAAGCCGCGCTCCGGCCGGGTGGTGGAGCTGCTGTGGCCGCCCGTCCCGCGCAACCTGCTGGTCTACCGCAAGGTCATCGAGACGCGCGACGCCATCCTGATCCTGGCGGAGTACGTCGGCCCGGGCGCCCTGGAGCAGGCCCGCGGCCATGTCGCCGGCCACGGGATCCCCGAGCAGCGGCGCACCGCGGCCGCCCTGGCCCGCGTACTGAAGGACGCCCGTCGGGCCAAGCTCGACGGACGGCCCGGGCGGACGGGCGAGGCGGCCGGGCTGGAACTGCCCGCGGCCATCCAGAGTTCGAACGAAGGCGGGGACCTGGCGGACGAGGCCCGGTTCCTCGTCGACGTCGCCGAGGCCTACACCTCGCCGGCCACCACCGAGGAAGTGAAAGTGCCGTGACCACCGTACTGATCACCGGAGCCAGCGCCGGACTGGGCGCCGCCTTCGCCCGAGGGTTCGCCGCCAAGGGCTGCGACCTGGTACTCGTCGCCCGCGACAAGGACCGGCTCGACGACGTCGCCGGGGCGCTGGCCCGCGAGTACGGCACCGCCTCCGAGGTGCTGCCCGCCGACCTGCTCGAAGCGGCGGACCTCGCGGCCGTCGCCGACCGCCTCGCCGAACGCGCCCGGCCCGTGGACATCCTGGTCAACAACGCGGGCTTCGGGCTCCCCGCGCCCTTCCCGTACAGCCCGGTCGAGGACGAGGAGCGGATGCTCGACCTCCTCGTCAAGGTCCCCCTGCGGCTCACCCACGCCGCCCTGCCCGGCCTGCGCGAGCGCCGCCGCGGAGCCGTCGTCAACGTCTCCTCGGTGGCCGGACTGCTGCCCACGGGCACCTACGGGGCCGCCAAGGCCTGGGTCACCGCGTTCAGCGAGTCCCTCCGGGTGGACATGGAGCCGTACAACGTCCGGGTGCTGGCCGTCGTCCCCGGCTTCACCCGCACCGAGTTCCAGGAACGCGCCGGGATGGACGTCAGCGCGCTGCGCGACGCGGTCTGGCTGGAGCCGGAGGCCGTCGTCGAGCAGGCGCTCAAGGACCTCGCCCTGCGCCGCCCGGTCAGCATCACCGGCCGCCGCTACCAGGCCTACGCCCTCGCCGCCCGCCACCTCCCGCGCGCCTTCGTCGCCCGGAAGATGGCCCGCAAGCGCCGGCCGCCGGTCGGCCCGGACGCATGACGGGCACCGTGGAGCGGGCCCGCGAGGCCCTGCGGTCCGGCCTGCGGCCCGTCGACGTGTACGTCGAACTCGCGGCAGGCACCTCCGACCTGCGGGGCGCCGCCCTCGCCGTCTGCGCCGCGCTCGGTATCCCGCGCCCGGACGCGGAGCAGCGGCTGAGCGGCAGCGAGGAGCTGTGGGACGGGTTCGGCCCCGGCGAGGAGGGGCTCGTCGGGGAACTCCTCGACCTCGCCGGGCTGTTCGACGTGCACGTCACCCTGGACGAGCGCGGTGAGCGGATCTGCGGCCTGATGGACCGGGCCGTGGGCGCGCTGGGCGGCATCAGCAGCGGAGTCGCCTTCAGCCTCCACCGCAAGACGGCCACCGGCCGGCTGCCCGAGGCGTACGCCCTGCTCGTACGGACACCGGTCCGCGAACGCGGGGACGCGGCCCGCTACTGGGCGCTGCTGACCGCGGCGGGCGAGGAACTGGCGGCGTGGCTGCCGCCCGGCGACGACGAGGCCGCCGGGCGGCTGGGCGAGGCGCGCGAACGCTGCGCCCGGGAGGCCGCGGCGTCCGCTAGAGCTCGGTGACCCTGCCGTCCGAGACCTTCAGGCGGCGGGTCACCTGGACCGCGTCGAGCATCCGGCGGTCGTGTGTGACCAGCAGGAGGGTGCCCTCGTAGGACTCCAGGGCGGACTCCAGCTGCTCGATCGCCGGCAGGTCGAGGTGGTTGGTCGGCTCGTCCAGGACCAGCAGGTTCACCCCGCGGCCCTGGAGCAGCGCGAGCGCGGCACGGGTGCGCTCACCGGGGGACAGGGTCGCCGCCGGGCGCAGGACGTGGGCCGCCTTGAGGCCGAACTTGGCCAGCAGGGTGCGCACTTCGGCGGGCTCGGTGTCGGGGACCGCCGCGCAGAACGCCTCCAGCAGCGGTTCGTCCCCCAGGAACAGGCCGCGGGCCTGGTCGACCTCGCCGACCAGGACGCCGGAGCCGAGGGTCGCGGAGCCGGAGTCCGGGGCCAGCCGTCCCAGGAGCACGGCCAGGAGGGTGGACTTGCCGGCGCCGTTGGCCCCGGTGATCGCCACCCGGTCCGCCCAGTCGATCTGCAGGCTGGCCGGGCCGAAGGAGAAGTCCCCGCGCTTGACGGCCGCCTCGCGCAGGGTCGCCACCACGGAGCCCGAGCGCGGGGCCGCCGCGATCTCCATGCGCAGCTCCCACTCCTTGCGGGGCTCCTCGACGACCTCCAGCCGTTCGATCGCGCGCTGCGTCTGGCGGGCCTTGGCGGCCTGCTTCTCGCTGGACTCGCCGCGCAGCGCCTTGCTGATCTTGTCGTTGTCGGTGGCCTTGCGGCGGGCGTTGCGCACGCCCTTGTCCATCCAGTTGCGCTGCATCTGGGCCCGGCCCTCCAGGGCCGACTTCTTGTCCGCGTACTCCTCGAACTCCTCGCGGGCGTGACTGCGGGCCCGTGCCCGCTCCTCCAGGTAGGAGTCGTAGCCGCCGCCGTAGAGGTTGATCTGCTGCTGCGCCAGGTCGAGTTCGAGCACCTTGGTGACGGTCCGCGTCAGGAACTCGCGGTCGTGGCTGATCACGACGGTTCCGGCGCGCAGCCCCTTGACGAACCGCTCCAGCCGCTCCAGACCGTCCAGGTCCAGGTCGTTGGTGGGCTCGTCGAGCAGGAAGACGTCGTAGCGGGAGAGGAGGAGCGAGGCCAGGCCCGCACGGGCCGCCTGGCCGCCGGACAGCGCCGTCATCGGCAGGTCGAGGCCCACCGTCAGGCCCAGCTCGTCGGCGACCTCCTCGGCGCGCTCGTCGAGGTCGGCGCCGCCGAGGTCCAGCCACCGGTCGAGCGCGCTCGCGTAGGCGTCGTCCGCGCCCGGCGTCCCGTCCACCAGGCCCTGCGTCGCCGCGTCGAGCTCCGCCTGGGCGGCGGCCACGCCGGTACGCCGGGCCAGGAACTCCCGGACCGACTCCTCGGGCCGGCGCTCCGGCTCCTGCGGGAGGTGGCCGACGGCGGCGGTGGGCGGCGAGAGCCGCAGCTCCCCGGTCTCGGGGGTGTCCAGCCCGGCGAGCAGGCGCAGCAGGGTCGACTTCCCGGCGCCGTTCACGCCGACGAGGCCGATGACGTCGCCGGGCGCGACCACGAGGTCGAGATCGGCGAACAGCGTGCGCTCACCGTGCGCGGCGGTGAGCTTCTTGGCGACGAGGGTTGCAGTCATGATGTGCCGATCCTATCGGCGCGCGGACCCGGCCCCCGGCGTGGCCGGATAGGTGGGAAGCACGTCATTGCGGCCATCGCGGGGGCGGCACACCATGAAGCCATGGGGTCATCGCCGCGCAACGTCCTCGTCCTCCTCTACGACGGGGTCCAGAGCCTGGACGTGACCGGTCCGGTGGAGGTGTTCGCCGCGCTCGCCCACTTTCCCGGGCGGGCCGGCTACCCGATCCGGACGGTGTCGCCGGGAGGGGAGCCCGTCCGCACCGGCAGCGGGCTGACGCTGGTGCCGGACGGGGAGCTGGAGAGCGCCCGGCCCGGACCCGGTACCACGGTGCTCGTGCCCGGGGGACGCTTCACCGCGGACTTCGAGCCCCGGCTCACCGACTGGCTCCGTACCCACGGGGGTGGTGCGGAGCGGCTGGTCTCCGTGTGCACGGGAGGACTGCTGCTGGCCGAGGCGGGGCTGCTGGACGGGCGGCGGGCGACGACGCACTGGAACGCCTGCGAGCGGATGGCGCAGGACTACCCGGCCGTAGCCGTCGAACCGGACCCGATCTACGTACGGGACGGGCCGGTGGCCACCTCGGCCGGGGTGACGGCGGGCATCGACCTCGCGCTGGCGCTGGTGGAGGAGGACCACGGGCAGGACGTCGCCCTGACGATCGCTCGGCACCTGGTGGTCTTCCTGCGCAGGCCCGGCAACCAGGCGCAGTTCAGCGCCCAGCTCGCGGCCCAGACGGCCCGGCGGGACCCGCTGCGGGACGTACAGCAGTGGATCACCGAGCACCCGGGGGAGGAGCTGGGCGTCGAGCACCTCGCCGCCCGCGCCCGGCTGTCGCCGCGCCACTTCGCCCGGGCATTCCGGGCGGAGACCGGGGTCACGCCCGGCCGGTACGTCGAACGGGTGCGGGTGGACCACGCCCGGCGGCTGCTGGAGGAGAGCGGGGAAGGGATCGCACAGATCGCCCGGGCCTGCGGGTACGGGAACCCGGAGGCGCTGCGCCGGGCCTTCGTCCGCACCCTCGGCCAGCCGCCCGCCGAGTACCGGCGCCGTTTCGGTACGTCCCGCTCCTGAGGGCGGGATCCGGCCCGCGCGGCCGGGCACCCCGAAGAAGGAGCCGCCCCGTCGGGGCGGAGCCGTGTTCCGACCAACGCTTGCGGAGTAGCCATGCAGATCGCCGTACTTCTCTACGACCACTTCACCGCCCTCGACGCCATCGGCCCCTTCGACACCCTGGGCCGGCTGACCGACGCCGAGGTCGTCTTCGTCTCCGAGCGGCCCGGGCCCGTGCGCACCGACAACGGGGCGCTGGCGCTCGTCGCCGACAAGGGGCTCGACGAGGTCACCCGGCCCGACATCGTCATCGTGCCGGGCGGCCCGCATCCCGAGCGGGAGATGGCCAATCCCGTGGTCATGGACTGGCTGCGCGCGGTCGACGCCGGCACCACATGGACCACTTCCGTGTGCACCGGATCCCTGCTGCTGGCCGCCGCCGGGCTGCTCGACGGCCGCAGGGCCACCAGCCACTGGCTGTACCTGGACAAGCTGCCCGAGCACGGGGCCCGGCCCACCGGCGAGCGCGTGGTGTTCGACGGCAAGTACGTCACCGCCGCGGGGGTGTCCTCGGGGATCGACATGGGGCTCACCCTGCTCGGCCGGATCGCCGGCGACGACTTCGCCCGGGCGGTGCAGCTGATGACCGAGTACGACCCCCAGCCGCCCTACGACGCGGGCTCGCCCGAGAAGGCCCCGGCCGCTCTCGTGGAGATGCTGCGGGGGAACAACCTGCCCGCCTGACGGCCGTCCGTCACGGGGCCCAGGTGAAGCGGGGCGCCCGGCGCTCCAGGAACGCGGCGACGCCCTCGGCGGTGTCGTCGCTTCCGGCAGCCTGCTGCTCCCAGTGGCCGTCCCGGTCCGTGCGGCCGTCCGCGAATTCCTTCGCCGCCGCCTGCGTCAGCTGCGAGCGGGCGGCCAGGACCGCCGTGAACTCGGCCACGCGCTGGTCCAGCCGCCCGGCCGGCAGCAGCTCGTTCAGGAACCCGGCGCGCAGCGCCTGCTCCGCCCCCATCAGCTCCGCGGAGAAGAGGAGGTACTTGGCCCAGGCCGGGCCGACCAGGGAGGCGAGCCTGCGGGTGGAGGACGCCGGGTAGACGATGCCCAGCTTCGCCGGGGTCACCCCGAAGGAGGCCCCCTCCTCGGCGAAGCGCAGGTCGCAGGCGGCCGCCAGCTGGCTGCCGCCGCCGACGCAGAACCCGCGGATCGCCGCCAGCGTCGGCTTCGGAAACGCCGCCAGGGCCTCCTCCGCGGCCACGGCGAGGGCCCGCGGGTCCTCGTCCCCGGTGAGGGAGGAGATGTCGGCGCCCGCGCAGAACGTGGGCCCGGCCCCGGTGAGGACGAGCACCCGCACGGCCGGGTCGCCCGCCAGGCCGTCCAGCAGCCCGGGCAGCGCCCGCCACATCGCGGCGGTCATGGCGTTGCGCTTGGCGGGGTGCGAGACGACGACGGTGGCGACCCCGTCGGAGACCGTGTGCAGAAGGGTTGCGTCCAGGGCTGCGTCCATGCGCCGGATGCTATCCCGGGCGGTGAAACCTATGATCAAGGGAGTCCCCGGGGGGCCGAGGGAGGTGGCCCGCCGATGGGCGCAGAGCGTCGTGAGAAGGAGAAGGTCAACCGCAGCTTCGGGCTGATGGCCGTGCTCGGGGTGCTCCTCGTGATCGCCGGCCTGGTCGGTCTGGTCTACACCGGACTCGCCACGCTCACCTCGATGTTCCTCTTCGGCTGGCTGCTGCTCATCGGCGGCGTGGTCGGGTTGGTGCAGGCGGTCCAGTCGCGGGGGAGCAGCTACTTCTGGCTCGCCGTCATCGTCGCCGCGATCAACATCGCGGCGGGCTTCGTGATCCTGCGCCGCCCCGAGGCGAGCGCCGAGGCGCTGACCATGTTCGCGGCCCTGCTCTTCCTCACCGGGGGACTGTTCCGGCTGGTCGGCGCGCTGGTGGTGCGCGGAACCAATTTCGGGCTCGCGCTCGTGCAGGGTGCCTTCGGCGTGCTGCTGGGCTTCCTGATCCTCTCCAACTGGCCCGGCAACAGTCTGTACGTGATCGGAACCTTCTTCTCGCTCGCCCTGCTGTTCGACGGCCTGAGCCTCATCGCGATGGGCATGGGGGCGCGCCGCATCCTGGGGTTGGTCAGGGAAGACGAGCCGGGGACGGAGGCCGGCGCCGCGCAGGGGACGCGCGAGGCGGCCGAGAAGCGTCCGGCAGAAGATCAGGAACAGACCAACAACTGACGCTGTCATACGCCAGTGGTCAGAAAGTGTCCGATTGACGCTGACTTATGGTCAGCAGTCCGGTACGGACCTACCCCTTGCCCACTCTTGTCGCGTGGAGACGATCGAGCGTGAAGACGGGGGCCGGAAGATGGACGCCAGCGGGAGCGGCCCACGAGCCAGGGAAGGGGTGCCGGAGGCCCCGGCCGACCCCCTCGCGTACGAGGGCGTGTGGAGGTTCACCGCTCCCGCAGTAGAAGAATCCGTTCCGCAGGCCCGCAGGGCCGTCCGGGACCTGCTCGGGCGCCAGGGGGTGCCGGCCCATCAGGACCTCGTGTACTCCCTGCTCCTGATCGTCTCCGAACTGGTGACGAACTCGGTCCGGCACGCCGCCCTGCTCTCGCCCGAGGTCGCGGTCGAGGTCGCGATCGGCCGCGAATGGGTGCGGGTCGCCGTCGAGGACAACCACCCCTACCGCCCCAAGGCGCTGGAGGCCGACTTCGGCCAGACCGGCGGACGCGGCCTGCTGCTCGTCCGGGAGGTCACGCTGGAGGCCGGCGGGGTCTGCGACGTCGAGCACACCTCGACCGGCGGCAAGGTCATCTGGGCGGCCCTCCCGCTCGCCACCCCGCCAACCGTCCGCTGAGCGGCGGACGGCGGGGGAGCGGTGAGGGCGGCGTACGGGTCTACCAGCCCGCCGCGTCGCCGGTCAGCTCGCGGATCGCGGGCCGCGCAGCGTCCAGCACGGTCATGAACCAGGCCGAGAACGGCACCTCGGAGTGACGCTTCGCCAGCTCCTCGGCCGTGACGAAGGCGGTGTCCTCGACCTCCTCCGGATCCGGCCGCACGGCAGCCTGCGCAAGTCCCACGAACAGGTGATTGAACTCCTGCTCCACGAGGCCCGACGCGGGGTCCGGGTGGTTGTAGCGAACCGTTCCCGCCTGCGCGAGCAGCGAGGGCGACAGCCCGAGTTCCTCGTGGGTCCGCCGGGCCGCGGCCGCGAACGGCGACTCCCCGGGATACGGGTGGCCGCAACAGGTGTTCGACCAGACGCCCGGCGAGTGGTACTTCCCGAGGGCCCGCTGCTGGAGCAGCAGACGGCCCTGCTCGTCGAACAGGAACACGGAGAACGCCCGGTGCAGCTGCCCGGGCGCCTGATGGGCGGAGAGCTTCTCCGCCGTGCCGATGGTGTTCCCGGACTCGTCGACCAGTTCGAGCATGATCGGTTCTTGAGTACCGGTGCCGTTGGACGCGCTGTTCGCGGCGGTGGCTGGTGTGGTCGGCATACCCATCCTTCGCTTCGGACTTCGGCCTTCAGTCTGCCGTACAAAAGAGGCTTGTCCCCACTTCGGACATCCGTGCACGTCCGCCCCCCGCCGCGTGCTAGGCGGAGGGCGGACCGCTGAGGATCACCTCACACGGCGCTCCCGGGCGTCAGACTCCGAACGGGGCCGGATAGGCGATCGTTCCCGCCGGCACCGGGACGGAACCGTCCAGCACCAGCGCCATCATCGCCTCGTCCGGAACCTCGAACGGCGCCCGGATCCCGAACCGCGACGCGGCCGTGAAGCCGAAGCGCTGGTAGTACGACGGGTGCCCCAGGACCAGCACCAGCGACTCCCCCCGCTCCCGGGCCGCCGCGAGCAGCGCCCGGACGACCGAGCTCCCCGCCCCCGAGCGCTGGTACGCCGGATCGACGGCCACCGGGGCGAGCGCCAGCGCCGGGGCGCCGTCCACCTCGCACCGGGTGAGCAGGGCGTGCGCCGCGACCGACCCGTCGGGGGCCTCGGCCACGTACGACAACCCGGGCAGCCAGGAGCCGTCCGCGCGCAGCGCGTCCACGAGATCCGCCTCCAGCGGCGTCTCGAAGGCCGCCAGGTTGACTGCCCGTACGGCGGCGGTGTCCGCCGCGGTCTCCGGCCGGGCCGGCCAGGCATCGCCGTCGCCGGCCCCGACCGGCCGCAGGACATAGCCGGTGTAGCCGTACTCGTGCCCGTGGCGGGCCCGTACGTCGAGCTCCTCGCGGGTGGCGGCCAGTGCCCGCGCCATGGCGGGGGAGTCGTCCCCGGCCCGGTCGCGGACCCGCTCGGCGAGCGGAACGTAGTACTCGTCCCAGTCGGAGTCGGGCAGCGGGTGCACGCCGAGGACCCGGTAGCCGGCGGCCTGGGCGGCCGCGAGGTTGGCGGCGGTGGAGCGCAGCGGGCACTGCGCGTCCCAGAAGGCGCGCGCTCCGGCGGACGGCTCCGCGACCGTCCACTCGCACTCGGTCAGCACGAGCGTGCCGCCCGGGGCGAGCAGCCGCTTCCACCGCGCGAGCGCGGTGTCGAAGCCCGCGATGTAGGCGGAGCCCTCCGCCCAGACGAGGTCGAAGGAGCCGTCCCCGACCTCATCGGCGGGGAGCGCGTTCATGTCCGCCTCGACGGCGCGGACCCGACCTGCGAGCCCGCGGGCCGCGGCGGCCGTGCGGAGCTCGTCGAGGAAGGGGCCGTGCAGGTCCACGGCGGTCACCTCGGCGCCGCCGTCCGGGCCGTGCCCGCCCGCCTCGGCGGCGAGCAGCAGTGCGCTGCGGCCCGGACCGCAGCCCAGGTCCAGGACGCGGGGCCGCTCGGGCAGCGGTCCGCACAGGGACAGCAGGGCGCGGGTGCTCGCGTCGGAGCCCGGAGCCTGCCGGGGCAGTCCGTGGTGGAGCGTGAGAAAAGCCTCGAAGAAGGCGTTGCCGCTGTTGTCGGCATCGCTGAAGTCGTCGGTCAACGTGAACCCTTGGAAAAGGGGCTCCGGCCGATCTGTGGGTCCCCCTCGGCCCATGCCGGGGAAACGGTGGATCAGGTCCGGCCGGTCGCCCGGGGGAAATGGGAGATGCACCGGAGTTTGCAGCGCTCGGCCGCGACCACTGCGACGGTCATCAACCCACCTCGTTCCACTCGACACCTTCAGGAGCGTGTCCACCGTAACATCCAGGCCGTTTGTGGTACCGCGTCGTGATCACCGATGATGATCGCGACCCGGCCCGGAGCCCGGATATTCGGCTTATCGGGGCGTAAACGGGTGATGAACCCCTGCTTCCATTCATCCGATAGCCTCTGCCGACGTGCCGCCCCACGGGCGCGCCCGTTCGGAATCCGTTACAAGGAGTGAGTTCGTCTGCCGACCGTCATCCTCACCGGCCTGCCGGTCCCCGGATCACCGCTCGCGGACGAGCTCCGCTCACTCGGCTTCGAGGTCCGCCCGGCCGCCGGTCCCCAGGACGCCGCCGCCGCACTGGCCGGCGTACCCGCCGATCAGCGGGTGGCCGTCGTGGACACCGCCTTCGTCGGGCACGTGCACGCGCTCCGGCTCGCGCTGACCGACCCGCGCTTCGACGCCTGCGCCGTCACCGGCGCCCTCTCCGTGCAGGCGGGTGCCCGCGAGGCCCTCGACAAGGCCGTCGCCACCGAGGGCGCCCACGGATCCGGCCCCTACGCCGACCGGCTCGCCGCCGCCGTCGAGGCCACCGGGACCACCGTCCAGCGGCCCGAGCTCGGCAGCCTGGTCGCCGCCGTCCCCGTCGGCGCCGACGAGCGCGCGGCGGCCTCCGCCGCCGTCGCCGCCGTGGACGAGGAGGCCGTACGGCTGCGCTCCGCCGTGAAGTCCCGCGACGGGTTCTTCACCACCTTCTGCATCAGCCCGTACTCGCGCTACATCGCCCGCTGGTGCGCGCGCCGCGGCCTGACCCCGAACCAGGTCACCACCGCCTCGCTGATCACCGCGCTGATCGCGGCCGGCTGCGCGGCCACGGGCGAGCGCTGGGGCTACGTCGCGGCCGGCGTGCTCCTCATCGTCTCCTTCGTCCTGGACTGCACCGACGGGCAGCTCGCCCGCTACTCCCTGCAGTACTCGACGATGGGCGCCTGGCTCGACGCGACCTTCGACCGGGCCAAGGAGTACTCCTTCTACGCCGGCCTCGCGCTCGGAGCCGCCCGGAACGGGGACGACGTCTGGGGCCTCGCCCTCGGCGCCATGATCCTGATGACCTGCCGGCACGTCGTGGACTTCTCCTTCAACGAGGCCAACCACGACGCCACCGCCAACACGAGCCCGACCGCCGCCCTCTCGGACCGGCTCGACAGCGTCGGCTGGACGGTCTGGGTCCGGCGGATGATCATCCTGCCGATCGGCGAGCGCTGGGCGATGATCGCGGTCCTGACCGCCTTCACCACCCCCCGGATCGTCTTCTACGCCCTGATCGTCGGCTGCGCCTTCGGAGCGCTCTACACCACCGCGGGCCGCGTCCTGCGGTCCCTGACCCGCAAGGCCCGGCGCACCGACCGCGCCGCCCAGGCGCTCGCCGACCTCACGGACTCCGGTCCGCTCGCCGAGGTCCAGGCCCGGCTGCTGCGCGGCCGCGCCGGATCCTTCGGATCCGTGTACGTCGCCGCCCTCGGCACCGTGCTGATGGCCGGAGCCGCCCTGTACCTCCCGTTCGGCGACCCGCGGCTCGTCGCCGTCGCCGCGGTCTACGCCATCACCGCCGGCCTCGCCGTCGCGGCCCCGCTCAAGGGGGCGCTCGACTGGCTGATCCCGCCGCTGTTCCGCGCGGCCGAATACGTGACGGTCCTCGCGCTCGCCGCCAAGGCGGACGTCCCCGGGGCCCTTCCGGCGGCATTCGGCCTGATCGCGGCGGTCGCCTACCATCACTACGACACGGTGTACCGCATTCGCGGCGGCACCGGCGCTCCCCCGCACTGGCTGGTGCGGACGATCGGCGGCCACGAAGGCCGGGTCCTGCTGACCACGGTCCTCGCCGCCGTCCTCGTGGACCGCGCATCGGACTTCCCCGTCGCGCTCACGGCCCTGGCCGTGTTCGTGGCACTCGTGGTGCTCGTGGAGAGCATCCGCTTCTGGGTCTCCTCCGGGGCACCCGCCGTACATGACGAAGGAGAACCAGCATGATCGGCCTTGTCCTCGCTGCCGGTGCGGGACGCCGCCTGCGTCCCTACACCGACACCCTGCCCAAGGCCCTCGTGCCCGTCGGCCCCGAGGGCGACGAGGAGAGCCTGACGGTCCTCGACCTGACCCTCGGCAACTTCGCCGCGGTCGGTCTCACCGAGGTCGCGATCGTCGTCGGCTACCGCAAGGAGGCCGTCTACGCGCGCCAGGCCGCGCTGGAGGCCAAGTACGGCCTGAAGATCACGCTGATCGACAACGACAAGGCCGAGGAGTGGAACAACGCCTACTCCCTCTGGTGCGCGCGTGAGGTGCTGAAGCGCGGTGTGATCCTCGCCAACGGCGACACGGTCCACCCGGTCTCCGTCGAGGAGACCCTCCTCGCCGCCCGCGGCAACGGCCAGAAGATCATCCTCGCCCTGGACACCGTCAAGGTCCTGGCAGACGAGGAGATGAAGGTCGTCGTCGGCGACACCGGCGTCCAGAAGATCACCAAGCTGATGGACCCCGCCGACGCCACCGGCGAGTACATCGGTGTCACCCTGATCGAGGCCGAGGCGGCCGAGGCCCTCGCCGAGGCGCTGAAGACCACCTTCGAGCGCGACCCGGACCTGTACTACGAGGACGGCTACCAGCAGCTCGTCAACGACGGCTTCGCAGTCGACGTGGCCCCCATCGGCGACGTCAAGTGGGTCGAGATCGACAACCACGACGACCTCGCCAAGGGCCGGACGATCGCATGCCAGTACTGACGAGGCTCATCCCCTCGCCCGTCGTCGTCGACATCAGCCGCGGGGCGATGGACGACCTGGCCGGCCTCCTGGCCGACCAGCGGATCTCCGCCTCCGGCAAGCTCGCCATCGCGATCAGCGGGGGCTCCGGCGTGGCGCTGCGCGCCAAGCTGGAGCCCGTGCTCCCGCACGCCGACTGGTACGCCGTCGTCGACGGCACCATCGACTCCGCGGTCAAGCTGGCCGACGACATAAAGGGCCGCCGCTACGACGCCGTCGTGGGCCTGGGCGGCGGCAAGATCATCGACGTGGCCAAGTACGCCGCGGCGCGGGTCGGGCTGCCCATGGTGGCCGTCGCCACCAACCTCTCGCACGACGGCATCTGCTCGCCGGTGTCCATCCTGGACAACGACAACGGCCGCGGCTCCTACGGCGTCCCCACCCCGATCGCCATGGTGATCGACCTCGACGTCATCAAGGAAGCCCCGGTGCGGTTCATCCGCGCCGGCATCGGCGACGCGATCTCCAACATCTCGGCCATCGCCGACTGGGAGCTCTCGCACGAGACCACCGGCGAGCCCGTCGACGGCCTGGCCGCCGCCATGGCCCGTACCGCGGGCGAGTCCGTGCTGCGCCACCCGGGCGGCTGCGGCGACGACGAGTTCCTCACCGTGCTCTCCGAGGCGCTCGTGCTCTCCGGCATCGCCATGTCGATCAGCGGGGACTCCCGCCCCTCCTCCGGCGCCTGCCACGAGATCAGCCACGCCTTCGACCTGCTCTACCCGGGGCGCTCCGCGCTCCACGGCGAGCAGGTCGGCATCGGCGCGGCCTTCGCGATGCACCTGCGCGGGGCCGCGGAGACCGCCGGCCACTTCGTCGAGGTGCTGCGCCGGCACGGCCTGCCGGCCGCGCCCGAGGAGATCGGCTTCAGCGTCGACGAGTTCGTCGCGGCCGTCGAGTACGCCCCCCAGACCCGCCCGGGACGCTTCACGATCCTGGAGCACCTCAACCTGTCCGCCGCCGAGATCAGGGACGCATACGCCGACTATGCCAAGACCATCCGTAGCTGAACTGAGGCCCGTCGTCCACCCCGCGGGTGTGAAGGACCGGGTCAGCGGCGAGCACTGGGGCGGACGCCTCTACATGCGCGAGATCTCGCTGCGCATCACCCGCGTCCTGGTCACCACCAAGGTCACGCCCAACCAGCTGACCTACCTGATGACCCTCGCCGGTGTCCTCGCCCTCCCGGCCCTGCTGGTGCCCGGCATCCCGGGCGCCGTCCTCGGCGTGGTCGCGGTGCAGATGTACCTGCTGCTCGACTGCGTCGACGGCGAGGTCGCCCGCTGGAAGAAGCAGTACTCGCTCTCCGGGGTCTACCTGGACCGGGTCGGCGCCTACCTGTGCGACGCGGCGGTCCTGGTCGGCTTCGGCCTGCGCGCCGCCGACCTGTGGGGCACCGGCGGCGCCGACTGGCTGTGGGCCTTCCTCGGCACGCTCGCCGCGCTCGGCGCCATCCTGATCAAGGCCGAGACCGACCTGGTCGGCGTCGCCCGCCACCAGGCCGGCAAGCCCGTGGTCAAGGACGCGGCCGCAGAGCCGCGCGCCAAGGGCATGGCCCTCGCCCGCCGGGCCGCCGCCGCGCTCAAGTTCCACCGCCTGATCCTCGGCATCGAGGCCTCGCTGCTCATCCTGTTCCTGGCCGTCCTGGACCAGATGCGCGGCGACCTGTACTGGTCCCGGGTCGGTGTCGCCGTGCTCGCGGGCATCGCGATGCTGCAGACCGTGCTGCACCTGGTGTCGATCCTCGCCTCCAGCAGGCTCAAGTGACGGCCCCGATGCGGCTGGGCGCCGTGATCATCACCATGGGCAACCGGCCCGAGGAGCTCAAGGCGCTCCTCGACTCGGTGGCCCGCCAGGACGGCGACCCGGTCGAGGTCGTCGTCGTCGGCCAGGGCGTGCGGGTCGCCGAGGTGGCGGACCTGCCGCCGGGTGTCCGCTCCGTCGACCTGCCCGAGAACCTGGGCATCCCGGGCGGCCGCAACGTCGGCATCGAGGCCTTCGGCCCCGGCGGCCGTGACGTGGACGTGCTGCTCTTCCTCGACGACGACGGTCTGCTGGAGCGCACCGACACCGCCGAGCTGTGCCGGCAGGCCTTCGCCGAGGACCCCGCGCTCGGGATCATCAGCTTCCGGATCGCCGATCCGGACACCGGGCAGACGCAGCGCCGCCACGTGCCGCGGCTGCGCGCCTCGGACCCGATGCGGTCCTCGCGCGTGACCACCTTCCTGGGCGGCGCCAACGCCGTCCGCACGAGGGTGTTCGAGCAGGCCGGAGTCCTGCCGGGGGAGTTCTTCTACGCTCACGAGGAGACCGATCTGGCCTGGCGGGCACTCGACGCGGGGTGGCTGATCGACTACCGGGCGGACATGGTGCTGCTCCACCCGACCACTGCCCCCTCCCGGCACGCGGTCTACCACCGTATGGTGGCCCGTAACCGGGTGTGGCTCGCCCGCCGCAACCTGCCCGCACCGCTGGTACCGGTCTACCTGGGCGTCTGGCTCCTGCTGACGCTCGTACGGAAGCCCTCGGGGCCCGCGCTCAAGGCCTGGTTCGGCGGATTCCGCGAGGGATGGACCACTCCCTGCGGACCCCGCCGCCCGATGAGATGGCGTACGGTCTGGCGGTTGACCCGTCTGGGCCGACCTCCCGTCATCTGACCAGCCCGCGTCTGGGAACATGACGCGATCACGGGCCTCGAGCCACCAGCCTGATGCCCACCTGGCCGCATCTTGAAGACGAAAGTTTCAACTTGTGAGTGACACAACCCACGACGGCGCCCTCGCCACGAGCAGGCCGCCGTCCGCAGACGCCGGGCTCAGCGCCGCCGAGCTCGCCAGGAAGTACGGCCTCACGGTCAGCGGCGCCCGGCCCGGTCTGCGCGAGTACGTGCGGCAGCTCTGGGGCAGGCGCCACTTCATCCTGGCCTTCTCCCGGGCCAAGCTGGTCGCGCAGTACAGCCAGGCGAAGCTCGGCCAGGTCTGGCAGGTGGCGACCCCGCTGCTGAACGCGCTCGTCTACTGGCTGATCTTCGGCCTGATCCTCGGCGCGGGCAAGGAGATGCCCAAGGACGTCTACGTCCCGTTCCTCGTGATGGGCATCTTCGTCTTCACCTTCACGCAGAGCTCGGTGATGGCGGGCGTCCGGGCGATCTCCGGGAACCTCGGGCTGGTGCGCGCGCTGCACTTCCCGCGCGCCTCCCTGCCGGTGTCGTTCTCGCTCCAGCAGCTCCAGCAGCTGCTGTACTCGATGATCGTCGTCTTCGTGATCGCCGTCTCGTTCGGCAACTACCCGCGGCTGTCCTGGCTGCTGGTGATCCCGACCCTGGCGCTCCAGTTCGTCTTCAACACCGGCCTCGCCATGATCTTCGCGCGGATGGGTTCCAAGACCCCCGACCTGGCGCAGCTGATGCCGTTCGTGATGCGTACCTGGATGTACGCCTCGGGCGTCATGTTCCCGATCGGGATCTACCTCAAGAACCACCCGCAGTGGATCAGCGACGTGCTGCTGTGGAACCCGGTCGCGATCTACATGGACCTGATCCGGTTCGCGCTGATCGACGACTACGGGAGCAGCAACCTGCCCCCGCACGTGTGGCTCTTCGCCGTGGGCTGGGCCGTGGTGATCGGCCTCGGCGGCTTCGTGTACTTCTGGAAGTCTGAGGAGCGTTACGGCCGTGGATGACAACACCCAGGGGCGCGTCCCCACCGTGATCGCGGACGGCGTCCACATCGTCTACCGGGTCAACACCGGCAGCGCCGGCAAGGGTGCGGCCACCGCCGCGCTCAGCAAGATAGTCCGCCGGAAGAAGGGCGACGCCCCCGGCGTGCGCCGTGTCCACGCCGTGCGCGGGGTCTCCTTCACCGCCTACCGCGGCGAGGCGATCGGCCTCATCGGCTCCAACGGCTCCGGCAAGTCCACCCTGCTGCGCGCCATCGCCGGCCTGCTCCCCTGCGAGGAGGGCAAGGTCTACACCGACGGCCAGCCCTCGCTGCTGGGCGTGAACGCCGCGCTGATGAACGACCTCACCGGCGAGCGCAACATCGTCCTCGGCGGCCTCGCCATGGGGATGAGCCGCGAGCAGATCAAGGAGCGTTACCAGAGCATCGTCGACTTCTCGGGCATCAACGAGAAGGGCGATTTCGTCTCGCTGCCGATGCGCACCTACTCCTCCGGCATGGCGGCGCGACTGCGGTTCTCCATCGCGGCGGCCAAGGACCACGACGTCCTGATGATCGACGAGGCCCTGGCCACCGGTGACCGCTCCTTCCAGGTGCGTTCGGAGAACCGAATCAAGGAACTCCGAGAGAAGGCCGGCACGGTCTTCCTGGTCAGCCACAACAACAAGTCCATCCGCGACACCTGCGACCGGGTGCTGTGGCTGGAGAAGGGCGAGCTCCTGATGGACGGGCCCACGGAGGAAGTCGTCTCGGCATACGAGAAGGCCACCAACGGCTGACCTCCGGGCCGCGCGGCGCCCCGAAGAGGCGCTTCCCCGCTTCACCGAAGGCCCCTGCCGCTCAGCGCGGCGGGGGCCTCAATCATGTACGTGCATTACGTCGCATGCGCGTTCTCGTATTGCGCGACGACATTCGGTGGCGCGGTGAATACCCGAGCGGCCTCCGCGGCGTTCTACAGCGTAAGCTGAGGCGGTCCTGAATCGCAGCAAGAGGGGACGATTCCCCGCAGGTGAACGGCCCTGGGGCAGCCCCGGGAAAACCCCGGCGGCGTGTCCGAAATAGGATGTAATGGGTTGGCAGTGTAGAACGGGAGATGTGACGGCAATGGCTACGGGAATTCTCCGTCCCCCAGGGACGGCGGCCGTCCCCGCCCCGGGCGGCGGGCGGTGAACCCGGGGCACGGCATCCGACCCCTGTCCGACACGGTCCACGTGAGCGCCACCCTCGACAAGGCGACCGCGGAGAACTTCCCCGTCGCCCCCGCCTTCCTGCCCCGTGCCTGGCGCGACGGGCTGACGGCCGTCTACGGATACGCCCGCCTCGTCGACGACATCGGCGACGGCGACCTCGCCCCCGGCGGACGCGACGCGGTACTCCTCGGCCTCGAACCCGAAGCCGTGGACGACCGGCTCGCCATGCTCGACGCCTTCGAGACCGACCTGCTGCGCGTGTTCGGCTCCGCGGACGGCCCCCCGCGCCACCCCCTGCTGCTCGCCCTGCAGCCCGTGGTGCGCGCCCACGGCCTGACCCCCGAGCCCTTCCTCGGGCTCATCGAGGCCAACCGCCAGGACCAGCGGGTCACGCGCTACGAGACCTGCGCGGACCTCCTCGCGTACTGCGAGCTGTCCGCCAACCCGGTCGGCCGCCTCGTGCTGTCCCTCACCGGCACGAGCACCCCCGAACGGATCCGTCTGTCCGACTCCGTCTGCACCGCCCTCCAGATCGTCGAGCACGTCCAGGACGTCGCCGAGGACCTGGGCCGCGACCGGATCTACCTGCCCGCCGAGGACATGCGGCGCTTCCACGTGTCCGAGGCCGACCTGGCGGCCCCGTCCGCCGGCGCCTCCGTGCGCGCCCTGGTCGCCTTCGAATCCGAGCGCGCACGCGCGTTGCTGGAGGAAGGCGTCCCGCTCGTGGGTAGCGTGCACGGCAGACTCCGGCTGCTGCTCGCGGGCTTCGTGGGAGGGGGGCGCGCGGCCCTGCGAGCCGTCACCGCCGCCGGCTTCGACGTACTCCCCGGCCCGCCCAAATCCACCAAGAGCGGCCTGCTCCGCGAGGTGGCCGCCGTCCTGCGCACAGCGCCGAGAAAGGGGTGAGCCCGACCGTGGAGGGCCCCACACACGCTTCCGCACAGACTGCGGTCTCCGCACCCGTCTCGGCGGCCTACAGCTACTGCGAGGCCGTCACCGGTTCACAGGCGCGCAATTTCGCGTACGGCATCCGGCTGCTGCCCACCGACAAGCGCCATGCGATGTCGGCGCTCTACGCCTTCTCCCGGCGGGTCGACGACATCGGCGACGGAACGCTGCCCACCGAGGCGAAGTTCGCGCGCCTGGAGGAGACCCGTGCCGTCCTCGGGCGGATCAGGGCCGGCGAGGTCGACGAGGACGACACCGACCCGGTCGCCGTCGCCCTGGCGCACGCCGCCCGCCGCTTCCCGATCCCGCTCGGCGGCCTCGACGAGCTCATCGACGGCGTGCTGATGGACGTCCGCGGCGAGACCTACGAGACCTGGGACGACCTCAAGACCTACTGCCGCTGCGTGGCCGGCGCCATCGGCCGACTCTCGCTCGGCGTCTTCGGCACGGTCGACGCGCAGGGCGCGCCCGACGCCGCGCGCGCCTCCGAGTACGCCGACACCCTCGGCCTCGCCCTGCAACTGACCAACATCCTCCGCGACGTTCGCGAGGACGCGGGCAACGGACGCACCTACCTGCCTGCCGAGGACCTGGCCAAGTTCGGCTGCTCGGAAGGCTTCCAGACCGACCGGCCGGCCCCCGGCGCCGACTTCGCCGGACTGGTCCACCACGAAGTCCGGCGCGCCCGCTCGCTGTTCGCCGAGGGCTACCGGCTGCTGCCGATGCTCGACCGGCGCAGCGGCGCCTGCGTGGCCGCCATGGCCGGCATCTACCGGCGCCTCCTCGACCGCATCGAGCGGGAGCCGGAGGCGGTCCTGCGCGGCCGCGTCTCGCTGCCGCCGCACGAGAAGGCGTACGTGGCCGTGCGCGGCCTGTCCGGACTCGACGCGCGCACCGTCTCCCGCCAGGCCGTCCGGAGGCGGATGTGACGATCCGGACGAAGGCCACCGGGCCGGCGTGCGGGCCGCGACCCGCCCCCGGCCGCCGCTGCGCGGCCCCGGTGCGCACGGCCGCCGCCCCGCACGTCGCGGTCGCGGCCACGGACCTGTCCGGCATCCTCGGGGCGCCGAGCGCCCACCGGGCGTGCGCGGGCGAGGTCCGGCGCACGCCCCCAGCGTGCCGTCCCGGCCGCGCGCCGGGCGGGGCAACCACATGGACGGCGGGGGCGTCTCTTCCTCGGGGAACGGGCCTGCCCGCCCGGGGCCTGCCGACCGGCCCGGAGGGCGAGCGCACCACGGGGGAGGGCGCATGACGGGCACCGACCACCACGCCGTCGTCGTCGGCGGCGGACTCGCCGGCGTCACCACGGCCCTCGAACTCGCCGACGCCGGGCTCCGGGTCACCCTGCTCGAAGGCCGCCCCCGACTCGGCGGGCTCGCCTTCTCCTTCAAGCGGGGCGACCTCAACGTCGACAACGGCCAGCACGTCTACCTGCGGTGCTGCACGGCCTACCGGTGGTTCCTCGACCGCGTCGAAGGCGCCGCCCTCGCCCCGCTCCAGGACCGGCTCGACGTACCCGTCCTCGACGTCGCCCACCCCGGCGGGCCGCGCCTGGGACGGCTGCGCCGCGGAGGCCTGCCCGTGCCCCTGCACCTCGCCGGAGCACTCGCCCGCTACCCGCACATGTCCCTCGCCGAGCGCGCGAGCGTCGGCCGCGCCGCCCTCGCCCTGCGCCGCCTCGACCCGGCGGACCCGGCCCTGGACGGCCTGGACTTCGCCACCTGGCTCGGCCGCTACGGGCAGTCCGCCCGCACCATCGAGGCCCTGTGGGACCTCGTCGGCGTCGCCACCCTCAACGCCACCGCCGAACACTCCTCGCTGGGCCTGGCCGCCATGGTCTTCAAGACCGGCCTCCTCTCCGAGAAGAACGCGGCCGACATCGGCTGGGCCCACGTACCGCTCGGCGACCTCCACGACACCCTCGCCCGCAGGCAGCTCGACGCGGCCGGGGTACGGACCGAGCTGCGCACCCGCGTCACGGCCGTGACCCGTACGCCCGAAGGGGCCTGGCGGGTCGACACCGAGGAGGAGTCCCTCGAGGCGGGCACCGTCGTCCTCGCCGTACCCCAGCGCGAGGCGCACGGGCTGCTGCCCGCCGGCGCCCTCGCCGACCCCGACAAGCTCCTCGACATCGGCACCGCACCGATCCTGAACGTCCACGTCGTCTACGACCGCAAGGTGCTCAAGCAGCCCTTCTTCGCCGCACTCGGCTCCCCGGTGCAGTGGGTCTTCGACCGCACCGAGTCCTCCGGACTCCCCGACGGCGGCCAGTACCTGGCACTGTCCCAGTCCGCCGCCCAGGACGACATCGACGAACCCGTCTCGGTGCTGCGCGCCAAGTACCTGCCCGAACTGGAGCGGCTGCTGCCCGCCGCGCGCGGGGCCAAGGTACGGGACTTCTTCGTCACCCGGGAGCGGACCGCGACCTTCGCGCCCGCGCCCGGGGTCGGCCGGCTGCGCCCCGGGGCGCGGACCGACACGCCGGGGCTCTACCTGGCCGGTGCGTGGACTGCCACGGGTTGGCCCGCGACCATGGAGGGCGCCGTCCGGAGCGGACTGAGCGCGGCCCAGGCCGCCCTCGCCCCGCTCGGCCGCCATCGCGAACACCCTCTGCAGGAGGCGGCATGACGACCACCACCACGACGACGACCGGCACCACCGGTGTCACGAGCACCACGAGCACAGCACGTACAGGAACAAGAGGAGAGCCAGTGAACCCGGGGAATCCGGCTGTCGAGAACACGGATGCCAGTGTGGGCGCAGCCGGAAGGGGCGTGGAGAACGCCGACACCGTCGCCCTCCTGGAACGCGGCCGTACGATGTCGACCCCCGCGCTCCGCGCGGCCGTGGACCGGCTCGCCGCGCCCATGGACACCGTCGCCGCCTACCACTTCGGCTGGATCGACGCCCAGGGCCATCCGGCCGACGGCGACGGAGGCAAGGCCGTCCGCCCCGCCCTCGCCCTGCTCTCCGCCGAGGCCGCGGGCGCCGCGCCGGAGGTCGGCATCCCCGGCGCCGTCGCCGTCGAGCTCGTGCACAACTTCTCGCTGCTCCACGACGACCTGATGGACGGCGACGAGCAGCGCCGCCACCGCGACACCGTGTGGAAGGTGCACGGACCGGCGCAGGCCATCCTGGTCGGAGACGCCCTCTTCGCCCTTGCCAACGAGGTCCTCCTCGAACTCGGCACCGTCGAGGCGGGCCGCGCCACCCGCCGCCTGACCACCGCCAGCCGCAAGCTCATCGACGGCCAGGCCCAGGACATCTCCTACGAGCACCGCGAGCGCGTCAGCGTCGAGGAGTGCCTGGAGATGGAGGGCAACAAGACCGGCGCCCTGCTCGCCTGCGCGGTCTCCATCGGTGCCGTGCTCGGCGGCGCGGACGACCGTACGGCCGACAAGCTGGAGGAGTACGGCTACCACCTCGGCCTCGCCTTCCAGGCCGTCGACGACCTGCTCGGCATCTGGGGCGACCCGGAGTCCACCGGCAAGCAGACCTGGAGCGACCTGCGCCAGCGCAAGAAGTCCCTGCCGGTGGTCGCCGCCCTCGCCGCCGGCGGGCCGGCCTCCGAGCAGCTCGCCGAACTGCTCGCCGCCGATGCCAAGAGCAGCGACTTCGAGAACTTCTCGGAGGAGGAGTTCGCGGCCCGCGCGGCGCTCATCGAGGAGGCCGGCGGCCGCCAGTGGACCGCGGACGAGGCGCGTCGCCAGCACGCCGTCGCGATCCGGGCCCTGGACGACGTCGACATGCCGCAGCGGGTGCGCGAACAGCTCGTGGACCTCGCCGACTTCGTCGTCGTACGCAAGAGGTGACCGCCACCCGACAGCGGATATGAATCGCGAGTCGCCGGCCGGAGCCGCCACCTGAGCGTGGCGCGCACCGGCCGACGGCGGACCCCAGCACAGCACAGGACACTGTTCTAAGGGGAAGCCATGACAGCGACGACCGACGGCAGCGCGGAGAGCGCCGGCGCCGGCAGCGAATCCACCCCGGGCGCCCCGCCGCCCGGCCCCGCCGGGGCGGCCGCTCCGGGGACCGAGTACGGGCTCGCGGGCCCGCCCGGCCCGGCCAACGTGCCCGTGGCGGTCACGGAGCGGATCACCGCCCCGCCCGACCCGGCCCGGCGATCCGGCGCGCCGCCCGCCCACCGGCAACCGGGCCCGCCCGGCGCGGGCCGCACCGCGGCGGACCTGCCCCAACAGCCGGAAGGCAGCCCGCGCGAGGTGTACGAGGCCACCGCGCGCGCGACCCGCCACCTCTTGGACCGCCAGGACCCTGCGGGCTGGTGGAAGGGCGACCTGGAGACCAACGTCACCATGGATGCCGAGGACCTTCTGCTGCGCCAGTTCCTCGGCATCAGGGACGAGGCCACCACCTACGCCGCCGCCCTGTTCATCCGCGGCGAGCAGCGCGAGGACGGCACTTGGGCCACCTTCCACGGCGGACCGCCCGAACTGTCCGCCACCATCGAGGCCTACGTCGCGCTGCGCCTGGCCGGGGACCCGCCGGACGCCCCGCACATGAGCCGCGCCTCGGCCTGGATCCGGGCCAACGGAGGGATCGCCGCCGCCCGCGTGTTCACCCGGATCTGGCTCGCCCTCTTCGGCTGGTGGAGCTGGGACCACCTGCCCGAACTCCCGCCCGAGCTGGTGTTCCTGCCGTCCTGGGTGCCCCTGAACATCTACGACTTCGGCTGCTGGGCCCGCCAGACGATCGTCCCGCTCACCGTGGTCTCCGCGCTGCGCCCGGTCCGCCCGGGCCCCTTCGCCCTCGACGAGCTGCACACCGACGCGCGGACGCCCTGGCCCGCACCCCGCCTGGCCCCGCTGGCCAGTTGGGACGGCGCCTTCCAGCGGATGGACAGGGCCCTGCACGTCTACCGGCGGTTCGCCCCGCGCCGGCTGCGCAAGGCGGCCATGGGCACCGCCGCCCGCTGGATCGTCGAGCGCCAGGAGAACGACGGCTGCTGGGGCGGGATCCAGCCGCCCGCCGTGTACTCCGTCATCGCGCTGCACCTGCTCGGCTACGACCTCGGGCACCCGGTGATGCGCGCGGGACTGGAATCCCTGGACCGGTTCGCGGTGCGGCGCGAGGACGGCGCCCGGATGATCGAGGCCTGCCAGTCCCCGGTGTGGGACACCTGCCTCGCCGCCATCGCACTCGCCGACGCGGGTGTGCGCCCCGACCATCCCGCCCTGGTCAAGGCCGCGGACTGGATGCTCGGCGAGGAGATCACCCGCACCGGCGACTGGGCGGTGCGCCGGCCGGGCCTCGCCCCCGGAGGCTGGGCGTTCGAGTTCCACAACGACACCTACCCCGACATCGACGACACCGCCGAAGTCGTCCTCGCCCTGCGCCGGATCAGACACCCGGACCCGGTCCGGGTCGACGCGGCCATCGCCCGCGGCGTGTCCTGGAACCTCGGCATGCAGTCCAAGGACGGAGCGTGGGGCGCCTTCGACGCCGACAACACCAGCCCCTTCCCGAACAGGCTGCCCTTCTGCGACTTCGGCGAGGTCATCGACCCGCCGTCGGCCGACGTCACCGCGCACGTGGTGGAGATGCTCGCCTTCGAGGGCCGCGCGGGCGACGCCCGCACCCGGCGCGGCATCGCCTGGCTGCTCGACGCACAGGAGCCGGACGGCAGCTGGTTCGGCCGCTGGGGCACCAACTACATCTACGGCACCGGGTCGGTGGTGCCCGCGCTCACCGCGGTCGGCATCGCGCCGGGACACCCCGCGGTCCGGCGGGCCGTGCGCTGGCTGGAATCCGTACAGAACGACGACGGCGGCTGGGGGGAGGACCAGCGCTCCTACAAGGACCGCGCGTGGGCCGGGAAGGGCGCCTCCACCCCCTCGCAGACCGCGTGGGCGCTCATGGCCCTGCTGTCGGCCGGTGAACGGGACGGCAAGGCCGTCGAACGGGGCATCGCCCACCTGGTCCGGACCCAGCGGGCGGACGGCTCCTGGGACGAGCCGTACTTCACCGGGACCGGCTTCCCCTGGGACTTCTCCATCAACTACCACCTGTACCGGCAGGTGTTCCCGCTGACCGCACTCGGCCGCTACCTGTACGGGGAACCGTCCGTCCCGGCAGGCCCACCCGCCGGGGGCCCCTGATGTCCGCCGCCGAGGGCGACCGGGAGGCCCGGGGCGGCCCGCTGCTCGTCGCGTGCGCCCTGCGCATCGAGCAGGTGGCGCTGCGCAGCGCGGGGCACGGCTGCGTACGCGGTACGGACCGGGCGCAGGCCGGGACGCACACCCTGCTGCGCACCGGAATGGGCCCGCGCGCGGCCGAACGGGCCCTGCGCCGGACCCTGGACCGGGCCGGCATGGACCGGGCCGCCGTCCTCGCCACCGGGTTCTGCGCCGGGCTCGTCCCCGGCATGAGCCCGGGCGACCTCGTCGTCGCGGAGGAGACCCGCGACCCGCGGGGGACCGTCCCCTGCACCGGGACCGCGCTGCTCGCCGAGGCGCTGGCCCGGGCCGTCCCCGGCCGGACCGTGCACACCGGCCCGCTGACCGGGTCCGACCACGTCGTCCGCGGCCAGGAGCGCGCACACCTGCGCGCCACCGGCGCCGTCGCGGTCGACATGGAGTCCGCGGCGACCCTCTGGGCCGCGGTCCGGGGCGCGGACCGCCTCGTTGCGGCCGTCCGGGTGATCGTGGACGCCCCGGAGCATGAGCTCGTCCGAATCGGCACGGTGCGCGGGGGAATATCGGCCTTCCGTGTTCTGCGTGCCGTACTGCCCGCGTTTTACGAATGGCACCGTTCTTCGCTGCTCCCCAGGAGGTGAGCCAGATGGCCATGCCGCTGCGCCAGACCGTCAGGGTCGGGACCTATCTGCTCGAACAGAAGCTCCGCAAGCGTGAGAAGTTCCCGCTGATCGTGGAGCTGGAGCCCCTCTACGCGTGCAACCTGGCCTGCGAGGGGTGCGGGAAGATCCAGCACCCGGCAGGAGTGCTCAAGCAGCGCATGCCGGTGGCCCAGGCGGTCGGGGCCGTACTGGAGTCCGGTGCGCCCATGGTGTCCATCGCGGGCGGAGAGCCCTTGATGCACCCGCAGATCCACGAGATCGTCCGGCAATTGGTGGCACGGCGGAAGTACGTCTTCCTCTGCACCAACGCGCTGCTGCTGCGCAAGAAGATCGAGAAGTTCACACCCTCCCCGTACTTCGCCTTCGCCGTGCACATCGACGGCCTGCGCGAGCGCCACGACGAATCGGTGGCGAAGGAAGGCGTCTTCGACGAGGCGGTCGAGGCCATCAAGGAGGCCAAGAGGCGTGGCTTCCGGGTGACCACGAACTCCACCTTCTTCAACACCGACACCCCGCAGACGATCATCGAGGTCCTCAACTTCCTCAATGACGACCTGAAGGTGGACGAGATGATGATCTCGCCCGCCTATGCCTACGAAAAGGCACCGGACCAGGAGCACTTCCTGGGCGTCGACCAGACCCGCGAACTCTTCAGGAAGGCCTTCGCGGGCGGCAACCGGCGGCGCTGGCGGCTCAACCACTCCCCGCTCTTCCTGGACTTCCTGGAAGGGAAAGCCGATTTCCCCTGCACGGCCTGGGCCATTCCGAATTACTCCCTCTTCGGCTGGCAGCGCCCCTGCTATCTGATGAGCGACGGCTATGTGCCGACGTACCGGGAGCTCGTGGAGGAGACCGACTGGAACAAGTACGGCCGCGGAAAGGACCCGCGCTGCGCGAACTGCATGGCGCACTGCGGCTACGAGCCCACCGCCGTCCTCGCCACCATGGGCTCCCTCAAGGAATCCCTGCGGGCCGCCCGGGAGACGGTCGGAGGCAAGCGGGACGGATCGGCATGAGCCCGGCGGACGAGGGGCCGGGCGGCGGGTTCGACCTCGGCGCCCTGCTCGCCGCGCGCGGGGCGGAGCGGTACGAGCTGCACGCCCGCCACCTCAACCACCAACTGCCCCGGATGCTGCGCACCATCGGCTTCGACAAGGTCTACGAACGCGCCGAGGGAGCCCACTTCTGGGACGCCGAGGGCAACGACTACCTCGACATGCTCGCCGGCTTCGGGGTGATGGGCCTGGGCCGCCACCACCCCGTCGTCCGGCGGGCGCTGCACGACGTGCTGGACGCCCAGCTCGCCGACCTCACCCGCTTCGACTGCCAGCCGCTGCCCGGGCTGCTGGCCGAGAAGCTCCTGTCGTACAGCCCCCACCTGGACCGGGTCTTCTTCGGCAACAGCGGCACCGAGGCGGTGGAGACGGCCCTGAAGTTCGCCCGGTACGCCACCGGGCGGCCCCGGATCCTCTACTGCGACCACGCCTTCCACGGGCTGACCACCGGCTCGCTGTCGGTGAACGGCGAGGGCGGGTTCCGGGACGGCTTCGCACCGCTGCTGCCCGACACGGAGGTGGCGCTGGGGGACCTGGCAGCCCTGGAGAGGGAGCTGAAGCGCGGGGACGTCGCCGCCTTCGTCGTCGAGCCGATCCAGGGCAAGGGGGTCCTCGCGGCCCCGCCGGGATTCCTGCTCGCCGCGCAGGAGCTGCTGCACCGGCACAAGGCGCTGCTGATCGCGGACGAGGTGCAGACCGGTCTGGGACGTACCGGGGACTTCTACGCGTACCAGCACGAGCCGGGTGTGGAGCCCGACCTGGTGTGCGTGGCCAAGGCGCTGTCGGGCGGCTACGTGCCGGTCGGCGCGACCCTGGGCAAGGACTGGATCTTCAAGAAGGTCTACTCGTCCATGGACCGGGTGCTCGTGCACTCCGCGAGCTTCGGTTCCAACGCGCAGGCGATGGCGGCCGGGCTGGCGGTGCTGTCCGTCATGGAGGACGAGCACCTCGTGGCCCGCGCGCGGGCCACCGGCGACCTGCTGCGCGGGCGGCTCGCGGCCCTGGTGGACGAGTACGAGCTGCTGTACGAGGTGCGCGGGCGCGGCCTGATGATCGGCATCGAGTTCGGGCGGCCCACCTCGCTGGGGCTCCGCAGCCGCTGGACCATGCTCCAGGCGGCCCGCAAGGGCCTCTTCGCGCAGATGGTCGTGGTGCCGCTGCTGCAGAAGCACCGGATCCTCACCCAGGTCTCCGGGGACCACCTGGAGGTGATCAAGCTGATTCCGCCGCTGGTCCTGGGCGAGCAGGACGTGGACCGGTTCGTCGCCGCCTTCCGCGAGGTCATGGACGAGGCGCACGGCGGGTCCGGTCTGATGTGGGACTTCGGCAGGACGCTGGTGAAGCAGGCCGTCGCGGCGCGCTGACGACCTGCGTCCCCGCCCCCGGCCCGAGGCCCCGGGCTCCGGGTCCCGGGCTCCCGGCTTCGGGGCCCGGCTCCGGGTCCAGGGTCCCGGGTCAGACCAACAGCCGGTCCCGGAGCCGGTCGAGGGTCTCGGGCTTCAGCCCGAGGCCCTCCGCCAGGTAGCGGTCCACCCCGCCCCAGACCTCGTCGATGGTGTCGAAGGCGGCGACCAGGTACTCGGCGCGGGCGTCGAAGAGCGGCGCGAGCAGTTCCATCACCTCGGGCGAGCGGGCCTCGGCCGACTCGGAGCTGCGGCGCACGCGGTAGCGGCGGTGCGGGGCGTTCGACTCCAGGTAGTCCGCCACGATCGCCTCGCGCTCGACGCCGACGGCGAGCAGGGTGACGGCGACGGAGAGGCCGGCCCGGTCCTTGCCGGCCGCGCAGTGCAGGAGGGCGGGGACGCTGTCATCGGCGATGGCGTGGACGACCCGGCTGTGCTCGGCGGTGCGGGTCCGGATGATCCCGCGGTAGGAGTTCGCCATCCGGGCAGCGGCCTTGCCGTCGCCGAGGATCGCGCGGAGCTGGTCGAGGTCGCCGTCGCGGACCAGCCGCCAGAACTCCCGGCCGTCCGCCGGGTCCGAGAGCGGGATGTTGACGTTCCGCACGCCGGGCAGTTCGACGTCCGGGCCCTCCAGGGCATGGTCGGCGCCGTTGCGGAAGTCGAAGACGGTGTGGAGGCCGAGCGAAGCGAGGAACTCTGCATCGGTTTCCGTGGCATGTGCGAGATGTCCGCTTCGGAACAGTCGTCCCGTCCCGACCCTTCGACCATCAGAAGTCGGCAATCCGCCCACATCGCGGAAATTGCGCACTCCGGTCAGCTCCGGCTCCTGTATCTGCTGGGTCACGGGAACTCCTTCACCTTCTCTTGGGGCGTCTGTCCGAATTGAGCTGTTTGGCGCCAACTTGCCATATCCGGAGGCGAGATCGGGCACCGCCCCGTGAGCCAGATCATACGGTGACCGTGAGTGCCTGATCGTCAAAGCCGAATGGCCCGGTGGGGACGGCTGTTGGCGGAGCGGAATGGACGGAGGGTGACCGGAATTCCGGCGGTCCCTCATACCTGTGAATCCGTCAGGGAATTCACGGCTTGTTCGGCGTACCCGCAAGGGATTACCTTCGCGATCGATCCGGGTGGATCGCCGAATCCTGCCGCCGCCCGGAAACCGCAACCGAACCATTTCGCGCGGCAGGAGCGGGGGAACCAGGTAAGCCGCTGTGCCGGAGATCTTTTCTCCGATACGGCTCGGGGTGAAGTCGTTCATGTCCCGTACATGTGCGGCCGGACATCTCCAGTCCGAACCCGACAGCTCACCTCGCAGGCGCCGGAGAGGAATGCGTCATGCCTGCAAAGGGTAAGCACCGCCGTCCCAAGTCCCTTTCCATTTCCCGCGGATTCGCGGTCGCAGGCACCGGCGGCGCGGCCCTCGCCCTGCCGCTGATCGGCGCGGCCGGCGCCCACGCGGCCGGCGCCCCGGCGGCGGCCCCCGCCGTCGCACCCGCCGTGGCCCCGCAGGTCCCCGCCGCCCTCCAGGCCGCCCCGGCGGCCGCCGTGCAGGCCGCGCCGACCGTCTACACGGTCGTCCCGGGCGACTGCCTCTCCGAGATCGCCGCCGAGCGCAACCTCTCCGGCGGCTGGGAGCGGCTGTACGAGCAGAACCGCGAGGCGGTCGGCAGCGACCCGTCGCTGATCCACCCCGGCCTGAAGCTGACCCTCGGCGGTCGCGGCGAGGCCTCCCCGGTCGACGCCGCGCCCGCCCCGCGCGCCGTCCCCGCCCCGCGCACCGCCCCCGAGTCCGCTGCGAAGGCGGCCCCGAAGGCCGAGTCGAAGCGGGCCGGGCAGCCCGCCGCCCCGCAGGCGCAGCAGGACTCCGCCCCGGAGGCGCCCGCCGCCGCGCAGCCGGCCGCCTCCGGATTCGTGGCCCCGGTCAGCGGTGGCATCTCCACCCAGTACAAGGTCGCGGGCGCCATGTGGTCCTCGGGCTACCACACCGGTGTCGACTTCATCGCGGCCATGGGCACCACCGTGAAGGCCGTCGGCGCGGGCACCGTGGTTTCCGCCGGCTGGAGCGGCTCCTACGGCAACGAGGTCGTCATCCGGCACGCCGACGGCAAGTACTCCCAGTACGCCCACCTGTCCCAGCTCTCCGTCTCCTCCGGCCAGAGCGTCACCGCCGGCCAGAGCCTCGGACTCTCCGGCTCCACCGGCAATTCGACCGGCCCGCACCTGCACTTCGAGATCCGCACGAGCCCGTCCTACGGCTCGGACATGGACCCGATCGCCTACCTCCGCTCGAAGGGCGCCAGCCTCTGACGGCAGCCGCCGACGGAGCACGGACACGCGTGGGGCCGGGACCCGAGGGGGGTCCCGGCCCCACGTGTACTTATTCCTTATCTCCCGCGTGGTACAGATCACGGCCCGTCAACCCCTCATTACGTTGGCGTAGGTTGGTTACGGGAGTGAAGGATGGGTTCTCGTGGCAGCGACGACGACGAAACTCAAGAACATCGGCTCGTACGCGGCGATCGGGGACAGCTTCACAGAGGGCGTGGGGGACCCGGGGCCGGGGGAATCTTTTCTGGGCTGGGCGGACCGGCTCGCCGTGCTCCTGGCCGATCAGCGCGAAGAGCACGACTTCCGGTATGCGAATCTCGCGGTGCGCGGGAAGCTCCTCGACCAGATCGTGGCGGACCAGGTACCGAGAGCCAAGGCCCTCGCCCCGGACCTGGTCACCTTCTGCGCGGGCGGCAACGACATCATCCGGCCCGGCAGCGACCCGGACGACGTGGCGGAACGGTTCGAGGCGGCCGTGGCCGACCTCACCGGAGCCGTCGGCCACGTCATGATCACCACCGGCTTCGACACCCGCGGCGTGCCGGTCCTCAAGCACATCCGGGGCAAGGTCGCGACGTACAGCGCGCACGTGCGCGCCATCGCCGACCGCTACGACTGCCCGGTGCTCGACCTGTGGTCGCTGAGGTCCATACAGGACCGGCGCGCCTGGGACGCCGACCGGCTCCACCTCTCGCCCGAGGGCCACACCCGCGTCGCACTGCGCGCCGGGCAGGTGCTCGGCCTGGAAGTGCCGACCGACCCCGACCAGCCGTGGCCGCTGCTGCGCCCGCGCGGCTCGGTGGACGTGACCCGCGACAACATCCAGTGGGCCCGCGAGTACCTGGTGCCGTGGATCGGCCGCAGGCTGCGCGGCGAGTCCTCCGGCGACCACGTCGAGGCGAAGCGGCCGGACCTGCTGCCGCTGTAGCCGCCGTACGAGCGCAGCCGCAGGACGACGAGGCGGGCGGCAGGGGCAGGCGTGAGGGGCGGGCGGAAGGGGCGGGCGGAAGGGGCGGGTGGAATCCTTCGGGGCCGGTGTGCGTTGGGACGTTCGTAGCGATACGACCGCACCGACCCCATCCTCCCTGGAGGCGCTTTGACCGGCTCCCGTCCCCTCCGTCCGCGGCTGCGCGCCCTGCGGCCCGAAGCCTTCGGCGCGGACCCGTCCGGCCCCAGGCTGGAGCGGATCCGCCGCTCGCCGAACTTCGCCGACGGCGTCTTCCAGAACCCGGTCGGGGCCCGCAACAGGCCCTCGGGGTCTATGACGGAGTTCGCGAAGATCTACTTCCACCGCGAGCAGCGGCTGCGGCGCAGTCCCGCGGCGGCCATCCCGGTGCACCCGACCACCCTCGCGGACCTGGCGAAGCCCCCTGTCAGCGGTCTGCGTCTGACCTGGATGGGCCACTCCAGCGTGCTCGCGGAGATCGACGGGCGCCGGGTGCTGTTCGACCCGGTGTGGGGCGAGCGCTGCTCCCCCTTCCCCTTCGCCGGCCCCAAGCGGCTGCACCCCGTGCCGGTTCCGCTGGCCGCACTGGGCGAGGTGGACGTCGTGGTCATCTCGCACGACCACTACGACCACCTCGACCTGCCGACGATCAAGGCGCTGGCCGGTACGGACACGATGTTCGCCGTCCCGCTCGGCGTCGGCGCGCACCTGGAGCGCTGGGGCGTGTCGCCCGAGCGGCTGCGCGAGCTCGACTGGAACGAGACCACCAAGATCGCCGGGCTGTCCCTCACGGCGACCCCCGCCCGGCACTTCTGCGGTCGCGGCCTGCGCAACCAGCAGCACACCCTGTGGGCCTCCTGGGTGGTCGCGGGCGACGAGCACCGGATCTACCACAGCGGCGACACGGGCTACTTCCCCGGCTTCGCGGAGATCGGCGCCGCGCACGGCCCCTTCGACGCCACGATGATCCAGATCGGTGCCTACTCGGAGTACTGGCCGGACATCCACATGACCCCCGAGGAGGGCATGCGCGCCCACCTCGACCTCCAGGGCGGCACCCCGCACGGCACGATGCTGCCGATCCACTGGGGCACCTTCAACCTGGCCCTGCACCCGTGGGACGAGCCGGGCGAGGGCACGCTGGCCGCCGCCCAGGGAGCCGGAGCGGCCGTCGCGCTGCCGATCCCGGGCCAGCCGTTCGAGCCCGGCGCCGAGGGGGCTCCCGGTGAGCCGTGGTGGCGCCCGTTCGTCGCCGGGGCAGCGGCGGGCGGACCCGTGGACGGGCCTGCGGCCGTGCCCCCGCGCGAAGCCGGCGGTGCGGCGGCGACAGCGGCCCGCGTGGCGTCGTCGGCAGTCGGCGGACAGGAGAAGCCGGAGTCCGTCGGGTCGTAGCGGACGGCATCTCGTGGCGGTCGGCATCGAGCGCCGGGTGCCGGCCGCCGGCTCCCGGGCCGGGGAGTGGCGGCCGGCGTCGTACGAGCGTGCCAAGAGGGGCGCCGCCGGGCGGCCGCAGCGGCCTGACCGGCGCATTCGGGCTGCTGTACGAGCGCTCCACCGGGAGCGGGAAGCACCCCCGCGAAGTTCGCCAACTGGCAGTCCGGGGCGGGACAGCGGGGTCTAGCGTGGGTATTCGGTGATCAACACCGGGCCCCGGGAACGCTGGGGGCCGGGCCCCACGTACCGAGGACGCCGATGTCCGGACTCCGCGCCGCCCGCCACGCCCCGTCGAGACACGCCGTCACCGGTCCCGGCCGGCAGATACGCCCCCAGCTGGTACGCGCCGCCCTCCTGCCCACGCTCGCCGCCGCCCTCAGCGGCGCCGCCGCGGTGATCTTCACCCTTCAGCTCGGCGGCGGGGCCGGCGACCGCGACGCCCGGCTCTGGCCGGTGCTCACGGGCTGCGCCCTGCTCACGGTCGGCGCCCTCGCGGCCGCCCTGCTCGGGGCCCAGCGCGCGGCCAAGGCCGTACGGGACCGGTGCGAGGCGCTGCGCCGCTCCAGCGTGCGCGGGCGCCAGGAGCTGCGGACGGCCGCCGACCGGCTGGAGCGGGGCGAGGCCCCGCCCCGGCCGGTCCGGGGCGGGCCGAACGCCCCGCTCACCGGGGGCGACCCGGCCGGCGTGGACGAGTTCTGGCTGCTCTCCCAGGAGCTGCGCGGCGCCCGCGAACAGGCCCACACGACCCTGGTACGGCTGGCCGCACCGGCCGCCCCGACCGACAGCGAGCGCAAGGTCGAGGTCTTCGTCAACCTCGCGCGCCGCCTCCAGTCCCTCGTCCACCGCGAGATCTCGCTGCTGGACGAGATGGAGGACACGGTCGAGGACCCGGACCTGCTCAAGGAGCTCTTCCACGTCGACCACCTCGCCACCCGGATCCGCCGCCACGCCGAGAACCTCGCGGTGCTGGGCGGCGCGGCCTCGCGCCGCCAGTGGACCCGGCCGATCGACCTGAGCGAGGTACTCCGCTCCTCGGTCGCCGAGGTCGAGCAGTACACCCGGGTCAAGGTCGTGCCGCCGGCGGGCGGCAGCGTCCGCGGACACGCCGTCGCCGATGTGGTGCACCTGCTGGCCGAACTCGTCGAGAACGCCACGGTGTTCTCCGCCCCCGACACCGATGTGGTGCTGCGCGCCGAGCGGGTCACCGCCGGCATCGCGGTCGAGGTGGAGGACCGGGGACTGGGCATGCCGGCCGAGGAGCAGCACCGGATGAACACCCTGCTCGGGGACCCCGACCAGGTCAGCGTCCGCAGCCTGCTCGCCGACGGGCGGATCGGGCTGTACGTCGTCTCGGCGCTGGCGCGGCGGCACGGGATCGCGGTCGAGCTCAAGTCGAACATCTACGGCGGCGTCCTCGCGGTGCTGGTGCTGCCGCAGGAGCTGCTGGGCGCGGCCGACGCGGCGGACGCGGCCGGGGGCTCACGGGTGACGCCGCCGCTGGAGCCGGCCCGCATGCCGCTGCCCCGCAGGGCGGGCCCGACCGTCCCCACCCCCCGCCCCGAACCCGACCCGGCCCCCGCCGAGACCTGGGGCGCCACCACGACGGGCACCGGCGGCCTACCGCCGGCCCCGTCGGGGCACGCACCCGAGACCGCCGCGGGCCCCCGGCCGGCCGAGCCGGGTGAGCCTGCGGCCGCGTGGCCGAGTGGACCCGAGGCGGAGGTGCAGGCTGCGCCTGTGGTCGGCCGGGCACACCGCCGGGAGGCCGCCCGTGGGCCGGACGCCCGGCCGGCCCCCGGCGGTGCCCTGTCGGGCGAGCCCGCCAGCGGGCCGGCGGATGCCGCGACCTGGGCCGAGCCCGAGGCCGGTACGCCGGCCGGACGGTCGGCAGGTCGGGAACCCCGCTTGGCGTCGGACGCCTGGCCCGCACATGGCGGCGCGGAGCCGGCCGAGCCCGGGACCGGGCCGGAGCCCGGTGCCGTGGCGGACGTGTGGGACTCGTCCGGCACCCCGCCCGGCGGACGGGGCGACGCGTGGGCCGCGACCGACGGTGACCCGTCGGGTCGGCCAGGGTCTGGGATCTGGCGGTCGGGAGAGCCCGAGGCCTGGCCAGAGCCGGGGGCCGCGCCGCAGGCGGCGCCTGCGGCCGACAGGTCGGACCGGCGAGGGCTCGGCGCCGCGGTGGACACCTGGCCGTCGAGCGAGCCCGCTACCGGGCTGGCTCCCGGTTCCACCGCCGACGCCTCCGGGGCCCCGTCCGCCTTCTGGGGCACAGCCGGGGCCGCTGCGGATCCATGGACCGGCGGTGGGCCAGGGGCTGTGGCCCGGCCGGAGCCCGGTTCCGCGGCGGCTGCCCGGCCGGGGAACGAGCCGCACGCCGGGGCGGCGGCCGGTACCTGGTCCGCTCCCGGCATCGGAACGTCGGGCGGGCCCGGGCCCGACGGTGGGCCGTCGGGCGACTCATGGGCGGCAGCCCGGCCCCGGACCGGGGCGGGGGAGTCCGACGGGCACGCCGTGGGCGAGCGGCCCGAGCTGCCCCGGCGCCGCGCGCAGCAGCACCTCGCGCCCCAGCTGCGCGAGGCACCGGCCCCGCGGCGCCCCGCGGACGCCGAGCAACCCGTGCACGACCCCGGCCTCATGGCCGCCTTCCAGCGGGGCTTCGGCCTCGCGCAGTCGGAGAACCAGGTATGACCCCCAGCACCCCCCGCAACCCCAGCGCGTTCAGCAACCTCGGCAAGGAGCACACCACCATGAGCGGCAACATGGCGACGAAGACCGGCAGCCGGCTCTCGGACCTCGACTGGCTGCTCAGCGGCCTGGTCCAGCGCGTGCCCTACACCCGCAGTGCCGTACTGCTCACCGCCGACGGGCTCGTGACCTGCGTACACGGCATGGACCCCGACAGCGCCGACCACATGGCGGCCCTCGCCTCCGGCCTCTACTCGCTCGGCCGCAGCGCCGGCGCCCGGTTCAGCGAGGGGGCGGAGGTACGGCAGGTCGTCGTCGAGCTCGACACCGCGCTCGTCTTCGTGTCCGCGGCCGGATCCGGGACCTGCCTGGCCGTCCTCGCCGACCGGGAGGCCGACGCCGGCGTGCTCGGCTACGAGATGGCGATGCTGGTGAAGAGCGTCCGCCCGTACCTCGCGGCGGCGCCCCGGCGGCCCGCCGCGAACGTGGAGCGATGAGGGCCCACGGCAGGGGGGCGTACGGGAAAGGGCGGGACACACCGTGGCTCGACGGATCGGCGGGGCGGGTCATGCGCCCGTACACCGCCAGCGGCGGCCGGACCAGACCGGGCATCGCGCTCGACCTGCTGTCGCTGATGACCGCGACCGGGGTGCGCCCGCGCATCCCGCTCGGGGCCGAGCACACCCTCGCGCTGCGATTGTGCGCCGGCACGGCAGCGGTCACCGTCGCCGAGCTGGCGGGCCAGCTGAGGCTCCCCGCCGCAGTGGTCAAGGTGCTGCTGTCCGATCTCATGGATTGCGGGGCCGTGATGGCGCAGTCGCCGCGGTTCCCCGGCGAAGGGTCGCTCGCCGCCGATGACCAGTCCCTCCTCCTGGCGGTGCTCGATGGCCTACGCAAACGACTGTGACGCCCCCGTCACACTGAAGGTGCTGGTCGCGGGGGGTTTCGGGGCGGGGAAGACCACCTTCGTGGGCGCGGTGAGCGAGATCGAGCCGCTGAGCACGGAGGAACGGCTCAGCGACCTCGGCACCGATGCCGACCCGCTGCACGGGGTCGAGGCCAAGACCACGACGACCGTCGCGCTCGATTTCGGCCGGATCACCCTGGACGACCGCCACGTGCTCTACCTCTTCGGCACGCCCGGCCAGCACCGGTTCTGGTTCCTGTGGGAGGAGCTGTGCGCGGGCGCGCTCGGCGCCGTGGTGCTCGCGGACACCCGCCGCCTCGCGGACTGCTTCCCGGCCGTGGACTTCTTCGAGCGGCGCGGCATCGGCTTCGTCGTCGCCGTCAACGAGTTCGACGGCTGCCACCGCTACACGCCCGACGAGGTCCGGGACGCGGTGGGACTGGGGCCCGAGGTGCCCGTCGTACGGTGCGACGCGCGCCTGACCAGCTCCGGGACGGTGACGCTCGCCGCCCTGGTCCGTCACCTGCTGTGCACGGCCGCGTCCCGATCGACATCAACGCCACTGTTAACAGAGTCGGGGGAAACGTGATGCTCTACTACGAATCGACCGGACACCTGCTGCTCACACCGGTGGACCGGGAGGCGCCCGCGCGGGCCGTCCGGCTGCGCGAACTGGGTCTGGGAGAGCGGGTGGACACCGAACTGGACGCCTTCGCGCGGCGCGTCGCGGACGTTCTCGGCGCCCCCTACGCGGGGGTGAACTTCGTCGGCGAGGAACGCCAGTTCTTCGCGGGGCTGCACCATGCGCCCGACGCCCCCGAGAGCGGTTACCCGGCGCGGGTCCTGGCCCGCGACCACGGCTACTGCCCGCACGTGGTGGTGCGCAGGCGCGCGCTGGTGCTGGAGGACGTGCGGGACTTCGCCCGGTTCGCCGGCAACGTGGTGGTGGACGGGAGCGGGGTCCGTTCCTACCTGGGTGCACCGCTGACCGACCGGCGCGGGATCGTCCTGGGCACGGTGTGCGCGGTGGACGTGGTGCCGCGGCGGTGGGGGACGGAGGGGCTCGCCACCGCGAAGGAGCTGGCGGCGGAGCTCGTGGCGCTGCTGCACGAGCGGGAGGACCGGCGCGTGTGAGCACGGTTGTCGGTGGCGGGGGCTACGGTCGTCGGACGAGGATCCACCGGAGCCGGAGGCTGGAGAGGAGTCCCGGGGATGGCCACCACCGTGCAGGACGTCCGCCTGATCGCACTGTCCCTCCCGGACAGCACCGAGAAGCCGGCATGGGGCATGCCGACCTTCCGGGTGGGCGGGAAGATCTTTGCCGCGCTCGCCGACGACGACACCTCGATCGGGGTGAAATGTCCCAAGGAGGAACGGGCCGAGCTGATCGCGGCGGAACCGGAGAAGTTTTTCATGCGTGCAGGTCACGACGACAACTACGCGTGGATCCGGGTCCGCCTGGCGGCGGTGCAGGACGAGGCCGAGCTGCGCTCGATCCTGACCGACTCCTGGCTCCAGGCGGCCCCGAAACGCCTGGTCGCGGCCCATCCGGAGCTGACGTCAGGCAGCGCCTGACCTGATCGTGAACGGGTGGCGGAAAGGCGCGCGCGACCACCCACTGAAATGCGGTATCGTTCTCATGCGCGTTCGGCCAGGGGAAACCCCAGGTCAGCGGGCATCGGGACGTGGCGCAGCTTGGTAGCGCACTTGACTGGGGGTCAAGGGGTCGCAGGTTCAAATCCTGTCGTCCCGACTCGAAAGAGTCGCAGGTCGAGGGCCGTTTTGGAGCAATCCGAAACGGCCCTTCGGCTATTTCCGGGCCCCGGCCGATGCCGCCCGCGAGCCGTATCCACCCCCCCCGGCGACAAGATCGCGAACGCCGGCCGCTCGGGCACACGCTCAGACGAAGGCGCAGCTCAGGGGCCGTTCCAGAGGGGTTTGAAACGGCCCCCGACCTGTCCGCGGGCCGGGATCAGGTCGCGTTGCGGGGGGTGTTGGTGTCGGGGATCCAGGAGCCGTGGAGGCCGGCGGTGACGCGGTGGGGGAGGTGGATGGTGGCGAGGGTGGTCAGGCCGGCTGCGTCGAGGATGAGGAGTTGTGAGGCGTCTTGTTTGAGGTCGGAG
>NZ_SSBM01000004.1:0-387796 GCF_004795115.1 Streptomyces sp. A0592
CATAGTGTTTCGGTGGTCATAGCGTTAGGGAAACGCCCGGTTACATTCCGAACCCGGAAGCTAAGCCTTTCAGCGCCGATGGTACTGCAGGGGGGACCCTGTGGGAGAGTAGGACGCCGCCGAACAACCCGCCCTTTTAGCTCAGTCGGTAGAGCGTCTCCATGGTAAGGAGAAGGTCAACGGTTCGATTCCGTTAAAGGGCTCCAAACGAAAAGGCCCCCGCCATCAGGCGGGGGCCTTTTTGCGTTACTGGGGTCAGTAGTAGCCCTTCTCGCCGTCCAGCAGTTCACGTATCGCGTCCAGGTGGCCGGCGTGGCGGGCGGTCTCCTCGATCATGTGGAGCAGGACCCAGCGCACCGAGGCGGCACCCGCCTTGAACTCCGTGTTGCGGCCCGTGTCGTCCAGGGAGAGCGAGGCCAGGATCTCGTTCGACACCGCGCACTGGCGGTCGTACTCCTTCAGGAGCCGGCCGAGAGGGATTCCCTCGGCCTGCATGTCCGCGTCCTCCACGTCCCCGAACTGGGGATTGGCGTCGGTCGGCCGGTCCAGCAGCATCACCTCGAACCAGCAGTGCTCCACCCAGCGCATGTGGGAGACGAGCCCCGCCGCGGTCATCAGCGGAGAGGACGGCAGGACGGGGCGGTGGGCGGCCTCGTCGGAGAGGCCCTCGCACTTCCAATGGATGATCGAGCGGTGCATGTCGAGCCAGCCCAGGAGCTGGGTGCGTTCGTCGGCGGTGTAATCAGGGCGCGTACGGGGAGTCGGCATGGGCGCCGAGGCTAGCCCAGACCACCGCCGCGCGCACCGTGATTAATCGCCCGCCCGCGGGTGGGGCACGCGGAACGCCAGGATCGCCATGTCGTCCGAGGCGGGCTCGGCCGCGAACCGCTCCACCGCACGCAGGACACGTGAGGCGACCGCGCCGGCGGTCAGGCCCGTACAGGTCGTGAGGACCTCCGTGAGGCCGTCGTCGCCGAGCATCCGACTTCCCTCGCGCCGCTCGGTCACGCCGTCCGTGACGCACAGCAGGACGTCGCCCGGGTCGAGGGTGAGGGTCTGCTCGTACAGTTCCAGGTCCTCGATCACACCCAGCAGCGGCTGAGGTTCCGCCGCAGCGTCGACCTGGCCGTTCGGGCGCAGGCGCAGCGGGAGCGGGTGGCCCGCGCAGACGACCTTCATCAGGGCGCCGCCGTCCGGCTGCGGGTGGAGCTCGCCGTAGAGGAGGGTGAGGAACCGGCTGCGCGCCCCCTCGTCGAGGATGGCCGCGTTGAGGCGTTCGAGGACGGCCGGGCCGCCGAGGCCCTCGCGGGCCAGCAGGCGCAGCGCGTGCCGGGCCAGGCCCGTCACGGCGGCGGCCTCCGGGCCGGTGCCGCAGACGTCGCCGATGGCGAAGCCGTACGCGCCGTCACGGATCGGGAAGACGTCGTAGAAGTCGCCGCCCACCTCGTTGCCCTCGCCGGCGGCGCGGTAGATGACCTCGACCTCCATACCGGGGATGGCGGGGGAGCCGGGCGGCAGCAGGCTGCGCTGCAGGGAGCGGCTGATCGCGGTGCGCTCGGAGTACAGGCGGGCGTTGTCCAGGGCGAGGGCGGCCCGCCGGGAGAGGTCCTCGGCGAGTTCGAGGATCTCCTGGCGGAAGTGCTCCTCCCTCGGCTTGCCCAGGGTGAGCATCCCGATGACGCGGTTGCGGGCGAGGAGGGGCAGGACCACCGTCTCGCCGCCGACCGCCACGGTGGCTTCGGGCCACGGGCGGGCGCCGGCCTCGCGGACCGGTTCGGGCGGGCTGACCCGCGACAGCAGGGCCTTCAGGCCGTCGATGCGGTCCTCGTCCTCGTGGAGGACGTAGCTGAGGTACGGGTCCGAGGACTGGTCGGCGATGGTGTAGACGGCGCACCAGGTGGCGAGGGTCGGGACGGTCATCTGGGCCATGAGGGCCAGGGTCTGGTCCCGGTCCAGGGTGCCGGCCAGCAGGTCGGAGGCCTCGACGAGGAAGGACAGGGAGCCGCGGCGCAGCCGCTCCAGTTCACCGAGGCGGGCGGACTCCACCGCCAGGGCGATGCGGTCGGCGGCGAACTGGAGGTGCAGCGCCTCCTCGTTCGAGTAGCGGCCGGGGCTCTCGGCGGCGACGCCCAGGGAGCCGGTGAGCCGGCCCTCGACCTTGAGGGGGACGGTGACGGCGGAGCGCATGCCGGTGGCGTCCAGGAGCGGAACGGCCCCGGGGACGGCGACGAGGTCGTCGTGGACGGCGGGCATGCGGGCGGAGCCGTAGCGGTTGGTGCCAGCCTCGACGGGTACGCGGGCGAAGCGCTGGCGGGTGGAGGGCAGGCCGGTGGTGGCACGGACCTCCAGCTCGGTCTCGTCGTCGGTCGCGAGCAGCAGGAAGGCGGCGTCGGCGTCCAGGAGGTCGCGGGCCCGCTCGACCGTGCGCTGGAGCAGGCCGTCGAGGTCGTCGGGGGCGGGCGAGCCGATGAAGACCTCGAACGGGTCGGCGGCGCGGGGCTCGGCGAAGTGGCCGCCGTCGGTGGAGGGCACCCGTACGGGGCTCTGGAGCAGGGCCCGCTCGTCGTCGTGGACGAGGAGGCAGACGGTGGACGGCTCGCCGTGGGCGTCGCGGACCCGCAGGTGGGAGGCGTAGACGGGGATGACGCGGCCGTCGGCTCCGCGGACGCCGTAGCTGCCCTCCCAGCGGGACAGGCGCAGGGCCTCGGCGATGCCGGTCCCGGTGCCCGGGGTCTGCGGCCAGGCGGCGAGCTCGGCGAGCGGGCGGCCCACCGCCTTCTCGGCGGGGTGGCCGAAGATGTGCTCGGCGTCCTCGTTCCAGGCGGAGACGGTGTCGGCCGAGTCGATCTGGAGCACGGCGACGCGGACCCGGCTGTCGGCGAGGGGAAGCATCCGGTCGGGGACGACGGGACCCGCCGAGCGGGTACCGACCGGCCGGTCTGGCAGATCGAGGCGGAACCAGACGTGCTTGTGGGTGGCGGTGTACTCGACGCCCCAGCGGGTGGCCAGGGCGGCACAGAGCATCAGCCCGCGGCCGTTCTCGCGGTCGGGGTCGGCGTACGGGCGTTCGCCGGGGTGCCGCAGCGGCAGCTCGCGCTCCGGATAGCGGTCGGCGACCTCGACCCGGGCGCCGTCCTCGGTGCGCAGGCACAGGACCTCCGCCCGGGTGCCGGCGTGGACCACGGCATTGGTGACGAGCTCGCTGGTGAGGACCACCGCGTCGTCGACGATGTCCGCGAAGCCCCAGCCCTGCAGGGTGTCGCGGACGAACGCGCGAGCGGCGGCGACCGAGCGCCCGAGGGGGTCGAAGCTGGCAGCCGCCCGTGCCGTGATCACGAATCTCCTTCGACGCGGTTGGACATCGGTTGCCAGGTTACTTACCTTCGCGGACGGCATGGTGCCGTCGTCCGGGAATCCACTCGCAGGGTACGGCGGGTGTGCGATGGTGCCGAAGTGTTATGGCCGGGTTCGGCCAGGGTGAAACACTGGGCAGGCTTGCAGAGCCGGCTTGTGATGAGTCAGGTGTCCGGTGGAACAGTGGTCGACCCTTTCGGGAGGGACACGGTGGAGTCTGGCGCAGTGGTGCGGCGTACGGGGACGCGGCCGAAGGGCGGGCGGTCCCGGCGCGGCGGCACGACAGAGGTGGATACCGCCGCTCTGAACCGGCTGCTCACGGCCCTGGTGTCGATGCGGGACGGTAACTTCCGCAAGCGGCTGACGGTGTCCGGCGAGGGCGTGATGGCGGAGATCGCCGCCGTCTACAACGAGGTCGCCGACCGCAATCTGCACCTGACCGGGGAGCTGTCCCGGGTGAGGCGGATGGTGGGCCGTGAGGGGAAGCTGAGCGAACGGCTGGAAACGGGTGCCTGTGAGGGTTCCTGGGCGGCCGCGATCGACGCCTCGAACCAGCTGGTCGACGATCTGGCCCGGCCGGTGTCCGAGGTGGGACGGGTGCTGTCGGCGGTGGCCGAGGGCGATCTGGACCAGCGGATGGACCTGCGGACGCAGGCCGCCGAGGGGGCCGGGCATCCGCTGCGCGGCGAGTTCCTGAAGGTCGGCCGTACCGTCAACAACCTGGTCGACCAGCTGTCCGCGTTCACCGACGAGGTGACGCGCGTGGCGCTGGAGGTGGGCACCGAGGGCAAGCTCGGTGGCCAGGCCCAGGTGCGCGGAATGTCCGGTTCCTGGAAGGACTTGACCGACTCCGTCAACACGATGGCGTACCGGCTCACCGCGCAGGTGCGTGACATCGCTCTCGTGACGACGGCGGTCGCCAAGGGCGACCTGTCGCGCAAGGTCACGGTGCACGTGGCCGGCGAGATGCTCCAGCTGAAGAACACCGTGAACACCATGGTGGACCAGCTGTCGTCCTTCTCCTCCGAGGTGACGAGGGTCGCGCGCGAGGTGGGTACGGAGGGCGAGCTGGGCGGCCAGGCCAAGGTGCCCGGCGTCGCGGGTGTGTGGAAGGACCTGACCGACTCGGTCAACACCATGGCCGGGAACCTGACGGCCCAGGTGCGCGGGATCGCCCAGGTGACGACGGCGGTCGCCAATGGTGACCTGTCGCAGAAGGTCCGGGTGAGCGCGCGCGGCGAGGTCGCGCAGCTGGCCGAAACGATCAACCAGATGACCGAGACGCTGCGGACCTTCGCGGACGAGGTCACGCGCGTGGCCAGCGAGGTCGGCGCCAAGGGAACGCTCGGCGGCCAGGCGCAGGTGCCGGGGGCGGCGGGGACGTGGAAGGACCTCACCGATTCGGTGAACACGGTCTTCCGCAACCTCACCACCCAGGTGCGGGACATCGCGACGGTGACGACGGCGGTTGCCAACGGCGACCTGTCGCAGAAGGTCACGGTCGACGTCGCCGGCGAGATGCTGGAGCTGAAGAACACCGTCAACACGATGGTCGACCAACTCCAGTCCTTCGGTGCGGAAGTGACGCGTGTGGCCCGCGAGGTCGGCGTCGAGGGCGAGCTGGGCGGCCAGGCCCAGGTGCCGGGGGCCGCCGGTACCTGGAAGGACCTCACCGACTCGGTGAACACCGCCTTCCGCAACCTCACCGGGCAGGTCCGCAACATCGCGCAGGTGACCACGGCGGTGGCCAACGGCGACCTGTCCCAGAAGGTCACCGTGGACGTCTCCGGCGAGATGCTCCAGCTGAAGAACACCGTCAACACGATGGTCGACCAGCTGTCGTCCTTCGCCGACCAGGTCACGCGGATGGCGAGGGACGTGGGTACGGAGGGCCGCCTCGGCGGCCAGGCGAGGGTCGAGGGGGTCTCGGGCACCTGGAAGGAGCTCACCGACTCCGTCAACTTCATGGCCGGCAACCTGACCTCGCAGGTGCGCCAGATCGCGCAGGTGACCACGGCGGTGGCCCGCGGCGACCTGTCGCAGAAGATCGACGTGGACGCCCGGGGCGAGATCCTGGAGCTGAAGAACACCATCAACACGATGGTCGACCAGCTCTCCGCCTTCGCGGAGCAGGTGACCCGGGTGGCCCGGGACGTGGGTACGGAGGGCCGCCTCGGCGGTCAGGCGCAGGTGCCCGGCGTGGCCGGTGTCTGGCGCGACCTGACGGACTCGGTGAACGGCATGGCCGGGAACCTGACCTCGCAGGTCCGCAACATCGCCCAGGTCGCCACGGCGGTGGCCCGCGGCGACCTGTCGCAGAAGATCGACGTGGACGCCCGGGGCGAGATCCTGGAGCTGAAGAACACCCTCAACACCATGGTCGACCAGCTCTCGAACTTCGCCGAGCAGGTGACCCGGGTGGCCCGGGAGGTGGGTACCGAGGGCATCCTCGGCGGTCAGGCCGAGGTCAAGGGTGTCTCCGGCACCTGGAAGGACCTCACCCAGTCCGTCAACTTCATGGCGAACAACCTGACCTCGCAGGTGCGCAACATCGCCGAGGTGACGACGGCGGTCGCCATGGGCGACCTCTCCAAGAAGATCACCGTCGACGCCAAGGGCGAGATCCTCGAACTCGTCACGACCGTCAACACGATGGTGGACCAGCTGTCCTCCTTCGCGGAGCAGGTGACGCGGGTGGCCCGCGAGGTGGGTACCGAGGGCATCCTCGGCGGCCAGGCCCGGGTCCGCGGGGTGACCGGCATCTGGAAGGACCTCAGCGACAACGTCAACACGATGGCCGGCAACCTGACGGCCCAGGTGCGCGGGATCGCGCAGGTCTCCGCGGCCGTCGCCAACGGCGACCTGACGAAGAAGGTGACGGTCGAGGCGCGCGGCGAGGTCGCCCAGCTCGCCGACACCGTCAACACGATGGTGAAGACCCTGTCGTCCTTCGCCGACGAGGTGACCAGGGTGGCCCGCGAGGTGGGTACGGAGGGCCGCCTGGGCGGGCAGGCGCACGTGCCCGGGGTCTCGGGGACGTGGAAGGACCTCACCGACTCGGTGAACTTCATGGCCTCCAACCTCACCGGTCAGGTGCGGCAGATCGCCATGGTCACGACCGCCATCGCCAAGGGCGACATGACGAAGAAGATCGACATCGATGCCCGGGGCGAGATCCTGGAGCTCAAGACCACCATCAACACGATGGTCGACCAGCTCTCCTCCTTCGCCGACCAGGTGACGCGGGTGGCCCGCGAGGTGGGCACCGAGGGCATCCTGGGCGGCCAGGCGCGGGTGCGCGACGTCGACGGCACCTGGCGGGACCTGACCGAGTCCGTGAACGAGATGGCCGGGAACCTCACCCGGCAGGTGCGCGCGATCGCGGCCGTGGCGACCGCGGTGACCCGCGGCGACCTCAGCCTGAAGGTAGACGTGGACGCGGCGGGCGAGATCCAGGTCCTCCAGGACAACATCAACACGATGATCGTCAACCTGCGCGACACCACCCTGGCCAACAAGGAGCAGGACTGGCTCAAGGGCAACCTGGCCCGGATCTCCGCGCTGATGCAGGGCCGCCGCGACCTCGACGACGTGGCTTCGCTGATCATGAGCGAGCTGACGCCGGTGGTCTCCGCGCAGCACGGCGCCTTCTTCCTGGCGGTGCCGGCCGGCGGTACCACCGAGATCGGGACGGAAGGCGGCGCGGACGGCTCGTACGAGCTGCGGATGCGCGGGAGCTACGCCTACGCCGGCGGGCAGATGCCCATCTCCTTCCGGCCGGGGGAGGGGCTGATCGGGGCGGTCGCCGAGGAGAAGCGGACGATCCTCGTCGAGAACACCCCGCCCGGCTACCTGAAGATCTCCTCGGGCCTCGGCGAGGCCCCGCCGGCGCACGTGATCGTGCTGCCGGTGCTCTTCGAGGGGAAGGTGCTCGGCGTCATCGAGCTGGCGTCCTTCACGCCGTTCACGCAGATCCAGAAGGACTTCCTCAGCCAGATCGCCGAGATGATCGGTACGAGCGTCAACACCATCAGTGTCAACTCCAAGACGGAGATGCTGCTGAAGCAGTCGCAGGAGATGACCGAGCAGCTGCGCGAGCGTTCCGACGAGCTGGAGAACCGGCAGAAGGCCCTCCAGGCCGCCAACGCGGAGCTGGAGGAGAAGGCCGAGCTCCTGGCCCAGCAGAACCGGGACATCGAGGTGAAGAACACCGAGATCGAGGAGGCCCGGCAGGTCCTGGAGGAGCGCGCCGAGCAGCTCGCGGTCTCGATGCGCTACAAGTCCGAGTTCCTGGCGAACATGTCGCACGAGCTGCGCACCCCGCTCAACTCGCTGCTGATCCTGGCCAAGCTGCTCGCCGACAACGCGGACGAGAACCTGTCGCCGAAGCAGGTGGAGTTCGCCGAGACCATCCACGGCGCGGGCTCGGACCTGCTCCAGCTGATCAACGACATCCTCGACCTGTCGAAGGTCGAGGCGGGGAAGATGGACGTCTCGCCGACCCGGATCGCGCTGGTCCAGCTCGTGGACTACGTCGAGGCGACCTTCCGGCCGCTGACGGCGGAGAAGGGCCTCGACTTCTCGGTGCGGGTCTCCCCGGAGCTGCCCGCGACCCTGCACACCGACGAGCAGCGGCTGCTGCAGGTGCTGCGCAACCTGCTGTCGAACGCGGTGAAGTTCACCGACACCGGTGCGGTGGAGCTGGTGATCCGGCCCGCCGGCGCCGATGTGCCGACGGCGATCCGCGAGCAGCTGCTGGAGGCCGGATCGCTCCGGGAGGCGGACGCGGACCTGATCGCCTTCTCGGTCACCGACACGGGCATCGGGATCGCCGCGAGCAAGATGCTGGTGATCTTCGAGGCCTTCAAGCAGGCGGACGGGACCACGAGCCGCAAGTACGGCGGCACCGGGCTGGGCCTGTCGATCAGCCGGGAGATCGCCCGGCTGCTGGGCGGGGAGATCCATGCGGCGAGCGAGCCGGGCCGCGGTTCCACCTTCACCCTGTACCTGCCGCTGCACCCGAGCGAGCTGCCGCCGCAGGGGTACGCGCCGCCCACGCCCGGGGGCGCCCGCGGCGAGCTGTACCGCCGGTCCCTCGACGGGGCGCGCCCCGGGCTGCCGGTGCTGCCGGCCGGGCCGACGGCCGCGCCGGCGGCGGCGGATCCCCAGCCCGTGCGGTCCGAGCCGTCGGCCGCCGGAGCGGGACAGGGCGGGGCAGCCGCGCTGTTCCGTCGGCGCCGCAAGCCGCTGAGCGACCTGGAGCCGCGTACGGCGGTGCCGGGCCAGCCGAACGCGGCGGCGGCCGAGGACGCCTGGGACACCGCGGAGGAGGAGCTTCCGACGGTGGCGCGGACCTACGACTTCCGCGGCGAGCGGGTGCTCATCGTGGACGACGACGTCCGCAACGTCTTCGCGCTCACCAGCGTGCTGGAACAGCACGGGCTGGCGGTGCTGTACGCGGAGAACGGGCGCGAGGGCATCGAGGTCCTGGAGCAGCACGACGACGTGAAGGTCGTGCTGATGGACATCATGATGCCCGAGATGGACGGGTACGCCACGACCTCGGCGATCCGGCGGATGCCGCAGTTCGCCGGCCTGCCGATCATCGCGCTGACGGCGAAGGCGATGAAGGGGGACCGGGAGAAGGCGATCGACTCCGGTGCGTCCGACTATGTGACCAAGCCGGTCGACCCGGACTACCTGTTGTCGGTCATGGAGCAGTGGATGCGGGGCAAGTGACAGGAGGGAGAGCGGAAGGGAACCGACCGCTGACACACTGTGGCCGTAGCGGTGTGGAAGGGCGGTAAACGGGGAACCTTCTGCTCTCCCACCGCGTTTCTGCTTCGTGCACAGTGACATCCTGGTGACAGGGTGTGGCGATCTCGGGACTGGGGCTACGATGACCGGCACAAGGACGGACGGCGCACGGGTGTCGTCCTCTGGGGCGGGGCCCGGCGCACCAGCCGGTGCCAGGAGCCGGGGAGGCCCCATGCCGGGGCGAGGAGGACAGGGCATGGTGCAGAAGGCCAAGATCCTCCTGGTCGACGACCGGCCGGAGAATCTGCTGGCGTTGGAGGCCATCCTCTCCGCGCTCGATCAGACACTGGTCCGGGCGTCGTCGGGGGAGGAGGCGCTCAAAGCGCTGCTCACGGACGATTTCGCGGTCATCCTGCTGGATGTCCAGATGCCGGGCATGGACGGGTTCGAGACGGCCGCGCACATCAAGCGGCGGGAACGGACCCGGGACATCCCGATCATCTTCCTCACCGCGATCAACCACGGTCCGCACCACACCTTCCGCGGTTACGCGGCGGGTGCGGTCGACTACATCTCCAAGCCCTTCGACCCCTGGGTGCTGCGGGCGAAGGTCTCCGTCTTCGTGGAGCTGTACACGAAGAACTGCCAACTGCGGGAGCAGGCCGCCCTGCTGAGGCTCCAGCTGGAGGGCGGCGGCTCGAACGGCGTGGACGCCGGCAAGGAGACGGCGGGCCTGCTGGCCGAGCTCTCCGCACGGCTCGCGGCGGTCGAGGAGCAGGCCGAGGCGCTGACCAAGCAGCTCGGCGAGGATTCGGCCGACGCCGGGGTCGTGGCGACCGCGGCCCATCTGGAACGCAAACTCACCGGACTGCGGCGGGCACTCGACGCGCTGGAGCCCGGGAGCGCCGGAGGGGCTCCGGCGCTGCCCTCGCAGAACTGACCGCGCAGCCGTCCGGCTTGGCGGAGCGTCAAAGTGCCTACCCCGGCCACGACACGAACGGGTGAAGGGGTGGGCACGCGTGTCCACCGGCGCGCGCACCGGTAACCTCGGGCCCATGGCCTCAAGTACGTCCGGCAAGGGTTCCCCGAGCGCTGCGGGCACCGCGAAGGGCCGCACCGGCCGTACGACGGCGCCCGCCAAGAAGGCGGCCCCCGCACGCAAGCCCCCGGCGAAGAAAGCCGCGGCCGCCAGGCGCGCCCCGGCCAGGAAGGCGGCGGCCAAGCCCGTGCCGTCGCCGACGAGCGGCGTGCTGCGACTGGTGCGGGCCCTGTGGCTCGGCTGCGCGCACGCGGTCGGCGCGGTCTTCCGCGGGATCGGCCAGGGAGCCAGGAACCTCGACCCCGCCCACCGCAAGGACGGCGTCGCGCTGCTGCTCCTCGCCCTCGCGCTGATCGTCGCCGCCGGTACCTGGTCCAATCTGAGCGGTCCCGTCGGGGACCTGGTGACCATGCTGATCACCGGCCTCTTCGGGCGGCTGGACCTGCTCGTGCCGATACTGCTCGGCGTCATGGCGGTACGTTTCATCCGCCACCCCGAACAGACCGACGCCAACGGCCGGATCGGCATCGGGCTGTCCGCCCTCGTCATCGGCGTCCTCGGCCTGGTCCACATCGCCTGCGGTGCGCCCGGCCGCGACGAGGGCACCACGGCCATGCAGAACGCCGGCGGGCTCATCGGCTGGGGCGCCTCCAAACCGCTGATCTTCACCATGGGTGCGCCGCTGGCCGTGCCCATGCTGGTGCTGCTGACGATCTTCGGGCTGCTCGTGGTCACCGCCACCCCGGTGAACGCGATCCCGCAGCGGCTGCGCCGGCTCGGCATCCGGCTCGGGATCATCGCCCCGAACGAGTACGACGAGGGCTACGGGGAGGCCGAGGGCGGCCCCGCCGTCCGGCACGACCCGGACCAGTGGAGGGCCCGCTCGGGGGCCGGCGCGGGCTCCGGCGACCCCGCGGACGCCGCCGAGGAGGAGGCGCTGGCCCGGCGGCGCCGGCCGCGCAAGGCCGCCGCCCGGCCGGCCATCGACCGGGAGATGGACGCCGTCGACGTGGCCGCGGCGGCCGCCGCCGCGCTGGACGGGGCGGTCTACGGCGGCATGCCGCCCTCCCCGCTCGTCGCCGACCTCACACAGGGGATCGCCGCCGAACGGGACGGCGCCGAGGCCACCGCTCCGGTGCCGACCGCCCGCGGTGAGCGCTCCGCCCGGCCGGCCGCACCCGCGGCCGCCGCAGCACCCGAAGAGCCCGCGCAGCCGCCGCACGCCACCACCGCCGCGGCCTCTGGGACGCTGGCGGTGCCCGACCTGACGAAGGCCGCGCCGGAGGCCCAGCCGCTGCCGCCCCGTGCCGAGCAGCTCCAGCTGCGCGGCGACATCACGTACTCCCTGCCCTCGCTGGACCTGCTGGAGAAGGGCGGTCCCGGCAAGACCCGCAGCGCCGCCAACGACGCCGTGGTCGCCTCCCTGCGCAACGTGTTCACCGAGTTCAAGGTGGACGCCGACGTCACCGGCTTCACCCGGGGCCCGACGGTCACCCGCTACGAGGTCACCCTCGGCGCGGCCGTGAAGGTCGAGCGGATCACGGCCCTGACGAAGAACATCGCCTACGCCGTGGCCAGCCCCGACGTGCGGATCATCAGCCCGATCCCGGGCAAGTCCGCCGTCGGCATCGAGATCCCCAACACCGACCGCGAGATGGTCAACCTGGGCGACGTCCTGCGCCTCGCGGACGCGGCCGAGGACGACCACCCGATGCTGGTCGCGCTGGGCAAGGACGTCGAGGGCGGCTACGTCATGGCCAACCTCGCCAAGATGCCGCACGTGCTGGTCGCCGGCGCCACCGGCTCAGGAAAGTCCTCCTGCATCAACTGCCTGATCACCTCGATCATGGTCCGGGCCACCCCGGAGGACGTCCGGATGGTCCTCGTCGACCCCAAGCGGGTCGAGCTGACGGCGTACGAGGGCATCCCGCACCTGATCACGCCGATCATCACCAACCCCAAGCGGGCCGCCGAGGCGCTCCAATGGGTCGTGCGCGAGATGGACCTGCGCTACGACGACCTGGCCGCCTTCGGATACCGGCACATCGACGACTTCAACCAGGCCATCCGGGACGGGAAGATCAAACTCCCGCCGGGCAGCGAGCGGGAGCTCAGCCCCTACCCGTACCTGCTGGTGATCGTCGACGAGCTGGCCGACCTGATGATGGTGGCCCCGCGCGACGTCGAGGACTCGATCGTCCGCATCACCCAGCTGGCCCGCGCCGCCGGCATCCACCTGGTGCTCGCCACCCAGCGGCCCTCGGTGGACGTGGTCACGGGCCTGATCAAGGCGAACGTGCCCTCGCGCCTCGCCTTCGCCACCTCCTCCCTCGCCGACAGCCGGGTCATCCTCGACCAGCCCGGCGCCGAGAAGCTCATCGGCAAGGGCGACGGGCTGTTCCTGCCGATGGGCGCGAACAAGCCCGTCCGCCTCCAGGGCGCCTTCGTCACCGAGGACGAGATCGCCGGGATCGTCCAGCACTGCAAGGACCAGATGGCGCCGGTCTTCCGGGACGACGTCACCGTCGGGCAGAAGCAGAAGAAGGAGATCGACGAGGACATCGGCGACGACCTGGACCTGCTGTGCCAGGCGGCGGAACTCGTCGTCACCACGCAGTTCGGCTCCACCTCGATGCTCCAGCGCAAGCTGCGGGTGGGCTTCGCGAAGGCCGGGCGGCTCATGGACCTCATGGAGTCGCGGGGCATCGTCGGCCCGAGCGAGGGTTCGAAGGCCCGCGACGTCCTGCTGAAGGCCGACGAGCTGGACGAGGTGCTCGCGGTCATCCGCGGCGAGACGGATTCGTAGTGAAATCGCGGGCAACCGTTTCCCATGGGCCCGCGTCAAGTTGAACGGAGGGGCGGCGCCGCGCACGACGCGCGTACGGCGTCGGGCCGCCACGCCGAAGGGGACCTCCCGTCGCCATTCGTATGGCGTAGGAAGGGCACCCTCCGGTTGCTCCACCCTTTCGTACCCCCCCTAGACTGGACTTCCAGCAGGTGGCTACACGCTCGAAAGGCGCCCTTGTGTCCATCGGCAACTCCAACTCCCCCGAAGAAGAGCGGCCTTCGACCGACGACCGGTCCGAGGACCGTCTCGTCGAACGTTCCGTCGAAGAGCCGTCCATCGGGACGGCCCTCAAGAAGGCCCGGATCGCCGCCGGGCTCACAGTCGACGAGGTCAGTTCCATCACCCGCGTGCGCATCCCGATCGTGCACGCGATCGAAGAGGACGACTTCACGCGGTGCGGCGGCGATGTCTACGCCCGCGGTCACATCCGTACGCTCGCCCGCGCCGTCCACCTCGACCCGGCACCCCTGGTCGAGAGCTACGACGCGGCCCATGGCGGCCGGCCGGCACCCACCCCCGCCGCGCCGATGTTCGAAGCCGAGCGGATCCGCCCCGAGCGGCAGCGGCCCAATTGGACCGCGGCCATGGTCGCCGCCATCGTCGCCGTGATCGGCTTCGTCGGCTTCACCGCCTTCAGCGGCGACGCCGAGAAGGAGAAGCGCCCCGTGGCGGAGGGATCCGCCTCTCCCAAGCCCGCACCCAAGCAGACCGGCGGCAAGCCGGCCGCGCAGCCCTCACAGGTCCCGCCGGCCGCCAAGCCGGAGCCCTCCGACAGCGCCATCGCCGCCGCGCCCAAGGACCTCGTCACGGTCGTCCTGACGGCCGACACGGGCGAGAGCTGGATCTCCGCGAAGGACTCCACGGGCCGGCTCCTCTTCGACGGAACCCTCGTCCAGGGCCAGTCGAAGACCTTCACGGACAAGGAGTCCGTCGACCTCGTGCTCGGCGACGCCGGGGTCGTGAAGCTCTTCGTGAACGGCAAGGAGATCAAGGACGACTTCCAGCCGGGTCAGGTGGAACGCCTCACATACACCAAGGAAGACCCCGCCCAGGGCCAGCCGCAGGCGGGCTGACCGAGGGGCCGCCCGTAGGCGGAAGGCGTGAACCAAGATCCTCGGGGTGCTGCACGCACCCCGGGGATCTTGCTGTGCGGGGACGTGCGGCAGGGGCCCGCGCCGGGACGAAGTAGTCTTGAGTCCATGCCCGAACGCCGTACCGTCGCCCTTGTCACTCTTGGCTGCGCCCGTAACGAGGTGGACTCGGAGGAGCTCGCAGGCCGCTTGGCGGCGGATGGCTGGGAGCTCGTCGAGGACGCCGCCGACGCGGACGTAGCCGTCGTCAACACCTGTGGCTTCGTCGAAGCCGCCAAGAAGGACTCCGTAGACGCCCTGCTGGAAGCCAACGATCTCAAGGATCACGGCAAGACCCAGGCCGTCGTCGCCGTCGGCTGCATGGCCGAGCGCTACGGCAAGGAGCTCGCCGAAGCCCTCCCCGAGGCCGACGGGGTCCTCGGCTTCGACGACTACGCCGACATCTCCAACCGCCTCCAGCTCATCCTCAGCGGCGGCAGCGTCGAAGCCCACACCCCGCGCGACCGGCGCCAGCTGCTGCCGATCAGCCCCGCAGCGCGCCAGGCCGCCGACGTGGCCCTCCCCGGGCACGCCCAGGCGCCCGCCGAGGAGCCCGCCGAGGCCCCCGCGGACCTGCCCGAGGGTGTCGCGCCCGCCTCCGGGCCGCGCGCCCCGCTGCGCCGCCGCCTGGACAAGAGCCCGGTGGCCTCGGTCAAGCTGGCCTCCGGCTGCGACCGGCGCTGTTCCTTCTGCGCCATCCCGTCCTTCCGCGGGTCCTTCATCTCCCGCCGCCCCTCCGACGTGCTGGGCGAGACCCGCTGGCTCGCCGAGCAGGGCGTCAAGGAGGTCATGCTGGTCTCCGAGAACAACACCTCGTACGGCAAGGACCTCGGCGACATCCGCCTGCTGGAGACCCTGCTGCCCGAGCTCGCCGCCGTCGACGGCATCGAGCGCGTCCGGGTCAGCTACCTCCAGCCCGCCGAGATGCGCCCGGGCCTGATCGACGTGCTGACCTCGACCCCCAAGGTCGTGCCGTACTTCGACCTGTCCTTCCAGCACTCCGCCCCCGATGTGCTGCGCGCCATGCGCCGCTTCGGTGACACCGACCGCTTCCTGGAGCTGCTGGACACCATCCGCTCCAAGGCCCCGCAGGCCGGTGTCCGCTCGAACTTCATCGTCGGCTTCCCCGGTGAGACGGAAGCCGACTTCGCCGAGCTGGAGCGTTTCCTCACCCACGCCCGCCTCGACGCGATCGGCGTCTTCGGCTACTCCGACGAGGACGGCACCGAGGCCGTCACCTACGAGAACAAGCTGGACGAGGACACGATCGCCGAGCGCCTGGCGCACATGCAGCGGCTCGCCGAGGAGCTCACCGCCCAGCGTGCGGAGGAGCGGATCGGCGAGACCCTGGAGGTGCTCGTGGAGACGGTCGTCCCGTTCGACGAGGCCGAGGAGGGCGAGGGAGCCTACGGGCGCGCCGCGCACCAGGCCCCCGAAACCGACGGCCAGGTCGTCTTCACCGACGGCACCGGCCTGGTCCCCGGGCGTATCGTCACGGCAAAGGTCGTCGGCACCCTGGGAGTGGACCTGGTGGCCGAGCCCCTGGATCTGGACTTTGAGGAGGCGACCGGATGACCGGTGTCCCGGCATCTGCGGCGGGCGGGACCGGCCGTCGGCCCGTACCCGGCGCGAAGCTGGGGGCCGCGGCGGTCAATCAGGCCAGCCTGTGGAACATCGCCAACATCCTGACGATGATCCGGCTCGTGCTGGTGCCGGGGTTCGTCCTGCTGCTGCTCGCCGACGGCGGCTACGACCCGGCCTGGCGGGCGTGGGCCTGGGCGGCGTTCGCCGTCGCCATGATCACGGACATCTTCGACGGGCACCTGGCCCGGACCTACAACCTGGTCACGGACTTCGGCAAGATCGCCGACCCCATCGCCGACAAGGCGATCATGGGGTCGGCACTGATCTGCCTCTCGTGGCTGGGCGACCTCCCGTGGTGGGTGACCGGGGTGATCCTCGGACGGGAGCTCGGGATCACGCTGCTGCGCTTCTGGGTCATCCGCTACGGCGTGATTCCGGCCAGCCGCGGCGGCAAGCTGAAGACGCTGGCCCAGGGCACGGCCGTGGGCATGTACGTCCTCGCACTGACCGGTGCGCTGGCGACGATGCGCTTCTGGGTGATGGCGATCGCGGTCGTGCTGACCGTCGTCACCGGTTTGGACTACATCCGCCAGGCGATCGTGCTCCGGCGCCAGGGTCTTGCCGCGGAGCGGGCCGCGCGGTGACCGATGGGGCGGGCGATTCTCCGGTGACGCAGGGGCGTGCCGGAGTGACCGGGGGGCGCGCGCCCGCCGCGTATGCGCTCCAGCTCCTCGCGGAGAGTGACCAGACCGTCGCCGTCGCGGAATCCCTGACCGGCGGCATGGTCGCGGCCGAGTTCACGGCCGTCCCCGGTGCCTCCCGGTCGTTCCGCGGCTCGGTCACGGCGTACGCGACGGAGATCAAGCACCGGGTCCTGGGAGTGGACGCGGGCCTGCTGGAAGCCGAAGGCGCGGTGAACGCCGAGGTCGCGGCGGAGATGGCCGCCGGTGTGCGCCGGGTGATGGGCGCGTCGTGGGGGATCGCGACGACCGGAGTGGCCGGCCCCGACCCGCAGGACGGACAGCCGGTGGGCACGGTTTTCATCGCCGTGGACGGTCCGGGGGGCAGGAAAACGGTCCGTCTGAGGTTGAACGGCTCCCGCGCGGAAATTCGTAGGGAGAGTGCACGGACAGTGCTCGAGCTTCTCGCGGACGAACTCCGCGAGAATGCGCGGGGGCAGGATACGGAACAGAACGGGGGGATTTGATGTTTGCAGCCCTGAGTGAACACGACATCGCTCCCCGCACGGCCGCGGCGCGAGGCGGTACGGTGGGGCGTGAAGGATGCGGCTACACGGTCAGAGGAGGGAGCCACCGATGATTCTGCTCCGTCGCCTGCTGGGTGACGTGCTGCGTCGGCAGCGCCAGCGCCAGGGCCGTACTCTGCGCGAAGTCTCCTCGTCGGCCCGAGTTTCGCTCGGCTATCTCTCCGAGGTGGAGCGGGGGCAGAAGGAGGCATCCTCCGAGCTGCTCTCCGCGATCTGCGACGCGTTGGACGTACGGATGTCCGAGCTGATGCGCGAAGTCAGTGATGAACTGTCGCTCGCTGAGCTGGCACAGTCGGCCGCGGCAAGCGAACCGGTCACCGTACCGGTCCGCCCGATGCTCAATTCGGTCTCGATGGCTTCGGTCGCGGGTCCGGAACGGGTGACCATCAAGGCGCCTGCGGAAGCGGTGAATGTCGTAGCCGCGTGAGCGAGCACGTGCGTGTTTGAGCTTGGCCGGAGCCCCGGCCGGTGCGTGGAGCACCGGTCGGGGCTCCCGGCCGTTCTGGGTGCGGGTGCGAGGCGTGTGCGAGACGATGGGGCGGTCCGGGTTCCGGCCCCCTGGAGGTGGCAGTGCGGACGTCGCTGCGCATATCCGCGGTGTCGCGCCCGCCCCTGGTGTCGGCCCTCGCGCTGACCGTGGGGGCCCTGTGGTGGTGGGCCGTGCTGCGGCTGGTCCTGGCGCCCGCCGAGTCGGGGGCCGTGGAGGGCGCGGTGGCGGTGGGCGGCTGGGGACTGGGGCTGCTGCCGGTGCACTGCGTGCCGGCGCCGTTGCGCAGGGCCCGGCTGCGGACCGGCCGGGACGTCCGGGACGGCTGCGACGCGGATCCCGGCGGTGGCGGGGCGGCCGGGGCGGTGGGAGCGGCCGGCGCGGCTACCAGGGCATCGACACCCCGCCGTTCGGACGCAGGATCTGGCCCGTCATGAAGGACGAGGCGTCCGAGGCCAGGTAGAGCACCGCCTGGGCGATGTCCTCCGGCTCGCCGACCCGGCGCAGGGGGGACATGCGGACCATGGCCGCCTCGGTCTGCTCCTGGACCTCGGGGCTGTGGCGGCCGGTCATCGGGGTGCGGATCCAGCCGGGGGCGACGGCGTTGACCCGTATGCCGTGCGGGCCGGTCTCGGTGGCGAGGGTCTTCGTGAGCTGGACGACGGCGGCCTTGGCGGCGCTGTAGCAGAGCAGGCCGGGCTGGGCGGCGTCCACGGCGCCGGAGGCCATGGTGACGATGGACCCGGGGCGGCCAGCCGCGATCATGGAGCGGGCGGCCTCCTGGCAGGTGCGCAGGACTCCCTTGAAATTGACGTCCAGGACCCGGTCGAGGTCCTCCTCGGACGTCTCCAGGACGCTGCTCGTGTGCATGATCCCGGCGATGGCGGCGGCGATGTCGAGCGGGCCCGCCGCGGTGACGGCCGCCCGGATGGAGGCACGGTCGGTGACGTCGAGGGGGTGGACGGTGGCGCCACCGCGCCCGCCACCGCTCCCGCCACCGCCCCCGGCTTCGGCGGCCAGGGCGGCCGTCTCGGCCAGCCCCTTTTCGTCGCGGTCGGCGCAATGCACGTGGGCGCCGGCTGCGGCGAGGAGGACGGCGGTGGCGCGGCCGATGCCGCTGGCGGCTCCGGTGACCAGGGCGGTGCGGCCGGTGAGGTCGTACGCGGATGTGGGTGTGGGCATGCCGGGACGGTACGACCGGATCTGACGGGTCGTCAATCATTGTGCTCGGTACGGGGCAGCCGATCAGGGGGTGGGCCCCGGCTGGCAGTGCGGGCACCAGTAGGTGGGACGGTCGTCCTCGGAGGCCTTGCGGACGTGGGTGCCGCAGCGCAGGCAGGGCCGGTCCGCGCGGCCGTAGACGAAGAGCTCCTGGCCGGGGCGGTGGATGCCGGTGGTGTTGCGGTGGCCCGGTCGGTCGCCGATGTTCGCGGACAGCAGGCGGTGGGCGGCGGCGGCCAGCCGCGGCAGTTTGGCCTCGGGGAGTTCGCCGACCGGTGTCCAGGGGGTGACCTGGGCCAGGAAGCAGAGCTCGGACTTGTAGACGTTGCCGATTCCGGCGAGGTTGCGCTGGTCCAGCAGGGCCTCGCCGAGGGGGCGCTCCGGGGCGGCGAGGAGGTTGGCGGCGGCGCGGTCGGGGTCCCAGTCCGGGCCGAGGACGTCGGGGCCGAGGTGGCCGACGATGCGGTCCTCCTCCGCGGTGCGGATCAGTTCCAGGACGGGGAGGCGGTAGCCGACGGCCGTCCGGTCGGCCGTGCCGAGGACGGCGCGGATCTCGTGGTCCGGGCCGCCGCGCCACCTTTGGCCGACGGCGAAGACGTGCCAGGCGCCGTCCATGCGGAGGTGGCTGTGCAGGGTGAGGCCCCCCTCGACGCGGTGCAGCAGATGCTTGCCGCGGGGGGTGACGTCGAGGGTGAGGCGGCCGGTGAGGTCGGCGGTGGCGAACCGGGGCACCCGCAGGTCGCTGCGTGTGAGCTCGCGGCCCGCCAGTGCCGTGTGCAGGCGGGTGGCGGCTCGCCGGATGCTGTCGCCTTCGGGCATGGGCCCATTGTGGCCCGCGGTTCGGATGTGCGGCGAGGCGTTGTGGGGGCGGGCCCCGTCGGTGCGACCGGGCCAGTGGCGGTGCCCGGGCCGGTGTCGCCGGGACCGCCGACGGATGACGTGGGACGGACGGCGGGTGATGCCGATCCGCCCGCTCGTATCGACGGCTGCGGGCTGTGTGGCGTCGCCCGCCTTCGGCGCGTGCGGCTTCCGGCAGGACCGGGCGGTGCGGGCCGCCCCGCCGACGGCCTGTGCGGATCGCATCGGTCGCGTGCACCGTGCCGTGGGCCCCTCGGGGCCGGAATCCGTCGGCGTCCCCGGTCGGTGCGGAGGGGCCGGCCGGTGGGACGGCGGTGCGATCCGGAAGGGATGGCCTGACCGGCCGAGAGGGGCTGTTATCCCCCGTGCGGGAGCAGGGCGTGGGTGAGGACGGTCAGGATCTCGTCGCGGGTCGGGGCGATGGGGGCGTTCATGGCGTGCAGGCAGCGGCCGGTCATCAGCGGGGCCGCCGTCGCGGCGGCCGTCGGTCCGAGCAGCCGCGCCAGAGCCTCGGTGGTGGTCCGTGCGGGCAGGCTCGCCGCCTCCCTCAGCTCCGGGCGGCGCAGGGCGGCGGCGTGCAGTTCGTACTCGACGACCATGGCGGTGCGGCCCTCGCCCAGGCAGGACATGACGCCGTCGGCCAGTGCTCCGACAGCCTCTTGCGGGGTGGCGTCGGAGTGTTCCTCGGCCCAGTGGCGCACGAAGGCGGCGAAGCGTTCCGCCGCACGCTCCAGGGCGGCCCGGATCAGCGCCTCTCGGTCGGCGAAGTGGTAGGTGGTGGAGGAGAGCGACACATCGGCGCGTTCGGCGGTGGCCCGGTGGGTCAGGCCCTCCGGCCTCGCTCCGTGATCAGTTCCTCGGCCACCTCGGCGATGCGCTCCCGCCGGTTCGGGTCGTGTCGGCGGGTCCTGCGGGCTTTCCCGGGCACTGTGGTCAGGCTCCTTCCGGGTGGTGGATGAGTAGGCGGGTGGGGATGACACGCATCAGCGAGAACGGAGCACCACCATGAAGATCGCAGTCCTCGGAACCGGCGCGGGCGGCCGAGCGCACGCCGCCAAGCTGCTCAGCCTCGGGCACGAGGTGTACGTCGGCACCCGCGACTCCCAGGCCACCCTGGGCCGCACCGAGCCGGACTTCATGGGCGTCGAGCCCTTCGGCCAGTGGCTCGCCGACTACCCCGGCATCGAACTGCGGAACTTCGGCGACGCCGCCGCGGCCGCCGACTTCGTCATCAACGGGATCGACGGGGCCAGCGCGGTCGGTGTGCTCACCGGCATCGCCGGACACCTGGCCGGCAAGACCTTGATGGACTACGCCGTCCCGTACGTCTACCACCCCGAACAGGCCCATCCCTGGCCGACCCCGTGGGGCGTGATGCCGACCCTGGACCCGGTCGACCACGACAGCCTGGGGGAGCGGATCCAGCGCGCGCTGCCGCAGGCCAAGGTGGTCAAGGCGGGCGTCACCCAGGAGCAGGAGACAGTGGTCGACCCGCGGGCCGTGGCCGGCGGCGACCACACCATGTTCATCGCGGGCGAGCACGCCGAAGCGAAGGCGGAGGTCACCGAGCTGCTGCGGTCCTACGGCTGGCGGGACGTCCTCGACCTGGGCCCGCTGGTCGCCTCCCGCGGCATGGAGATGTACGCCCACCTGCACAGCGCCATCCAGTTCGCGCTCGGCGGGGCCCGCTTCGGCGTGAAGGTGATGCGCTGACGCTGTCACTGCCGCAGGCGCAGCCCCCGGGGGGTGGCGTGGAACCCGGCCGATTCGAGCGGGGGCCCGAGGGGTGAGGTGAGCGCGGCCGCGGCGTTGATCCGCTCCACCGTCAGCGCCGGCAGGGTGCCGGCACGGCAGCCGGCGGCGAGGGCGGCGACCGCGGCCGTCAGCCGGGGGTCCTCCGGGCCGGGCCAGGCCAGCAGGGTCTTGCCGCCGCGCTCCAGGTACAGGGTGAGCTCCCCGTCGACCAGGACCACCAGGGAGCCCGCCTTGCGGCCCGGCTTGTGGGTGGACCCGGCCGGGGGCTCGGGCCAGGGCAGGGCCGCGCCGTACGCGTTCGCCGGGTCGGCGGCGGCCAGCACCACCGCCGCCAGCGGGGGAGGTGTCCGCTCGGCGGCCCGGAGCCGGTCCACCGCGCCGTCCATCGCGAACTGGGCCGCGCCCAGCCCCTCGACCACATAGCCCCGACGGGCCTGGCCGCTGTCCTCGAAGGCGGACAGGACGCGGTAGACCGCACTGAAGCCCCCCTCCACGCCTTCCGCGGCGACCGCGCCGCGGGTCACCACCCCGTGCCGGTCCAGCAGGGTGCGGGCCAGCGCGTGGGCGCGGTGGGTCGGGTCGGGCGCCGGGGACGGCAGCAGCGACCATCGGCCGGAGACCGTGGGCGGGCCCGTACGGGACGCGGTCGCGCTGAGCGTGCCGTAGCGGCCGCGCGGGACGGTGCGCCGGGCCCGGTGGGCCGTGGAGCCCGCCGTGCGGCCCGAGCCGAGCAGTGAGCGCAGCGGGGCGAGGGTGTCATTGGTGAGCCGGCCCGACCAGGCCAGGTCCCACACCGCATCGGACAGGGCGATGTCCGACACCTCGGGGAACTCGGCGCGCACCGCCTGCGAGATCTGCCGGAAGAACAGGCCGTACCCGCCCGAGAGGGCCGTCAGGACCGCCTGCTGGAGCGGGCTCGGCTCCAGGGGGTGGGGCGGCGGCAGGAGCAGCGGGGCGGCTTCCGCCAGGTAGAGGGACACCCAGCCGTCCTTGCCCGGGAGGGCTCCGGCCCCCGCCCAGACCACCTCGCCGGTGGTGGTCAGCTCGTCCAGCAGGCCGGGGGAGTAGCCGGCCACCCGCGACGGAAGGATCAGCCGCTCCAGCGCCGAGGCCGGGACCGGGGCGCCCTGGAGCTGCTCGACCGCCCGGGCCAGGCCGTCGAGGCCGCGCAGGGCCCCGCCCAGGTGCTGCCACTGCGGCAGGAAGGTGGCCAGCGAGGTCGGCGGGACCGGTTCCAGCTCCTGGCGGAGCGCGGCGAGGGAGCGGCGGCGGAGCCTGCGCAGCACCGTCGTGTCGCACCACTCCTGGCCGATGCCCGCCGGGTGGAACTCGCCCTGCACCACCCGCCCCGCCGCCGCGAGACGGTTCAGGGCGCCCTCGGTCACCGCCGCGCCCAGGCCGAAGGCGGCAGCCACGGCGGCCGTGGTGAACGGCCCGTGGGTGCGGGCGTACCGGGCCAGCAGATCCCCCAGCGGGTCCTTGACCGGCTCGGTGAACGCCTCCGGGACCCCGACGGGCAGCGCGGTGCCCAGCGCGTCCCGCAGCCTGCCCGCGTCCTCGATCGCCGCCCAGTGGTCCGCGCCGCCGATCCGGACCCGGATGGCGCGGCGGGCGGCGGCGAGCTCGTCGGCCCAGGCCGGATCCGCCCCGCGCGCCGTCAGCTGGTCCTGCGTCAGCGGGCCCAGCAGGCGCAGCAGGTCGGCGACCGACTCGGCGTCCTTGGCCCGCCGGTCCTCGGTGAGCCACTGCAGCTCCCGCTCCAGCTCCTCCAGGACCTGCGCGTCGAGGAGCTCGCGCAGTTCCGCCTGGCCGAGCAGCTCGGCCAGGAGCCGCGAGTCCAGCGACAGTGCGGCCGCCCTGCGCTCGGCCAGCGGGGAGTCGCCCTCGTAGAGGAACTGGGCGACGTAGCCGAAGAGGAGGGAACGGGCGAACGGGGACGGCTCCGGGGTGGTGACCTCGACCAGCCGGACCCGGCGCGCCTCGATGTCGCCCATCAGCTCGGTCAGTCCGGGCACGTCGAAGACGTCCTGGAGGCATTCGCGCACCGCTTCGAGCACGATCGGGAAGGAGCCGAACTCCGACGCCACCTGCAGCAGTTGCGAGGCGCGCTGGCGCTGCTGCCACAGCGGGGTGCGGCGGCCCGGACTGCGGCGCGGCAGCAGCAGGGCGCGGGCCGCGCACTCGCGGAAACGGGAGGCGAACAGCGCGGAGCCGCCCACCTGGTCGGTGACGATCCGGTTGACGTCCCCGCGGTCGAAGGCGACGTCGGCCGCGCCCAGCGGGGCCTGCTCGTCGTCGAACTCGAAGGCGGGCGGCCCCGCCGGATCGTGGTCCAGGAGGTCCATGGACAGCAGGTCGGCGTCCGGGAGGCGGAGCACGATGCCGTCGTCGGCGTGCATCACCTGCGCGTCCATGCCGTACTTCTCCGCGAGGCGGGCGCTCAGAGCCAGCGCCCACGGGGCGTGCACCTGCGCGCCGAACGGCGAATGGACCACGACCCGCCAGTCGCCCAGTTCGTCGCGGAACCGCTCCACCACGATGGTCCGGTCGTCCGGGACGTGGCCGCAGGCCTCGCGCTGCTCGGCCAGGTACGCCAGCACGTTCTCCGCGGCCCAGGCGTCCAGGCCGGCCGCCACCAGCCGCAGCCGGGCGTCCTCCGCGGAGAGGGCGCCGAGCTCGCGCAGGAACGCGCCGACCGCGCGGCCCAGTTCCAGAGGGCGGCCGAGCTGGTCGCCCTTCCAGAACGGCAGCCTGCCCGGCACCCCGGGGGCGGGTGTGACCAGGACCCGGTCGCGGGTGATGTCCTCGATGCGCCAGGAGGTGGTGCCCAGCGTGAAGACGTCCCCGACACGGGACTCGTAGACCATCTCCTCGTCGAGCTCGCCGACCCGCCCGCCGCCCTTCTTCGGGTCCGAGCCGGCCAGGAAGACCCCGAAGAGGCCGCGGTCCGGGATGGTGCCGCCGGAGGTGACCGCGAGGCGCTGGGCCCCCGGTCGGCCCGTGACCGTCCCCGCCACCCGGTCCCAGACCACGCGCGGCCTCAGCTCGGCGAACGCGTCCGACGGATAGCGGCCGGCCAGCATGTCGAGCACCGCCGTGAACGCCGACTCCGGAAGCGCCGCGAACGGCGCTGCCCGCCGCACCAGCGCGAGGAGGTCGTCCAGCTGCCAGGTGTCCATCGCGACCATGGCGACCAGCTGTTGCGCCAGGACGTCGAGCGGGTTGGAGGGGATGCGCAGGGACTCGATCGCCCCCGTCCGCATCCGCTCGGTGACCACGGCCGCCTGGACCAGATCGCCCCGGTACTTGGGGAAGACCACCCCGGTGGAGACCGCGCCCACCTGGTGTCCGGCCCGGCCCACCCGCTGGAGCCCGGACGCCACCGAGGGCGGGGACTCCACCTGCACCACCAGGTCCACCGCGCCCATGTCGATGCCCAGCTCCAGGCTGGAGGTGGCGACCACGGCCGGCAGCCGGCCCGCCTTCAGATCCTCCTCCACCAGCGCCCGCTGCTCCTTGGACACCGAGCCGTGGTGCGCCCGCGCCAGCAGCGGCGGGGCCCCCAGGGCCGCGCCCGACTGGGCCATGACCTCGGCCGGCGACGCGTGCTCGGGCAGCTTCTCGCCGACGGCCCGCTCGTACGCGATCTCGTTGAGCCGGTTGCACAGCCGCTCGGCGAGGCGGCGGGAGTTGGCGAACACGATCGTCGAGCGGTGCGCCTGCACCAGGTCCGCGATCCGCTCCTCCACATGCGGCCAGATCGACGGCCTGTCGCCGCCCTCCCGGCCTTCCGTGGCGGGGGAGCCGCCCAACTCGCCCATGTCCTGCACAGGGACGACCACCGACAGGTCGAACTCCTTCGCCGACGGCGGCTGGACGATCTCGACCTTGCCGCGCGGCGCGAGGTAGCGGGCCACCTCGTCCACCGGGCGGACCGTCGCCGACAGCCCGATCCGGCGCGCCGGGCGCGGCAGCAGCTCGTCCAGCCGCTCCAGGGACACGGCGAGGTGCGCGCCGCGCTTGGTCCCGGCGACCGCGTGCACCTCGTCCAGGATCACCGTCTCGATCCCGGTCAGCGCCTCGCGCGCGGCCGAGGTCAGCATCAGGAACAGCGACTCGGGGGTGGTGATGAGGATGTCCGGCGGCCGCGTGGCCAGCGCCCGCCGCTCCGCAGCCGGGGTGTCGCCGGAGCGGATCCCGACCCGGATGTCCGGCTCGGGCAGCCCGAGGCGGACGGACTCCTGCCGGATCCCGGTCAGCGGGCTGCGCAGATTGCGCTCGACGTCGACGGCCAGGGCCTTCAGCGGAGACACGTACAGCACCCGGCAGCGCTTCTTCGACTCGGCGGGCGGCGGGGCCGAGGCGAGCCGGTCGAGGGCGGCGAGGAACGCGGCCAGCGTCTTCCCGGAGCCGGTGGGCGCCACCACCAGCACGTCCGAGCCCTCCCCGATGGCCCGCCAGGCACCCTCCTGCGCGCTCGTGGGCGTGACGAAGGCCCCCGTGAACCAGGAGCGGGTCGCGGGGGAGAACGAGTCGAGCGCAGCGCCTGCCATGCCCCCATCGTGCACCCGCCCACTGACAACGCCCCGGACGTGGGCAAACACGCGTCCGCCAGGGGGCGCAGAATGGGGGGATGGGGACGGAAGACGGCCACCGGGAGTGGGCGCGGCACTGGCAGTACCCGGAGCTGCCCGGGCTGGACCTGCTGCGCGCCCACTACGTACGCCACACCTTCCCGCGCCACGCGCACGACGGCTACGTCATCGCGGCCGTCACCGGCGGCATCGAGGAGGTCGGCCTGCCCGGCCACATCGTGCGCGCCGGACCGGGCAGCGTGGTCCTGATCAACCCGGAGGTGCCCCACACGGCGCGCGCCGGGGCGCCCGAGGGCTGGGCGTACGCCACGCTCTACCCCTCCAGCGCCCTGATCGCCGAGGTCGCCGCCGAGGTCGGCACCCTGCGAGGCACCCCCGGCTTCACCGCCGACATCGTCGCCGACCCGCAGGCCTCGCGCACGATCACCGAGGTGCACCGGGCCGCCGAGGCCGGGAACGCGCTCGCCGCCGACACCCTCCTGCGGGGTGTGGTCGCCCGGATGCTGACCCGGTACGCCGGACCGCTGCCCGCCCGTACGGTCCGCGGCACGGGCGGCGCCGAGGCGGCCGCCGCCCGGGCCGTACTGGAGGAGCGCCTCGCCGACCCGCCGTCGCTGGAACAGCTCGCCGCGGAGCTGGGCACGAGCCCGTTCGCCCTGCTGCGGGCCTTCCGGGAGCGGTACGGGATGCCGCCGCACACCTGGCTGACCGACGCCAGGGTCCGGCGGGCGCGCCGACTGCTCGACGCGGGCACCCCGCCGGCGGAGGCGGCCCTCGCCGTCGGTTTCACGGACCAGCCCCACCTGAACCGGCACTTCACCCGCATCGTGGGGGTCCCACCGGGCGCGTACCGGCGCGGGCGGGCCGTCTAGGCCGTCGATCATGGGCACCGGGGGTGGGCAGGCGTGCGCAACCTTCGGGCACCCCCGGGAGAGGCCCTGACCGTCCTCGGGGAGCCGCTGCCGCGCCGGGACCGGCACCGGGCGCGCAAGAACGTACAAGACCATCCGGCCCGGCCCCGCGTACTTTCGGGGTGTGGGAGAGAAGCAGCTGGTCACAGCGCCAGAGATACGAGAGACAGCGGCGCCCGACGGGCGGCCGCGGGCCGCGGTCGTACGGGACGCGCTCGGGGTCGGCGTCGCCGTCGGCCTGTCCGGGTTCGCCTTCGGGGTGACGGCGGCCGGAGCCGGCATCAGCACCCTCCAGGCCTGCGTGCTGAGCCTGCTCGTGTTCACCGGAGCCTCGCAGTTCGCCCTGGTCGGGGCGCTGGCCGCGGGCGGGAACCCGTTCACCGCGGCCGCCGGGGCCTTCTTCCTCGGCACCCGCAACGCCTTCTACGGGCTGCGGCTGTCGGAGCTGCTGCGGCTGCCGCGCGCCGTACGACCGCTCGCCGCGCACTGGGTGATCGACGAGACCACCGCCGTGGCGCTGGCCCAGCCCGACCGGAAGTCGGCCCGGCTCGGCTTCACCGTCACCGGGCTCACCCTCTACGTGCTGTGGAACGTCACCACCCTGCTCGGCGCGCTCGGTGCCGAGGCCATCGGCGACACCAGGGCCTGGGGGCTGGACGCCGCCGGACCCGCCGTGTTCCTGGCCCTGCTCGCGCCGATGCTGAAGACGGCCACCGAACGGGCGGTCGCCGCCCTCGCGCTCGTCCTCGGGCTGGGCTTCCTGCCCGTGCTGCCGGCCGGGGTGCCCGTGCTGATCGCGGCCCTGGCCGCCCCCGTCGTGCTGTGGATGAAGGGACGCCGCTCGTGAACGTCTGGATCGCCATCGGGCTCACCGTCGTCGGCTGCTACGCCGTGAAGTACGCGGGACTGCTCGTACCCGCCGGGGCCCTGGAGCGGCCCCTGGTCCGCCGCCTGGCCGCGCTGCTGCCGGTCGCGCTGCTCGCCGCGCTCACGGCCCAGCAGACCTTCAGCACCGGGTCCGCGCTCGTCGTCGACGCCCGCGCTGCCGGGCTGGCCGCCGCCGGGCTCGCGCTGCTGCTGCGGGCCCCGTTCCTGGTCGTGGTCGCGGCCGCCGTCGCCGTCACCGCGGGGGTACGGGCCCTGGGCGGCTGACCTGTGCCGGCAGCCGCCCGTACGCCCGCAGCGTCAGCAGGGCCTCCAGCGTCGCGATCGGCCGCCGCTCCAGGGAGCTCCCGGGCGCCCAGGCCTCGCGGCGGACCGGCCAGCCGCCGTCCTGCTGCTGCGCGTCGGCCAGGAAGTCCAGCGAGCGGCGCATCTCCTCGTCCGTGAACCAGCCGCGGGCCAGCGACTCGGGCCGCCGCGCGAAGTCGTGCGGGAACAGCTGCTCGCCCGGTGCGTAGCCCGGAGCCGGCGGGAACTCCGCCCGCCGGCGCGGATCCAGCACGGCGAGCCGCTGCTCGCGCACCAGCCGTCCGAGCCGGTCCGCGGCCGTCGCCGCGCGCGCCCGGTCGGGGACGCCGTCGAGGAAGGCCACGGCGCTCTGGACCTCGTACGGATGCGTGCGGTGCAGGTGCTCGACCCGGTCCCAGCAGAAGTCCGTGGCCCGGAAGAGCCAGGCGTGCCAGACGCGGTTGCGGTGCAGCAGGCCGACGACCGGGCCGGTGGTCAGCAGCTCGCCCGGCGGGTCGTCGTGCATCGGGTGGTACGGGGCCGCGGGGTAGTCGTGCGGGGCCGGGAAGACCACCGGAAGCGCGCCCTCCGTAGTGGAGACCCCCGTCAGGTGGCGGCAGAGCCGCTCGATCCGCTGCCCGGCGCAGCGGCCCAGGCTGTCCAGCACCCGCAGCGCGTGCGCGGTGTGCAGGGGCTGGCTCAGCGGGCCGCGCAGGTCCGGGTCGAGGGCGTGCCCGTAGCCGCCGTCGGGGTTGAGGTACGAACCGAGGGCGGTGTCCACCGGGTCGGCGTCCCCGCCGAGGAAGTGGAACGCGAACCGCCGCTGTTCCAGCACACGGGCCGTGAGCCACATGAACCGCTCGGCACGGGCCAGGGCGGGCTGGGGGGCCGACGGGGCCGACGGGGCCGACGGGGACTGCGGGTCCGACGGGGGCTGCGGGGGGTGCGGGGGGTGCGGTGCCTGTGGGGATCGCGGGGATTGCGGGGTCTGCGGGGAAGCTTCGTCTCCGGGCATGCGTGCAACGTAGGACGCGGTGACGCGGGGGTGCGGGGCGAACGCCGCCGGTGCACTCTCCCGGGGCGGGATACTGGGGGCATGCGGTTGACGATTTTCTGGGAGCGGATGGCCGAGCACTTCGGCGCCGGTTATGCCGACTCCTTCGCGCGGGACCACGTCATGGCGGAGCTGGGCGGCCTGACCGTCCACCAGGCGCTGGAAGCGGGCTGGGAGACCAAGGACGTGTGGCGCGCGGTGTGTTCGGCCATGGACGTGCCGGCCTCGCTGCGCTGACGCGCGCCGGGCAGCCGTGCGGTGTCGCGCCGTGCCGGAAGCGCGGGCGGGCAGCGCTTTTTCGCGGCACAGGCCGTCGGTGGGACAGACTTGGCGGCGTGGGAGCCACCGAAGACACGACCGACCAGCAGCCCGCAGCCGTCCAGGGCGCGCTGCCGCCGCCCCGGGCGGCCGACCCGGGTGCCGCCCCCGCCGCACCTGCCGCCTCCGGCCCGGAGCCGGAGCCCGACCCGCGCGCGGCGGACGCGGCCGCGGCGGGCACGGGGGCGGCCTGGCCCGCCGATCCCGCCTCGCCGCAGGGTCCCGCCGGCCCCGGCAGGCCACCGGCCGGCGCTCCGCCCGCCGGTGGTGACGAGCGCATGCCGCGCTGGCTGCCGCGTGCGGTGGTCCTCGTACTGGGCCTCGTCGCCTGCTTCCAGCTCGGCAGCTGGGCCTTCCACCAGCTGATCGGGCTGCTCGTCAACATCCTGATCGCGTTCTTCCTCGCGCTCGCGATCGAGCCCGCGGTGGCCAGGATGGCGGCGGGCGGCATGCGCCGGGGGCTCGCCACCTTCCTGATGTTCATGGCGGTGTTCGTCGTGTCGGTCGGGTTCCTCGCCCTGCTCGGCTCCCTGCTCGCCGGGCAGATCGTGGCCATGGTGGAGGGCTTCCCGGGCTACATCGACTCGGTGATCAACTTCATCAACTCCACCTTCCACACCGATCTGTCCCGGCTGGAGATCCAGGAGAGCGTGCTGCGCTCCGACTGGCTGCGCAAGTACGTGCAGAACAGCGCGTCCGGCGTGCTCGACGTGTCCGCCACCGTGCTCGGAGGGCTCTTCAAGCTGCTGACGATCGGGCTGTTCTCCTTCTACTTCGCCGCCGACGGGCCGCGGCTGCGGCGGGCGCTGTGCTCCGTGCTGCCGCCCGCGAAGCAGGCCGAGGTGCTGCGCGCCTGGGAGATCGCCGTCGCCAAGACGGGCGGTTACCTCTACTCCCGCGGACTGATGGCGCTGATCTCGGGTGTCGCGACCTACGTGGTGCTGGCGGTCCTCGGAGTGCCGTACGCGCCCGCGCTCGCCGTGTGGGTGGGGCTGGTCTCGCAGTTCATCCCCACCATCGGCACCTATCTCGCGGGCGCGCTGCCGGTCCTGCTCGCCTTCACCGTCAACCCCTGGTACGCGCTGTACGTCCTCGTGTTCGTGGTGGTCTACCAGCAGTTCGAGAACTACATGCTCCAGCCGAAGCTGACCTCGAAGACCGTCGACATCCATCCGGCGGTGGCCTTCGGATCGGTCATCGCGGGTACCGCCCTGCTGGGCGCGGTCGGGGCGCTGATCGCGATCCCGGCCGTCGCCACGCTGCAGGCCTTCCTCGGCGCGTACGTCAAGCGCTACGAGCTGACGCGGGACGCGGACTCCTCTACTTCCCGTCCGCGTCGCCGAGTACGGCTGCCAAGGCTTCGTTGACGGTCGCCTCGGCGGCGGCCTTGTCCAGGCCGAGGCCGCTCAGCAGGCCCTCGCCGTTCTCCAGCTCCAGGAGCGCGAGCAGGATGTGCTCGGTGCCGACGAAGTCGTGGCCCAGGCGCAGGGCCTCACGGAAGGTCAGCTCCAGGGCCTTCTTCGCCGAGGCGTCGAAGGGGACGAGGGCGGGGAGATCGTCCTGGGCCGGCGGGAGCGCGGCGGCCGCGGCGGCCCGTACCTCGTCCGGCGAGACCTCCTGGGCGCGCAGGACGAGCCCCGCGAGGCCGTCGGCCTCGGCCATCAGGCCCAGGACCAGGTGCTCGGTGCGGATCTCGGTGTTGCCGGCGGCGCGGGCCTCGTTCTGCGCGGTCACGACCACGTTGCGGGCACGGGGGGTGAAGCGGCCGAAGCCCGCGTTCGGGTCGAGGGCGCCGGTGCCCTCCTTGTCAGCCTTGGGCACGAAGCGCTTCTGTGCCGCCTGGCGGGTGACGCCCATGCTGCGGCCGATGTCGGTCCAGGAGGCGCCGGAGCGGCGGGCCTGGTCGACGAAGTGGCCGATGAGGTGGTCCGCGACGTCCCCGAGGGCCTCCGCGGCGACGACGGCGCCGCTGAGCTGCTCCAGGGGATCGGTGTGGACCTTGTTGATGGCCTCGATCAGGTCGTCGAGGCGTACCGGATTGGTCATGCGAACGGGTTCCACCGAAGGGTTCGTCATGGGTGCAACCCTAGGTTGACAGTCGGAAGGGTGTCAACCTTGGGTTGTCACTCGAAGGGGCGGCCCTTCCGTCCCGCCGGTGCCATGCTGGGAACGGACTCGGAGGTGGCGATGGGCTTCTACGCCGAACGGATCGTTCCGCGGATCGTCGACCTCGCGTGCGGGGCGCGGACGACCCGGCCGCTCAGGCGGCGCGTCTGCGCCGGCCTGGCCGGGGAGGTCGTCGAGATCGGTTTCGGATCCGGCCACAACGTCCCCTTCTACCCGCCGGGCGTCACCGGCGTGGCCGCGATCGAGCCCTCCGACCTGGGGTGGAGGCTCGCCGCCGACCGGGTTCGGGCCTCGACGGTCCCGGTGCGGCGGGCCGGCCCGGACGGCCGGTCGCTGCCCTTCGAGGACGGCACCTTCGACGTCGCCCTGTCCACCTGGACGCTGTGCACCATCCCGGATCCCCTGGCGGCCCTGCGCGAGGTGCGGCGCGTGCTCAGGCCCGGGGGCCGCCTCCACTTCATCGAGCACGGCCTGGCGCCGGAGGGGGACCCGCGCGTGCGCCGCGCGCAGCGGCTGATCGAGCCGCTGCACAAGCGGCTCTGCGGCGGGTGCCACCTCACCCGGCCGACGGTCGAGCTGCTGACCGCCGCCGGCTTCACGGTCACGGAACTCGACGTCTTCTACCAGGAGGGCGCGCCGAAGCCCTTCGCCGCGGACTCGCTCGGCGTCGCACTCGCGCCCGGGCCAGGGCCCGGCGGGGGCCGGCTCAGTAGGTGACGGTGATCCGCCGGGCCGGTCCGTCCACCCGGATCCGCCCGCCCACGGGGATCACCAGCTGCGGGTCGGTGTGGCCGAGGTCCACGTCGAAGACCGCCATGGTGTCGGGGGCGTACTCCCGCAGCGCGCGCAGGACGGCCGCGCGCTGCTCCTCGCGGTACCGCTCCTTCTGCCCGGCGTCGAACGGGTTCTCGAACGACCAGCTCTTCGCCCTGCCCATCAGCAGCGCGGGGAACTGCCGCAGCAGGCCGCGCTCGCCCATGTTCCGGAGCATTCGGTATACCTCCTCCGCGCGCGGCATCTCCTCGGAGGTCTCCAGGAAGAGCACGTCGCCGGCGTACGCGTCGGCGGGCAGCACCGCGCGGTCGGCCGCCATCATCCAGGCGAGGATCTCCAGGTTGCCGCCCCAGCCGGCGCCCTCGACCACGCGGTCGTCGTTGTGCCAGGTCCAGCCGTAGGAGCGTTCCATCAAAGGCTCGGACTCGAAGGTGAGCGGGTCCTCCCAGGGGAGGTTCACGTCCCCGTACTCGCCGGACCGGTTGAGCTCGTACGGGCCCGAGGTGAACAGTGCCGCCCGGAGCGAGTCGGCGGTGGCCGGGTGCATGGCGCCGGGCCGGCCGAGCTCGACCATCACCGACGCGCCGTGGTAGCCGACGATGCCCAGGTTCCGCAGGAACAGCAGGAGGTTGGTGTTGTCGCTGTAGCCGATGAACGGCTTGGGGTTGGCGCGCAGGAGGTCGCCGTCGAGGTGGGGGAGGACGGTGATCTGGTCGTCGCCGCCGATGCTGGCGATCACCGCCTTGATGCCGGGGTCCGCGAAGGCGGCGTGGATGTCCGCGGCCCGCTCCTCCGGCGTCGCGCCCGTCCTGCGCGTGGTCGGGTACTCCACGGGCTCCAGCCCGAAGTCGTCACGGAGCCTGCGCAGCCCCAGCTCGTAGGGGAGCGGGAAGACGCCGGGCAGTCCGGCCGAGGGGGACAGGACCGCGATCCGGTCCCCCGGACGGGGCTTGGGGGGATACGTGAATTCGACCATGTGGCGATCGTATGAGCCCGGCGCCCGTGCGCCGCTGAAATCACGGGGCGCGGGGCGCGGGGCGCTCACGGCGGATCGGCGGCCAGCGGATCCGTGGTCAGGGAGCCGCGCAGGCGGACGGCGAGGGCCGCGATGTCGTCGTCGAGGCGGCCCCTGCTGTAGCGCAGGAGGTCGCGGTGGAGTGCCGCGAGCAGTTCGTGGGGCGGCGACGGGGGCTGGCGGCCCATCCAGGCGGCCAGCGGGAAGAACTCGCCGTCGCGGGCACGGGCCTCGGCGATCCCGTCGGTGTAGAGCAGCAGCAGGTCGTCGGGGGCGAAGTCGAAGCTGTCGATGCTGTACCGGTCGCCGATCAGGTCCGCGAGGCTGAGCAGCGGCGACGGGGTGACCGACTCGAGGGTGCGCAGCTCGCCGCGGTGCAGGAGCAGTGGCGGGGGGTGTCCGCAGTTGAGGATGTCGATGCGTCTGCCCTCGTGCGGGATCTGGACGAGCAGGGCGGTGGCGAAGCGCTCCATCGGCCCCTCCGGCGGGAAGGCGGCGTTGTACCGGGTGCTGCTGGCGTCCAGCCGGCGCGCTACCTCGACCATGTCGGTCTCGCCGTAGGCGGCCTCCCGGAAGGCGTTGACGATCGCCGCGGCGGCCCCCACCGCGGGCAGCCCCTTGCCGCGCACGTCGCCGATGAGCAGCCGCACCCCGTGCGGGGTGTCGACCACCTCGTAGAAGTCCCCGCCGATGCGGGCCTCCGCCGCGGCCGCGAGGTACAGCGACTCGATCTCGATCCTGCCGAGGAGGCGCGGCATGGGGCTCAGGACCACCTGCTGGGCCGCGTCGGCGACGAGCCGCACCTGGAAGAGCGTGCGCTCCCGCTGGAGCCTTACGTGGCTTCCGTACGCGGCGGCCACGGTGACCGCGATAATCCCCGCGGCCGTCCACCACGTCCCGAGGTCCGGGAAGACGAGGCTGAGGCCGATCATCAGGATGAGGCAGACGGTCCCGAGCAGGACGGTGGGGAGCACCGGCCACATGGCCGCGGCGAGGGCCGGCGCCGCGGGCAGGAGGCGGCTGAAGGCCATCTCCGGCGGAGTGTTGTATGCCAGGCTGGCGATGACGATGGTCAGGATGACCGGTGACAGCCGCACAAGCCTTCCCGGGCCGGGGCGCCTACGAAGTCGCGGCCGTCCAGACTCGATCACACTTCATAGGATATCTACGTAATGGGGGCATAGCGCTCTGAGCGTGGCGAGCTTGACAGGAAAATCGAACATCCATTCTGATGGGTTATCCACAGCCGAACCGGTCGTGGAGGCGCATTGTCAGTGGCAGGCATTAGCGTCAATGGCGTGAAGCGATCGACTCAAGCAAACCGGGTGGAACCCATGGCAGGCACCGACCGCGAGAAGGCTCTCGACGCCGCGCTCGCACAGATTGAACGGCAATTCGGCAAGGGTGCGGTCATGCGCCTCGGCGACAAGCCGAACGACCCCATCGACGTCATCCCCACCGGGTCGACCGCGCTGGACATCGCCCTCGGTGTCGGCGGGCTGCCCCGCGGCCGCGTGGTCGAGGTGTACGGTCCGGAGTCCTCCGGCAAGACGACCCTGACCCTGCACGCCGTGGCCAACGCGCAGAAGGCCGGCGGCACCGTCGCCTTCGTGGATGCCGAGCACGCGCTCGACCCCGAGTACGCGAAGGCCCTCGGCGTCGACACCGACAACCTCATCCTGTCGCAGCCGGACACCGGTGAGCAGGCGCTGGAGATCGTGGACATGCTCGTCCGCTCCGGTGCCCTCGACCTGATCGTCATCGACTCCGTGGCGGCCCTCGTGCCGCGCGCCGAGATCGAGGGCGAGATGGGCGACTCGCACGTGGGTCTGCAGGCCCGTCTGATGAGCCAGGCGCTCCGGAAGATCACCGGTGCGCTCAACCAGTCCAAGACCACCGCGATCTTCATCAACCAGCTCCGCGAGAAGATCGGCGTGATGTTCGGCTCGCCGGAGACCACGACCGGTGGCCGCGCGCTGAAGTTCTACGCCTCGGTGCGCCTCGACATCCGCCGCATCGAGACCCTCAAGGACGGCACCGACGCGGTCGGCAACCGCACCCGCGTCAAGGTCGTCAAGAACAAGGTCGCGCCGCCCTTCAAGCAGGCCGAGTTCGACATCCTCTACGGCCAGGGCATCAGCCGCGAGGGCGGCCTGATCGACATGGGCGTGGAGCACGGCTTCATCCGCAAGGCCGGTGCCTGGTACACCTACGAGGGCGACCAGCTCGGCCAGGGCAAGGAGAACGCCCGCAACTTCCTCAAGGACAACCCCGATCTCGCGAACGAGATCGAGCGGAAGATCAAGGAGAAGCTGGGCGTGGGCGTCCGCAAGGACGGCGACGACGCGGCGGGCGCCACCGCCACTGCTGCCGCGCCCGCCGATGCCGGGGCAGTGCCCGCGCCGGCGTCGAAGGCCAAGACGACGGCCAAGGCCGCCGTGGCCAAGAGCTGACCCGTGCGCGAGCAGGAAGGGGGCGGCGGGAGCCGAGGAGGCCGTGAGGGCCGCCAGGAGCTGCCGCCCCAGAGCCCCGAGGAGCAGGCGCGGGCGATCTGTCTGCGCCTGCTCACGGGGAGCCCGCGCACCCGGCGCCAGCTCGCGGACGCCCTGCACAAGCGGGGCATCCCCGACGAGGTGTCGCAGGAGGTCCTCTCCCGGTACGAGGAGGTGGGCCTGATCGACGACGCGGCCTTCGCCGGAGCCTGGGTCGAGTCCCGCCACCGCGGCCGGGGCCTGGCCCGCCGGGCGCTCGCCCAGGAGCTCCGGACCAAAGGGGTGCACGCCACCCTCGTGGAGGAGGCCCTGGGACAGCTGGACTCCGACCAGGAGGAGCAGACGGCCCGTGAGCTCGTGGAGCGCAAGCTCCGCTCCACCCGGGGCCTGGAGCGGGACAAGCGGATCCGGCGCCTGGCCGGGATGCTCGCCCGCAAGGGGTACCCGGAGGGCATGGCCCTGAGAGTGGTCCGCCGCGCCCTGGAGGCGGAGGGCGAGGAAGCCGACGACCTCGGGTATCCGGGGGAGTGAGCCGCAGGGCCCGGGTGGGGGCAGCCCCCGGGCCGGGACGCCGGGCGACTGCGACTCCCCTGCCAAGGGGAGCACCGCGCACCAGAGTTGACGCCATGATGCTGCGTCACACCCTTCGTCGTCCTGCTGTGCGCGACCGCCCTCGCCACCGCCTGCGACCCTTCTCCACACGGGACTCCGCGGTAAGGACCCGCACCGGGCGCTGCGCAGCGGCCCCGCTCCTCGTCTCCGCCGACCCCGGGTCCGCGTACGGGCACGCCTGAAACTCCGCAGCGCCGGCGTGCCCCGGGCACGATCACTGCCGGGACGGATCCGGTACGACGGGGAGCCCGGCCGACTTCCACGCCTGGAAGCCCCCGGTCAGGTCCGTTGCCCGGTGCAGGCCCAGGGCGTGCAGCGAGGCCGCGGCGAGACTGGACGCGTAGCCCTCGTTGCAGATCACCACCACCTGCAGGTCGTGGCCCGTGGCCTCGGCGGCACGGTGGCTCCCCGTCGGATCCAGGCGCCATTCCAGCTCGTTGCGCTCGACCACCAGCGCCCCCGGGATCAGCCCGTCCCGCTCCCGCAGGGCCTGGTAGCGGATGTCCACCAGGAGGGCCCCGGCGTACGAGGCCTCGTACGCCTCCTGCGCGTCGACGCGGGTGTATCCCGCCCGGACGCCCTCCAGCAGCGCGTCGATACCGACCGGGGCGCTCACTGCCAGTCCGCCGGACGCTCGACGTGCTCCAGGTGCAGCACGGGACCGCTGCGGCTGTACCGGCGGATCAGCGGCAGCGGCGGGTAGTAGGCGTGCACCGAGACCGCGTGCTCGTCCGGGGACTCGTTGAGGACCTCGTGCACGTGGTGGCGCCCGAAGGCCCGACCGCCGCCCGCCGCGAGCGTGCGGCTGCGGTCGACGCCCGGCGCCAGCTCCAGCGACCGCCAGCCCTCCGAGGGCAGGCGTACGGCCAGCGAGCGCTCCGTGAGCCGGCCGCGGGCGGTGGCGAACGCGCCGAGGGATTCGGCGTGGTCGTGCCAGCCGGTGCCGGTGCCCGGAGGCCAGCCGATCAGCCAGGCCTCGCTGCCGCCGGGCCCGTCGAGGCGGATCCAGGTGCGGCCCTCGGGATCGAGCGGCAGCGAGGCCGTGATCTCGGGGTCGGCCGCGGTACGGAGGGCGAAGTCGAGGAGCTCGGTGGCCGTGGGGCCCCCGGCCCGTACGGGCTCAGGGGTGTACGCGGGTGCGGGTACAGACATGGAAGGTGACCGTTCCTGGGTTCGCGGAAATGCGCGCAGGCCGGCGGACGGCACGGGGCGCGCGGAGGAAAGGGCGAATCAGCAGGAAGGGCGACACACGCAGCCCGCGTAGCGGAGCAGGTCCATATGGACCCTCCGCCACAGGCGTACGTCGTTGCCGGTCATTTCGCGAGTCAACCACGCGGGCCCGCGCACGGTCAATCGATCACCACGGTCGGCGTCGGCTTCGGCTTCGTGGAGGGCGCGGGCACCCGGGACGCGGGAGCGCCGGCCCGGACGGCGTCCGCCGCCTCGTACAGCTCCGCCGGGCGGACCCCTGCGAAGGTCGCCGCCAGATGTCCGTCCGGCCGCACGAGCAGGACGGTGTGCGCCGGAGCGCCCGGGTAGCTGTCGGCGACCAGCAGGTCGGTGCGGACCGGCAGGGCGCTGACCGCGGCGGCCAGTCGGGGCATCAGCCCGGCGCCCAGCCAGTGGCGCCGGTCCCAGACCCCGGTGCCCGGGGCCACCAGGACCACCAGCAGCCGGCCCTGACCCAGCAGGTCGCGCAGCGGCACGGTCGCCCCGTCGGGCGCGGTGACCGGGACGTTCGCCACCGGACCGCCCGGTTCCGTGGCCGTCGGCACCTCGCGTACGGCGACGGGCGGGGCGTACGTCGGCTCCGCGCCCAGCGGCCCCCGGCCCAGGTGGCCGTCGGTGAGGAGGGCCTCGGCGGAACGCGAGGCCCCGGGAAGGTAGTTGCGCAGGCCGCCCCCGGACCGCAGGGTCGGCATCGCCTGGTCGGCCGCGCGCAGCCGGGAGGCCACCGCGGTGCGCCGTTCGCCCTCGTAGCTGTCGAGCAGGGCCTCGGAGGCCCCCTGGTGCCAGGCCAGGGAGAGCTTCCACGCCAGGTTCTCGGCGTCCCGGAGCCCCTCCTCGACCCCTTGGGTACCGAGTGCGCCCAGCAGGTGCGCGGCGTCGCCGGCGAGGAAGGCCCGCCCGTCGCGCCAGCGCCGGGCCAGCCTGTGGTGCAGGGTGTGCACGCCGGTGTCGAGCAGGTCGTACGGGGGAGTCGTGCCGCCGCACCACTGCGCGAGGGTGTCGCGGATCAGGGTGACCAGCGCGTCGGGCGTCACCAGCTCGCCGCGGGCCGGGAGCAGCCAGTCCAGCCGCCAGACCCCGTCGGGCAGCGGCCGAGAGGTGGCCTCGTGCGGGGCGCCGCGGTGCAGCAGGGCCTCGCCGGGCCAGGGCAGTTCGGTGCGCAGCGCGGCCACGGCGTGGCGCTCGACGGCGGTACGGCCCGGGAAGCGGATGCCGAGCAGCTTGCGCACCGTGGAGCGGGCTCCGTCGCAGCCGACCGCGTAACTCCCGCGCCACCAGGTGGTCTCGGCGCCCCGGGTGTGCGCGGTGACGCCCCGGTCGTCCTGCTCCAGGGAGTCCAGCCTGCTGTCCTGGACGAGCTGGATCAGGGGGTGGGCGGCGGCGGAGTCACGCAGTCCGCGCGCCAGCGCGTGCTGCGGGACGTGCAGGGGGGCCGGGTGGTCCTCGAAGGTGAGCCGGTGGGTGTCCCGGCTGCGCCGCATGGTGCGCCAGGCGGCGAAGTACGCGCCCTCGTCGCGCAGCGTCGTACAGCCCAGCCGGTGCGCCATGGCCGCCGTGTCCGCGTGCAGGACGACCGTACGGGCCGGCCGGGCCTCGTCCTTGCCCGGCCCTTCGTCGAGCACGACGGAGGGCACGCCCTGGCCGGCCAGGGCGAGGGCCAGAGACAGCCCGACGGGCCCCGCGCCGACGACGATCACCGGGTCCATGGCGCGGCTCCCGATGTCCGGTATGTGATCACAGAAGGTATGCAACCCATTGGAGGTGTCTGCGTCAAGTGACACCCGAGGGCGCAACGCAGCGTGGTGCGGCGGATGTGTTCCGCCGCACCACGCTGGACACGCACTATGACTGACCGTATGTCAGACCCCGGGGGGCGTCGGTCAGGCCGCCGTCAGGCTCCGGCCGCGGTGTTCGCCCCGGGGACCGGGTCGTCGACCTCTTCCGCGCCGAGCACCGCACCGGTGCTCTTCTTCGACCCCCGCAGTCGCTTCTCCAGCCGGGAGGCCAGGGTCGTCAGGGCGAAGTTGACCACGATGTAGATCAGGGCGATCACGAACATGGTCGCGATGGTGTTGCTGTAGTTCGCCGCGATCTGCCGGTTCATGGAGAGCAGTTCCGCGAAGCCCAGCAGGGCGCCGCCGAGCGCGGTGTCCTTGAGGATCACGACGAGCTGGCTGACCAGCGCCGGCAGCATGGCCGTGACGGCCTGCGGCAGCAGCACGTGGGTCATGGTCTGGCCCTTGCGCAGGCCGATCGCCTTCGCGGCCTCCGCCTGCCCCTTCGGGAGGGAGAGCACGCCCGCCCGGACGATCTCGGCGATGACGGCCGAGTTGTAGAGGACGAGGCCCGTGACCACGGCCCAGAACGGCCGGGTGTCGGAGGGGACGTCCATGAGCTGCGGTGCGTAGAGCGCGCTGCTGAACAGCATCAGCATCAGCACGGGGATGGCGCGGAAGAACTCCACCCACGCGCCGACCGCTGCCCGGACACCGGCGTGGTCGGACAGCCGGCCGATGCCGAGAAGGGCACCGAGCGGCAGCGCGATCACCATGGCGAGCGCGCCGGCCTTGAGGGTCTCCATCAGGCCGGGGAGCAGGTATGTGGTCCAGACCTGGCTGTCGGTGACGAAGGGGGTCCACTTGTCGGCGTCGAGCTGGCCCTTCTCACCCATGAGGGACAGGGCCCACCACAGGAAGAGCCCGAACAGGACGACGAAGATCCCGCTGTAGATCCAGTTGCGCACCTTGGCCCGGGGGCCGGGGGTGTCGTACAGCACGGAGCTCATCGCTTCACCGCCACTCGCTTGGACACCCAGCCCAGCAGCAGGCCGGTGGGCAGGGTCAGAAGGACGAAACCGAGGGCGAAGACCGCGAAGACGGCGAAGACGGCCTGGGCCTCGTTCTCCAGCATCTCCTTCATCAGCAGCGCCGCCTCGGCCACGCCGATGGTCGCGGCCACCGTGGTGTTCTTGGTGAGCGCGATCAGTACGTTGGCCAGCGGTGCGACGACCGCCCGGAAGGCCTGGGGGAGCACGATCAGGGTGAGCACCTGGAAGAAGCTCAGCCCCAGGGCGCGGGCCGCCTCGGCCTGGCCGACGGGCACGGTGTTGATGCCGGAGCGCAGGGCCTCACACACGAAGGTGCCGGTGTAGGCGATCAGCCCGAGCACCGCGAGCCGGAAGCCCGTCTCCTTGAACGTCTCGCCGCCCAGGCTGATGCCGAGGGTCTGGCTGAGGCCCAGCGAGCAGCCGATGACCACCAAGGTCAGCGGCGTGTTGCGCACCAGGTTGACGTACGCGGTACCGAAGCCGCGCAGCAGCGGGACCGGGCTGACCCGCATCCCCGCCAGGACGGTGCCCCAGATCAGGGACCCGACCGCCGAGTAGAGGGTGAGCTGAACCGTCACCCAGAAGGCTCCGAGCACGTCGTACTGCCCGGAATCAAGAAAATCGAACACGATGCCCTGCGCTCTCCCCAGGATGGCCGGTGAGGTGCGCCGCCGCCCGCGACGGGCGGGCGGCGACGCCCCTCACCGATGAATCAGCTGCCTTCGGTGATCTGCGGGGCAGGCTCGCTCTTGAAGTTGGCCGGGCCGAGGTTCTTGTCCACGGCCTTCTGCCAGCTGCCGTCCTCGACCATCTTCTTGAGCGCGGCGTTGATCTTGGTCTGGAGCTCCTTGTCGCCCTTCTTCAGACCGATGCCGTAGTTCTCGTTGCTCAGGTTCAGGCCGACCAGCTTGAACTTGCCCTTGTTCTTGTCCTGCGCGGCGTAGCCGGCCAGGATCGAGTTGTCCGTGGTCAGGGCATCCACGGCCTTGTTCTCCAGGCCGGTGAGGCACTCGGAGTAGCCGCCCTGCTCCAGCAGGTCGGCCTCGGGGGCCAGCTTGGTCTTGACGTTCTGCGCCGAGGTGGAGCCGGTGACCGAGCAGAGCTTCTTCTTGTTCAGGTCCTCGGCCTTGGTGATCGAGGTGTCGTCGGCGCGGACCAGCAGGTCCTGGTGCGCGAGGAAGTAGGGGCCGGCGAAGTCGACCTTCTCCTTGCGCTTGTCGTTGATCGAGTAGGTCGCGACCACGAACTTGACGTCGCCGTTGGAGATCAGGTTCTCGCGCTCGGCGCTGACGGCCTGCTTGAACTCGATCTGGTCGGGCTGGTAGCCGAGCTCCTTGGCGACGTAGGTCGCGACGTCGACGTCGAAGCCGGTGAACTTGCCGTCCGGGGTCTTCAGGCCCATGCCGGGCTGGTCGTACTTGATGCCGACGACGAGCTTGTCCTTGGCGCCACCGGACGCACCGCCGTCAGCGGCGGCGTCCTGCTTGCTGCCGCCACAGGCGGTCGCGGTCAGGGACAGGGCGACGGCGACGGCCGCGGCCGCAGCGGCCTTGGAGATCTTCATGGTGAACTTCCCTCGGATGAGACGTTGTTGAACGACGAGCGACGCTTACGGCGCACGCACGGCCGACAGGAACCGTTCCGGGAGTGATCCGCATACGGATGACTACCAGACGTAAACCTCAGTGGTGCAGGATCTTCGACAGGAAGTCCTTCGCCCGATCACTGCGCGGGTTGCTGAAGAACTGCTCGGGGGTGGCCTCTTCGACGATCTTTCCGTCGGCCATGAAGACGACCCGGTTCGCCGCGGAGCGGGCGAAGCCCATCTCGTGCGTGACGACGACCATGGTCATCCCCTCGCGGGCGAGCTGCTGCATGACCTCCAGCACCTCGTTGATCATCTCCGGGTCGAGGGCCGAGGTGGGCTCGTCGAAGAGCATCACCTTCGGCTCCATCGCCAGCGCCCGGGCGATCGCCACGCGCTGCTGCTGGCCGCCGGAGAGCTGCGCCGGGTACTTGTCGGCCTGCGTGCCGACGCCCACCCGCTCCAGCAGGGACACCGCCTTCGCGCGGGCCGTGGCCTGGTCGATCCCGCGGACCTTGAGCTGGCCCAGCATGACGTTCTCCAGCACCGTCTTGTGCGCGAAGAGGTTGAACGACTGGAACACCATGCCGACGTCGGCGCGCAGACGGGCGAGCTCCTTGCCCTCGGAGGGCAGCTCCTTGCCGTCGAGCGTGATGGTGCCCGAGTCGATGGTCTCCAGGCGGTTGATGGTCCGGCACAGCGTGGACTTGCCCGATCCCGAAGGACCGATCACCACGACCACCTCGCCGCGGGCAATGCTCAGATCGATGTCCTGAAGCACGTGCAGCGCGCCGAAGTGCTTGTTGACGTTGCTCAGCACGACCAGGTCGTCCGCGGTACCGGCCGCGTCCTGAACGTCCTTGGTCACTGATACTCCGCTCATCGGCTTCTAGCTCCGTCCTCCTCGGTTGGGAGGACAGTAGTGACGTCTCGCGCACAACGTCATCACATCTGAGGGAGAATTGAGCATAACGATCCGGCCTCCCCCGGATACGCTCCGTGCGCGGCACCGGTGTGGTCGATCATGTGCGCGTACCGGGTGCATAACGGAAGGCGCGCCGCGGCGGAACCCTCTTGACGTGGGACTCCGCATGGGCGTGGATGCAGGGTGGCCTTTTCTGCGGCCATGCGCGCGGCACTGACCGGCCCGCGGGAGTCGAGAGAAGAGGAGAGGGGGACGACATGAGACTGCTGCTCGTCGAGGACGACGACCACGTCGCCGCCGCCCTGTCCGCGATCCTCGCCCGGCACGGCTTCCAGGTCACCCACGCCCGCAACGGCGAAGAGGCCCTCCAGGCGCTGCTGCCCGCCGGCGCCCCGCCCTTCGGTGTGGTCCTGCTCGACCTCGGCCTGCCCGACCAGGACGGCTACGAGGTGTGCGGCAGGATCCGCAAGCGCACCGCCACGCCCGTCATCATGGTCACCGCGCGGGCCGACGTACGCTCGCGCATCCACGGCCTGAACATGGGCGCCGACGACTACGTCGTCAAGCCCTACGACACCGGCGAGCTCCTCGCCCGCATCCACGCCGTCGCCCGGCGCACCGGAGCCTCCGAGGAGGCGGCCGCCACCGGAACCGGTGCCCCCACCGTCGTCCGCCTCGGCCCCGTCAGCATCGAGCTGCCCACCCGCCGGGTCAGCGTGGACGGCACCGACGTACCCCTCACCCGCAAGGAGTTCGACCTGCTGGCCCTGCTCGCGCAGCGGCCCGGCGTCGTCTTCCGCCGCGAACAGATCATCAGCGAGGTGTGGCGCACCAGCTGGGAGGGGACCGGGCGCACCCTGGAGGTCCACGTCGCCTCGCTGCGCTCCAAGCTGCGCATGCCCGCCCTGATCGAGACCGTCCGAGGGGTGGGCTACCGGCTCGTCGCCCCGACCGCCCCCTAGGGAACCCCTGCTGTGCGCGCACGTCTGCTCCCGCTGCTCGTCATCCTGATGGCGGGCACGCTCCTCGCGCTCGGCTTCCCGCTCGCGGTGTCCCTCGCCGCCGGGCAGCAGCAGCGGGTCGTGGTCGACCGCATCGACGACAGCGCCCGCTTCGCCGCCCTCGCCCAGTTCGTCATCGACGCCCAGGGCTCCGGTTCCACCGGCGCCGACGCGCGCCGGGACCTGCTCCAGCTCGAACTCGCGCGCTACCAGGAGCTGTACGGCATCCGGGTCGGGGTCTTCCTCCGCGACGACCACGCCCTGGCGCGCTCCCCGGGCTGGTGGCAGCTCCCGCGGTCCGGTGAGGGCCACAAAGCCCTCCAAGAGGCGCTCGCCGGGCGGCGCAGCCACGACCCGCCGCAGGTGTGGCCCTGGCAGACCGACGGAAGGCTGCTCGTCGTCTCCCCGGTCGTCCTCGACGGCGACGTGGTCGCGGTCGTCGCCACCGAATCGCCGACCGACCTCATGCGCGGCCGGATCCTGAGGGGCTGGCTGCTCATCGCCGGCGGCCTCGCCGCCGCCATGCTGGTCGCCTTCGGCGCCGCCCTGCGGCTCACCAGCTGGGTGCTCAAGCCCGTACAGACCCTGGACGCCGCCGCCCACGGCATCGCCACCGGGCGGATGAACTCCCGTGTCGCGGCCGCCAGCGGTCCGCCGGAACTCCAGCGCCTCGCCCACTCGTTCAACGAGATGGCCGACAATGTCGAAGAGGCACTGGAGCAGCAGCGGGCGTTCGTCGCCGACGCCTCGCACCAGCTGCGCAACCCGCTGGCGGCGCTGCTCCTGCGCATCGAGCTGCTCGCCCTCGAACTGCCCGAGGGCAATGCGGAGATCGCCTCCGTCCGGACCGAGGGCAAGCGCCTGACCCAGGTCCTGGACGACCTCCTCGACCTCGCGCTGGCCGAGCACGCCTCCGCCGAGATCAGCCTCACCGACATCGGCGCGCTCACGGCGGAACGGGTCGCCGCCTGGCGCCCGTACGCCGAGGAGAAGGGCGTGCGGCTCACCGAGACGGGCCGGAGCGCCGTCACCGGCTGGGCCGATCCCATCGCCCTGTCCAGCGCGCTCGACGCCGTCATAGACAACGCCCTCAAGTTCACGCCCGCCGGTGAGGCGGTCGAGGTGTCGGTCTCGGCCGAGGGCCGCTCGGCCCGCGTCGTCGTCGCCGACCGCGGCCCCGGCCTCACGGAGGACGAGCTGCAGCGCGTCGGAGACCGGTTCTGGCGCAGCGGCCGCCACCAGAACATCAAGGGCTCGGGGCTCGGCCTGTCGATCTCCCGGACCCTGCTCGCCGCGGGCGGCGGGACCCTCTCCTACGAGACGAACCCGCCGCACGGGCTGCGGGTGACCGTGACCGTCCCGCGCACCGGCCCCGAAGCCCCCTGACCCCTGACCCTGGTGCCCTAGGCATCCCAGGGCAGGACCGCGCGGGCCGGCGCGGACGCCGCGTACAGCTCGTCGACGGCCCGTACCTCGAAGACGGCCGCCCGCTCCCGGCCTGCGCGCGGTACCTCGGGCAGGTAGAGGGATGTGCCGCAGGTCCCGCCGAGGAAGCGGCGGACGCCGTCGGGGAGCACCCGGTGCACCTCGTGGTGGCGCGGCCGCCCGCCCGTACCCGCCGCCCGCCAGGACAGGCGGAGCCAGGCCCTGCCGTCCTGGAAGGCCGCGGCGTCCACGGCCGCCGCGGTGGGCGGGGCCGGGCGCCGGGCGCCGGCGCCGTCGTGCACCGCCAGGGCGCCGAGCCGCCACACCACCGGCTCCCCCCCGGGCGCGGTGATCCGTACGGCCAGGGCGTACGCGGTCCTGCCCGCCAGCGGTGCGAGCGCGGCCCGTGCCGTACGCCAGCCCGCCCCGGCATCCGTGCTCCCGGCCCGCAGCCAGGCGTACGGGACCGGCCCGCCCGGGGCGGAGGGCTCGCGGGTGGCCACGCCGACCTCGACCGTGACCGGACCCGACCCCGTCGCGTGCACCAGCTCCACGACGCTCGCCCGGGTCAGCGGCAGCCGCGTGGAGTGCAGACCGACGGCGACCGGAGCCGTCAGGACGCCCGAGACCAGCAGGCTGGAGCCGCCGCGCCAGGCGTCCGCGAAGTCCAGGGTGACCGACGGACGCGTCCCGGCGGTGTCCACCACCCAGCGGCGGCCCGGCAGCCGGTCCTGGAGCCCGAGGTGGTTCCAGGGGGTGTCGGAGGCGACCCGGCCGTTCTCGTACCAGCGCAGTCCGTGTCCGGTGTTGAAGGAGCAGGCGAAGGGGAGCCCGCTGACGGTGGACCGGTCGGCGACGGCCGTCGCGGGAGCCCGCCAGGAGCTCTCCGGGGCGGGCCGCGACGGGTCCAGGGACTCACCCGTCCAGAACCGGTCGTCCGCGTGGTGGAAGGCCCCGGGGGAGCGGTCGGTGAGGTGGTTGCGGGTCCACTCGGGCCGGTAGAAGCCGTAGCTGACGACGTGGTCGCCTGTCCGCGGGACGATCGCGTCCCAGCGGACGTCGGCGTTCCAGCCCCGGGACTCCGTGTCCACGGCCGCCCACAGCTCGTGGCGGGAGCGGCCCAGCCGGTCGGCGAGCGCGCCCGAGGCGGCCAGCGTGTCCGGGGTCCAGCGGAAGTCCACGAACAGCGTGTCCGCGACCTTCCCGGCCCGGTCCTCGTAGAACTCCTGGTTCAGGGCGTTCAGGGCGCCCTGCCAGCCGACCCGGCCGGTGCTGTTCATGGCGTCGTACCAGGTGATCCGCAGGCCGTGCGGCTCGCCCGCCGCCCGCAGGGCCCGCAGGAACTCCCGCATCCGGGTGGCGAGGGCGCTGTCGCCGCCGTCGGTCTCGGCGTTGACGAACCAGCCGTCGAAGCCGTACGCGCACGCCACCCGGACGAGCTGCTCCGCCACGGGGAAGCGGCCGAGGGAGTCGCGCTGCACCAGGTCGCGGGTCCACCGCAGGTCACCGCCGTAGGCCACGGGCGGCAGGAACACGTTGCCCAGCACCCGGACCCCGTGGCGGTGGGCGGCGTCGACGACCGGTGCGTTCGGGGCCAGGACGATCCCCTCGCCGGCGGAGCCGCCCCAGAAGACCAGCTCGTCGATGTACGCCCAGTGCGTGAGCGCGTAGTAGTCGGCGGTGGGGGAGCCCTGCGAGGGGTTCCCGGCCGTCGGCGCGAAGGCCACGAGGGAGGCGATCCGGGCCTGGCCGGCGCGGGCGGTCCCGTTGGCCGGGACCGGGGTGAACCGATCGGCGAGCGGCACGGTCGCGGTGTTGTGGGCCAGATCGGGGTCGCCCTCGGGGGTCCACCGGCTGAGCGAGCGCCACACGATCCCGGGGCCCGGGGCGCCGGCCGGGAGGGAGTCCGGGAACCAGTAGGAGGCGTACGGGGCCAGGCCGCCCGGGGCGGGCCCGGACGCGGGCACCGACGGCCCGGCGGCGGGGGCGGCCGCCCGCGCGCGGCCGGCCACGCCCAGCAGCGCGGCGGCCCCGGCCCCGGCGGCCAGCACTCTGCGCCGGGTCGGGCGTAACCGGTCGGGCGGCGTACGGGGATCGACGCCGTGGCCGGTCTCGGTCTCGGTCTCGGACATGCGGGGCTCCTCACGAGGGGGGTCTGTGGCGGGGGCTGTCGGTGCGCAGCCGTTCGGTTCGGGTCACAGCACGTCGCGTACGCGCAGTACCTCGGTGATACCGCGCGCCGCCAGGTGGGCCGGGTCCTCGGCACGCTCCGCCGCCACCACCGCGGGGCGCACCCCCTGGGCCGTGAGCTCGGTCCAGGCGTCGAAGAAGGCACCGCCGGGGGCGCACACGGAACGACCGGGAGCGCGTTCCGCCCCGCCCACGTCCACGGCGAGCGCGGTGGAGCGCACAGCGGGCCGGTGCGCCCGTCCGCGCCACTCCTCGGCGATCCGGGCGAGGGCGGCGCCGGCCGGCTTGGGCCTGCCGTCGTTGGTGAGCAGGCCGAGGCCGTACTCCAGCTCCGGGAAGTCGGCCAGCTCCCGGGACACGTCGTGCGAGCACCACCAGGTCACGCCCCACAGGTCAGGGCAGTCCAGCGCGTTCACGACCGTGGCCCCGGTGAAACGTGCCGCCTCCTGCGGCCCGATCAGCGGCGCCGGGGCGCCGGCCTCCTGGAGCCACACCGGCCGGCGCGGGTCCGCAGCCCAGGCCTTGGAGAGCTCGATCAGGTACGCGGCGTGGTGCTCGGTCGCCGTGCCCCGGGCGCCGTGCCGCTGCGCGGTGCCGTCGAACACCCAGGAGTGGACGGCGGTGGCCCCGCCCAGCCCGGCTGCCTGGGCGGGGGTGAAGGGGTGGTCGTCCCGGTACCAGACGGCGTCGTACTCGGCGTGCAGGTGGAGGCGGCCGGGCGCCCCCCGCTCGCAGGCGGCGAGCATCCGCTCCAGCCAGTCGGCGGCCTGCGCCGGGGTGATGCGGTCGGGATCGGGGTGCGGGGCACCGGAGAACTGGTTGATCTCGTTGCCGACGGTCATGCCGAGGAAGTTCGGCCGGTCGGCGAGCGCGGCGGCGAGGGTGCGCAGGTACTCCTCCTGCCCGGCGACCACCTCGGGGTCGGTGAAGATATTGCGCCGGTGCCAGGTCCGGGTCCATGCGGGCAGGAAGTCGAAGCTCGACAAGTGCCCTTGCAGACCGTCCACGTTGACGTCGAGCCCGCGCTCGGCGGCCGCGTCCGCGAGCGCGACGAGCTGCTCCACGGCGCGCGGCCGGATCAGCGTGCGGTTCGGCTGGAAGACCGGCCACAGCGGGAACACGCGGACGTGGTCCAGCCCGAGCGCGGCGATCGCGTCGAGATCGGCCCTGACCGCGTCGAGGTCGAAGTCGAGCCAGTGGTGGAACCAGCCCTGGGCCGGCGTGTAGTTGGCACCGAAGCGGAGCGCGTGATCCTGCACAAGGCGTCCTGGGGTTCTGGAGTCTGCACGAATTCACCGGACGGCCCACAAACTGCCGGTGCGGATGCGGAAAGTCAACAGGGCCTCAAGGTCGCCTACTTATGCGCTTCAGTCCAGTCGCCGCAAGGGGTCTTTTCTGAACTGCCTTGGCAGGTAATGCGGTTTAGTGCTGGTGGATATCAGGGAAGTGTGCAGAAATGGACAGCGGATTTCCGGTCATGGGCGGCCGGCCCCAGCGGCCCTTCGGCCCTGCCGGGACCCTCGCCGGGTGCGGTGACCGGGGCTGTCCGCCGCGGCCGGATCGCGTACGGTCCGGCCAGTGCCGTCCGCAGTCCGTACGTTCGCAGTCCGCAGTCCGCAGTCCGCAGTCCGCAACCCGTACCGCCCGAAGGATGGATGAGGCAGGCCATGGCCCGCAGACCCACGATCAAGGACATCGCCCGCCGGGCCGGAGTGTCGGAGAGCGCCGTCTCCTTCGCGCTCAACGGCCGGCCGGGCGTCTCGAAGGACACCCGGGCCCGGATCCGCCTCGTCGCCGAGGAACTCGGCTGGCAGGCCAACAGTGCGGCCCGCGCCCTGTCCGGCGAACGCTCCGGTGCGGTCGGGCTCGTCCTGGCCCGCCCCGCGCACACCCTCGGCGTCGAGTCCTTCTTCCTCCAGCTCGTCTCCGGCATCCAGGAGGTCCTCGCCGCGGCCCGGACCGCCCTGCTGTTCCAGGTCGTCGAGGATGTGGACGCCGAATGCGCGGTCTACCGCCGCTGGTGGGCCGAACGGCGGGTGGACGGCGTACTCGTCGTCGACCCGCGCACGGGGGACCCGCGCCCCGCGCTCCTGGCGGAGCTGGGCCTGCCCGCGGTCACCATCGGGGAGCCCGGCCCCCCGGCCGAGCCCGCGCCGGTCCCCGAGCCCGCGCCGGTCCCCGAGCCCGCGCCGGTCCCCGAGCCCGCGCCGGTCCCGGGATCCCCGGCCCTCGCGCTCCCTCCGCCCCTGTCCTCGGTACGGGCCGACGACGCGGGTGCGATGGCGCAGGTCCTGGAGCACCTCCACGGGCTGGGCCACCGCCGGATCGTCCACATCGCGGGGCTCCCCGGCCTCGCGCACACGGTCCGCCGGATGGAGTCCCTGCGGGCCGAGGCCGAGCGCCGCGGCCTGGGCCCCGACCACGTGCGCTCGGTGGTCACCGACTACTCCGACGCCGAGGGCGCGGCCGCCACCCGCCGGGTCCTCGCCGAGCCGCAGGCCCCGACCGCGCTCGTCTACGACAACGACGTGATGGCCGTCGCCGGCAGCGCGGTCGCCGCCGAGCTGGGCATCCCCGTGCCGGACCGGCTCTCGATCGTCGCCTGGGACGATTCCGCGCTGTGCCGGGTCACCCACCCCCGCCTCACCGCCCTCGTCCGCGACACGGCCGGCTTCGGACGGCTGGCCGCCGAGGAACTGCTGGCCGTACTCGCCGGCGGTCCGCCCGGGGTCCGCGAGAGCGAGCGGCCGAGGCTGGAGCCCCGCGAGAGCACGGCGCCGCCCCCGGCGCATACTGATTCCTGACCCCTTCCTGGAGCCGCCACCGTGATCACCCCCACCGCCCCGCCAGCCCCACCGCGCGCCGCCGCAGCGGCGGCCGGACCGACGGTGGCGATCGACATCGGCGGCACGAAGATCGCCGGGGCGCTGGTGCACCCCGACGGCACGATGACGGCCACCACCCGTCGCCCCACCCCGCGCGGAGTGGACGCCGACGGTGTCATGGCGGCTGTGGCGGAGGTCGTCGCCGACCTGTCCGCGTCACCGCTGTGGTCTTCCGCGGTCCGCTGCGGAATCGGCAGCGCCGGCCCCGTGGACACCTCCCGGGGCACGGTCAGCCCGGTCAACATCGGGGCGTGGCGGGACTTCCCCGTCCAGGAGCGGATCGCGGCGGAGCTCGCGGCGCGCGGGGCCGATCTGCCGACCGTACTGGCCGGTGACGGCGTGGCGATGACCGCGGCCGAGCACTGGCTGGGTGCGGCCCGCGGCTACGCGAACGCCCTGTGCATGGTGGTCTCCACGGGTGTCGGCGGCGGCCTGGTCCTGAACAACCAGCTCCACCCCGGACCCACCGGCAACGCAGGCCACATCGGCCACATCAGCGTGGCCTTCGACGGCGAGCCGTGCGTCTGCGGCGGCCGCGGCTGCGTCGAGTCGATCGCCTCCGGCACGGCGATCGCCCGCTGGGCCCGCGATCAGGGCTGGACCCCCTCGGCGGGCTCCGGTACGGGCGGCTCCGTCGGCGCGAACGGCACCGCCGGCCCGGGCACCGCGCGCGATGCCACGGCGGCGGGCGTGGCCGCGGCCGCCGCGCAGGGCGACCCGATCGCACGGGCCGCCTTCGACCGCGCCGGCCGCGCCCTGGCCGCCGCTATCGCGGCGAGCGCCACCCTCGTGGAAACGGACATCGCGGTCATCGGAGGCGGAGTTGCCGCTGCCGGGGACACCCTCTTCGGCCCGATCCGCACCCACCTCGCGCAGTACGCCACGCTCTCCTTCGTCCAGGAACTCCAGGTGGTGCCGGCGACCCTGGGCACCCACGCGGGCCTGATCGGCGCGGCCGCGGCGGCGACGATGCTGCTGACCCCGTCCGTGTCCTTGGAGCCCTCGTCCGGACCCGCCCCCGCCGGGTGAGCGTCGTCAGGGCTTGACGGACCGGTAGTACCGGCCGGCTCCCTCGTGGAGTTCCAGCGGATCGGTGTAGATCGCCGTGCGCAGGTCCACCAGCTGTGCCGCGTGCACCGCGCGTCCGACCTTGTCGCGGCTGGCGATCACCGTCCGGGTCAGCTGCTCGGTCAGCCCGGGGTCGGTCTTGGCCGTGGTCACCAGCAGGTTCGGCACGGCCAGGGTGGTCACCGCGCTGGTGTTGCGCGCCCGGCTGTACGCGTCCTGCGGCATGACGGCCGTCCGGTAGTACCGCGCCGGGCTGCCGCTCTCCTGGAGCTGCTCCACCAGGTCGCCGAGCTGCACGAGCCGGATGTCGAAGCGCTCGGACAGCTCCTTCACCGCGTTCGTCGGCAGTCCGCCCGACCAGAAGAAGGCGTCGATCCGGCCCGCCTCCAGCTCGGTCGGCATGGTGTCGATGCCGATGGACACCGGCGTGAGGTCCAGGACGGGGTCGATGCCGGCCGCGGTGAGCAGCCGCTCCGTGACGAGCCGCACCCCGGAACCGGGCTGGCCGATCGCCACCCGCTTGCCCCGCAGGTCCCGCGCCGACTGCACCGGGGACCCGGCCGGCACCACCAGCTGCACGTAGTCGTCGTAGAGCCGCGCGCATCCGCGCAGCAGGTCCGCGCCGGGCTTCCCGTCGAGGCGGTACTTGGCGACCGCGTCCGCCGTGGCCACGGTGAAGTCCGCCTCCCCGGTGGCCAGCCGCTTCAGGTTCTCCTGCGAGCCCTCGCTGGTCACGAGCGTGACGCCCACCCCGGGCATGTCCTGCCCGAGCGCCTGCTGCAGGAGCTGTCCGTACCGGTGGTAGACACCGGTCCGCGCGCCCGTGCTGATGGTCAGCTCGCCCTCCGGCTCCGACTCCCCGAAGGGCTTGAGCCACCACGTGAGGATGCCGAGTACGGCGAGTACGGCCACCAGGACCCGCAGGGCATGGCGCCTGCTGATCCGGGGCGGTACGAGAGGCATGGGCGCGATCCTGCCACCCGGCCGCCGTCCTGTCACGGCGCGGGCTGTCCGCAGCCCCCGCCCGCGACCGCCGCCGACGCCCTTGACCTGCAGCTCGTCCGATTCGGCCGGGTCCCGCCCGGTGACCGGGCGCACAGCGACCGGAGGGCTCCCGTCCACCGCCTACCCTTGTTGCATGACCAGCAGCGACCGGAGCCAGGCAGTGGACGAGAAGCGAAGCTACGAGGTGCGCACCTACGGGTGCCAGATGAACGTGCACGACTCGGAGCGGCTCTCCGGTCTGCTGGAGGACGCCGGCTACGTCCGCGCGCCCGAGGGCTCCGACGGCGACGCCGACGTCGTGGTCTTCAACACCTGCGCGGTCCGCGAGAACGCCGACAACAAGCTGTACGGCAACCTCGGCCGGCTGGCCCCGATGAAGACCAAGCGCCCGGGCATGCAGATCGCCGTCGGCGGCTGCCTCGCGCAGAAGGACCGCGACACGATCGTCAAGAGGGCCCCCTGGGTCGACGTCGTCTTCGGTACGCACAACATCGGCAAGCTCCCCGTGCTGCTGGAGCGCGCCCGCATCCAGGAAGAGGCGCAGGTCGAGATCGCCGAGTCGCTGGAGGCCTTCCCCTCCACGCTCCCCACCCGCCGCGAGTCCGCGTACGCCGCCTGGGTCTCGATCTCCGTCGGCTGCAACAACACGTGCACCTTCTGCATCGTCCCGGCCCTGCGGGGCAAGGAGGAGGACCGCCGGCCCGGCGACATCCTCGCCGAGGTCGAGGCCCTGGTCGCCGAGGGGGTCTCGGAGATCACACTGCTCGGCCAGAACGTGAACGCGTACGGCTCGGACCTGGGCGACCGCGAGGCCTTCTCCAAGCTGCTGCGCGCCTGCGGCGAGATCGAGGGCCTGGAGCGGGTCCGCTTCACCTCCCCGCACCCGCGCGACTTCACGGACGACGTGATCGCGGCCATGGCCGAGACCCCGAACGTGATGCCGCAGCTGCACATGCCGATGCAGTCCGGCTCGGACCCGATCCTGAAGGCCATGCGCCGCTCGTACCGCCAGGAGCGCTTCCTCGGCATCATCGAGAAGGTCCGCGCCGCGATCCCGCACGCCGCGATCTCCACCGACATCATCGTGGGCTTCCCCGGTGAGACGGAGGAGGACTTCCAGCAGACGATGCACGCGGTGCGCGAGGCCCGCTTCGCGAACGCCTTCACCTTCCAGTACTCCAAGCGGCCCGGCACCCCGGCGGCCGACATGGAGGGGCAGATCCCCAAGGAGGTCGTCCAGGAGCGGTACATGCGCCTGGTCGCCCTGCAGGAGGAGATCTCCTGGGACGAGAACAAGAAGCAGGTCGGCCGCACGCTGGAGGTCATGGTCGCGGAGGGCGAGGGCCGCAAGGACGGCGCCACGCACCGCCTCTCCGGCCGCGCGCCCGACAACCGCCTGGTCCACTTCACGAAGCCGGAGCAGGAGGTCCGCCCCGGCGACGTGGTCACCGTGGACATCACCTACGCCGCCCCGCACCACCTGCTGGCCGAAGGCCCGACGCTGACGGTGCGCCGCACCCGCGCCGGCGACGCCTGGGAGAAGCGCAACGCCGCTCCGGCCCAGCCTGCGGGCGTCATGCTCGGCATCCCGACCCTGGGCGTCCCGGCACCCCTGCCGGCCGTCGCCTCCGGCTGCGCGGTGCCCGCCTCCTCCTGAGGCTGCGCCCGCCTCCTGCCGAGGCTGCGGGGCGGCGGTCCGGCTAGGCTGCGGATCATGCTCGTAGCCGCCGCCGTCTGCCCCGCCCCGCCGCTGCTCGTGCCGGAGGTCGCCGCGGGCGCCGCCGCCGAACTCGGCGACGCCCGCACCGCCTGCTCCGACGCGCTCGCGGTGCTCGCCGCCTCCCGGCCCGACCTGCTGGTCGTGGTCGGAGCCGCCGCCGAGGGCGGCGGATACGACCAGGGCACCCCCGGCAGCTTCGCCGGCTTCGGAGTGGACCTGACCGTCACCCTCGGCCCCGACCTGGGCGAACCCCCGAGCGGCCACGCCACCGGGGACGCCCTCCCGGCGTCCCTCGCGGTGGCCGGCTGGCTGCTGGGGCAGGCCCGATGGGCGGCCGCCCCGGTCGCCGGCGTGGCCGTCGCCGAGGACCTGCCCCCGAGCGGTTGCGGCCTCCTGGGCGCGGACCTGGGCCGATCCGCCGATCGCGTGGCCATGCTGGTCCTCGGGGACGGCAGCGCCTGCCGCACCCTCAAGGCCCCCGGCTACCTGGACGAGCGCGCCGCCGGCTTCGACGCAGCCGCCGCAGGCGCGCTGGGCGCCGCCGACACGGCCGCGCTCGCCGCGATCGACGCCGGGCTCGCGGGCGAGCTCCAGGCCGCCGGACGGGCCCCCTGGCAGGTGCTGGCCGGCGCCGCCGAGGGCGCGGACCTCGCCGGACGGCTGCTGTACGAGGACGCCCCGTACGGCGTCGGGTACTTCGTCGCCACCTGGTCGTAGCGCCGGCCGCGTCGGCAGGTCTCAGGGCGCGCGTACGGGCGCGCGCACGGGCTGCCAACGGACGGCCACGGGCGGTCCGCGGGCCCGGGAACGCCCAAGGGGCGCGGAACCGGCATCAGCTGGTTCCGCGCCCCTTCCGTGACAGCGTCAGGAGGCTGCCGGCGGCGTCGGCCCGCCGGGGGCGTCCTTGTGCGCGATCTTCCCCAGGGCGTCCTTCGCCTTGCCCGTCCCACTCGTGATCTGGCCGCTGTACTTGCCCTTGGTCTTGGCATCCACGGCCTTGGCGACCTTGTCGAGACCCTCGCCGATCCTGCCCTCGTGCTGCTGCGCGAGACCGCCGACCTTGTCCTTCGCCGGAGCGAGCTTGGCCTTCAGATTGTCCAGCAGGCCCATGGGTCACCTTCCGTTGGCGTGTCCTACGTACGGGCGCCCTCGCCGGCCTCGCTGTCCGCGGCCACCTCCGCCGACTGCTGCTTCGGAATCTCCACGGCTTCCACCGGCTCGCTCTCCGCAACAGCAGGCTCGGCCTCCTCGGCCACACCGGACTCCGCCGCCGGAGCCGGGGCCGCGACCTCCTCGGTCACGGCCTCGTCCTTACGACGAAAAAACCGATCAAAAACGCCCATGTCTACTCCCGTAACGTTACTCGTGTGAGTGAAGTTCCGCGGTGACCGAACCGGCCTGCGCCGGTCTTGCGCACGGCGCACCACCGGCCGGAACCCCGCCAGGGCAACGACCCCGCTCCCACCCCGTCACGTAGCTCGATCGGGTACATGCCCGGGCGTTTGCGAGACTGGGGCAGTGAGGAAAGCAGCCCCCGCCCCGCGGGTCATCGCCGTCGTCGGTCCCACCGCGGCAGGAAAGTCCGACCTGGGCGTAGCCCTGGCCCGCCGGTTCGACGGCGAAGTCGTCAACGCCGACTCCATGCAGCTGTACCGGGGGATGGACATCGGCACCGCCAAGCTGACGACCGAGGAGCGCGGCGGCGTCCCGCACCACCTCCTCGACATCTGGGACGTCACCGACACGGCCAACGTCGCCGAGTACCAGCGGCTGGCCCGCCTGGAGATCGACAAACTGCTCGCCGAGGGCCGCACCCCCGTCCTCGTCGGCGGATCCGGCCTGTACGTCCGCGGAGCCCTGGACGTCATGGAGTTCCCCGGCACCGACCCCGAGGTCCGTGCCCGGCTGGAGGAGGAGGTCACGCTGCGCGGCCCCGGCGCCCTGCACGCCCGCCTCGCCGCCGCCGACCCGGAGGCCGCCCGCGCCATCCTGCCCAGCAACGGCCGGCGCATCGTCCGCGCGCTGGAGGTCATCGAGATCACCGGCAAGCCGTTCACCGCGAACCTGCCCGGCCACGAGTCCGTCTACGACACCGTCCAGATCGGCGTCGACGTGGCCCGGCCCGAGCTCGACGAGCGGATCGCGCTGCGCGTCGACCGGATGTGGGAGGACGGGCTGGTGGACGAGGTCCGCGCGCTGGAGGCCCGCGGGCTGCGCGACGGGATCACCGCCTCCAGGGCGCTGGGCTACCAGCAGGTGCTGGCCGCGCTCGCCGGCGAGTGCACCGAGGACGAGGCCAGGGCCGAAACCGTCCGGGCGACCAAGCGGTTCGCCCGCCGCCAGGACTCCTGGTTCCGCCGCGATCCGCGCGTCCACTGGCTCAGCGGGGCCGCCGCCGACCGGGCGGAACTCCCCGGACTCGCCGAGTCGTTGGTCGAACGAGCGGTTACAGCCTGATCACGTGATGGCATCGGGACGCCCCGGGCGCCCGTAGCGGGGTCGAGGGCGTGCCATCATCAAACTCCAGCGGGTGCGATCACCTGCGATGCATGGCGGCGTACTGAGTCCGAGTGGGGAGGGCGCGTGGCGATGGAGGCCGGCCCTCGTGACACCGGGCGGGACGACACCCGGCGGGAAGCGGACCCGATGCTTCTCGGCGGGACGGACGGGACCGCGGGCCTCGGGCTGCCCGCCGACCCCGCTCGGCTGAGCCCCGACGGCCCTGACGCCCCGGACACCGCCGAGGCCGAGGCTGCCGCCGGACCCGAGTTCGAGGTCGAGCTGCGACCGCAGCGCCGTCTGCGCGTCTGGCAGATCGCCCCCATCGTGATGCTCGCCGCCGCCGGCTCGCTGATGTTCGCCTTCCCCCTCGCCTTCGAGTTCGGCGACGGCGGAGCCGTGGTCGCGATGCTCGGCTTCCTCATCAGCTGCTGCGCCGGAGGCTGGGGGATGATGGCCGCCCGACGGGTCGGCTACACCTGGCCCGGCCTCCCGGCCAGGGGGAGCGGCCGCCGCCCCGACTGGCGCATGGCCGCGCTGTACGCCGTGGTCGCACTGGTCGTCGTAGGACTCGCCGTGTACCGGGTCGCCCGGCTCCGCTGACCGCCGCCGGGTCGCCCGACGCCTCTGAGCAGGGGATCGGTACGATGGGCGGGTGACGCAGACCACCCTCTCCTTCCTCAAGGGCCACGGCACCGAGAACGACTTCGTGATCGTCCCGGACCCGGACAACGCCATCGAGCTGCCCGCGTCCGCCGTCGCGAAGCTCTGCGACCGGCGCGCCGGCATCGGCGGCGACGGGGTCCTCCACGTCGTCCGGTCCGCCGCACACCCCGAGGCGGCGCACCTGGCCGACGAGGCGGAGTGGTTCATGGACTACCGCAACAGCGACGGCTCCGTCGCCGAGATGTGCGGCAACGGCGTGCGCGTCTTCGCCCGCTACCTCCAGTACGCCGGCCACGTCGAGCCGGGGGACCTCGCCGTCGCCACGCGCGGCGGCGTCAAGCGCGTGCACCTCGACAAGGGGGGCGACGTCACCGTCTCCATGGGCCGTGCCGCGTTCCCCGAGGGCGAGGTCACCGTCAGCGTCGGACCGCGCAGCTGGCCCGCCCGCAACGTGAACATGGGGAACCCGCACGCGGTCGCGTTCGTTGAAAGCCTCGACGACGCAGGGAACCTGTACACCGCCCCGCCGTTCAGCCCGGCGTCCGCCTACCCGACGGGTGTCAATGTCGAGTTCGTCGTCGACCGCGGCCCCCGGCACGTCGCCATGCGCGTCCACGAGCGCGGCTCCGGCGAGACCCGCTCCTGCGGCACCGGCGCCTGCGCCGTCGCCGTGGCCGCCATCCGCCGCGACGGCGTGGACCCCGCCGCCACCGGCGAACCGGCCACGTACACCGTCGACCTCCCCGGCGGAACGCTCGTCATCACCGAACACCCCGACGGGCACATCGACATGACCGGACCGGCCGTCATCGTGGCCGCCGGTGCGTTCGACGAAGCCTGGCTCACCGAAACGGCTTTCTCCTGAAGCTTCCCTCTAATGGGTGATCCGTTTCACGCTGTGCGAGAGGTGGACTGCGCCACGTGGTGGGGTCGGTAACATCAGGCACCGGCCCTGAGGGCTCACCCCATGCCCACCACCGCCGGTCGAAGCCGCCGGAGGTGCCCATGAGTGCAGAGGCCACGAACCCCGAAGCACACCCCGAAGCGCGCCCTGAGCTCCGCAGACGGGGCCGGAGCAGGCTCGATCTGCGCCGCCTCGGGCGCGCCGCACTGCTCGGGCCGACGTCCCGGGACCGGCTCCCGGACGCGATCGGCCACGTCGCAGAGGCTCACCGCGCCCACCATCCGGACGCCGATATGTCCATTCTGCGACGCGCCTATCTCCTCGCGGAGAGCTCCCACCGCGGCCAGATGCGAAAAAGTGGTGAGCCGTACATCACACATCCGCTGGCCGTAACCCTGATCCTCGCCGAACTGGGCGCCGAAACCACCACCTTGACGGCCTCTCTGCTCCACGACACCGTCGAGGACACCGACGTGACCCTCGATCAGGTCCGCGCCGAGTTCGGCGACGAGGTCTGCTTCATCGTCGACGGCGTCACCAAGGTCGAGAAGATCGACTACGGCGCCGCCGCCGAACCGGAGACCTTCCGCAAGATGCTCGTCGCCACCGGCAACGACGTCCGCGTGATGTCCATCAAACTCGCCGACCGGCTGCACAACATGCGCACCCTGGGCGTGATGCGCCCCGAGAAGCAGGCCCGCATCGCCAAGGTCACGCGCGACGTCCTGATCCCACTGGCCGAACGGCTCGGCGTACAGGCCCTCAAGACCGAGCTGGAAGACCTCGTCTTCGCGATCCTGCACCCCGAGGAGTACGAGAGCACCCGCGCCCTCATCGCGGCCCACGCCGGCGAACGCGACCCGCTGCCCGGCATCGCCGACTCCGTACGGACCGTCCTGCGAGAGGCGGGCATCGGCGCCGAAGTGCAGGTACGGCCGCGGCACTTCGTCTCCGTGCACCGCATCGCCCGTACGCGCGGCGAACTGCGCGGCTCCGACTTCGGCCGCATCCTCGTCCTCGTCGGCGAGAACGCCGACTGCTACGGCGTGCTCGGCGAGCTGCACACCTGCTTCACCCCGGTCGTCTCGGAGTTCAAGGACTTCATCGCCACCCCGAAGTTCAACCTGTACCAGTCCCTCCACACCGCCGTGGCCACACCCGAGGGTTTCGTGGCCGAGGTCATCGTGCGCACCCGGCAGATGCACCGCGTCGCCGAGGCCGGCGTGGTGGCGCTCGGCAACCCGTACGCCACCGCGACACCGGACGCCGCCGCCGACCCGGACGAGGAGCGCGTGGACCCCACCCGCCCCGGCTGGCTGTCCAGGCTGCTCGACTGGCAGCAGTCCGCCCCCGACCCGGACACCTTCTGGACCGTGCTCCGCGCCGAGCTGGCACAGGACCGGGAGATCACCGTGTTCCGGGCCGACGGGGGCACGCTGGGCCTCCCGGCCGGGGCCAGCTGCATCGACGCCGCCTACGCGCAGCACGGCGAGGCGGCCCACGGCTGTATCGGCGCCCGCGTGAACGGGCGCCTCACCTCCCTGTCCTCGGCGCTGTCCGACGGGGACACCGTCCAGCTCCTGCTCGCACAGGACGCCTCCTCCGGACCCTCCGCCGAGTGGCTGGACCACGCCCGCACGCCCGCCGCCCGCATCGCCATCAGCAGGTGGCTCGAGTCCCATCCCGACCGCGCCATGGCCACCACGACGGCCGCGCGGGCGCCGCTGTCGGTCGTCGGAGCCCGGGGCGGCGGGGCCAACGCCGTGGCCGACCTGCCCGACGCCACCGTCCGGCTGGCCGGGTGCTGCACCCCGGTCCCGCCGGACGCCGTCGCCGGCTTCCTGGTCCGCGGCGGCGCCGTCACCGTGCACCGCATCCAGTGCGCGGCCGTCGCGCAGATGCGCGCCGTGGGCCGCACCTCCGTCGCCGTGCACTGGCGGGCCACGGCGGACTGCCGGGTCACCCTGCTCGCTGAATCGTTCGGCCGCCCGCACCTGCTGGCCGACCTGACCGAGGCCATCGCCCGCGAGGGCGTCGAGGTGGTCTCCGCGACCGTCGAACCCCCGGTCGAGGGGCGGGTCCGGCACACCTACACCCTCCAGCTGCCCGACGCGGCCGGGCTCCCCGCGCTGATGCGCGCCATGCGGGACGTGCCGGGCGTCTACGACGTCGGCCGCGCGTAGCGGGTGCCCCGCCGCCCGGGCCGGACACTCCCTAGGCCCGTACGGCGCCGGAAGGTCCCGTTCGGGTGGACCCGGCGCGCGCCGCACGCGGCGCCGCGGCGGACGCTGGTAAGCGGTGGTGGATGCAGCTTTCCTCCCCCCGCCTGCGCGCCGCCCTGCTCGCCGCGGCCTCCCTCACCCTCGTCGCCGCGGTACTGCCCCCGCCGAAGCCCCTGGGCATCGGCGACCGACTCTTCCCCGAGCTCGGCAACCCGGGCTACGACGTGCTCGCGTACGACCTGTCCTTCACCTACAAGGACAACCTGACCCCGCTCGACGCGGTCACCGTCATCGACGCCCGGGCGCTGGAGCCGCTGGAGCGCATCAACCTGGACTTCACCCATGGCAAGGTGGCGTCCGCCGAGGTCAACGGGGAGCCCGCACGTTTCGAGAGCGTGGGGGAGGACCTCGTACTGACCCCGCCGCGCGCGGTGGCGGAAGGCGGCGCCCTGCGTATCACGGTCCGGCACACCAGCGACCCGCGCGGCCGCGGGGACGGCGGCTGGGTACCCACCGAGGACGGTCTGGCCATGGCCAACCAGGCCGACGCCGCCCACCGCGTGTTCCCCTGCAACGACCACCCCGCGGACAAGGCCGTCTTCACCTTCCGGATCACCGCCCCCGCCGGGCTCACGGCCGTCGCCAACGGGCTCCAGGTGGCCCCTGCCCGAGGTACGGGCCCCTCCACGACGTGGACGTACCGGACCCGGCACCCGATGGCCACCGAGCTCGCCCAGGTCTCGGTGGGCCGCTCCGCCGTCGTGCACGGGACCGGACCGCACGGGCTGCCGCTGCGCGATGTGGTGCCCGCCGCCGACCGGCAGCGGCTCGACCCCTGGCTGAAGAAGACCGCCGGCCACATCGAGTGGATGGAGGAGCGGGTCGGCCGCTATCCCTTCGAGAACTACGGAGTGCTGATCGCGCGGGCCACGACCGGCTTCGAGCTGGAGACGCAGACCCTCTCGCTCTTCGAGAGCAGCCTGTTCTCCGGCGAGGGCTACCCCGAGTGGTACGTCGAGGCGGTGATGGTCCACGAGCTCGCCCACCAGTGGTTCGGCGACAGCGTGAGCCCGCGCACCTGGTCCGACCTGTGGCTCAACGAGGGACACGCCACCTGGTACGAGGCTCTGTACGCCGACGGGCTCGGCAAGTACTCCCTGGAGCGGCGCATGCGCGAGGCGTACCAGCGCTCCGACCAGTGGCGGGCGGCGGGCGGCCCCCCGGCAGCCCCGAAGGCGGCCGCCCCCGGCGAGAAGATCGGGCTGTTCCGGCCGGTGGTCTACGACGGCGCCGCACTGATCCTGTACGCGCTGCGGCAGGAGATCGGCGCCCCGGCCTTCGAGCGGATCGAACGGCGCTGGGTCACGCAGTACCGGGACGGGATCGCGGGCACGGCGGACTTCGTGCGCCTGGCCTCGCAGGAGGCGGGCCGCGACCTGGCGGCCTTCCTGGAGCCGTGGCTGTACGGGACGAAGACCCCGCCGATGCCGGGACACCCGGAGTGGAGCGCCCCGGCGGCGGCGGACAGGGCCGCGCCGGGCAAGGCGGCCCCGGGCAAGGCAGTGTCCGGCGGGAAAAGGGTGTGACCGCCGAGGAACGGGCATGTCACCATCGACGGGTCCGTTCGGGGAATCCCCGGGCGGTGTGACACGTTGGACGTGACAGCTACCGTGTCCCCGCCAGGCGTGACACTGCTATTCGAATCGACGTAAGGATCCAATGACCTCCTCTTCTTCCCCTTCCCAGGACGCGCAGGACGCACAGGACGTGCGTGACTCGCAGAGCTTCACCGAGAGCCTTCGGGCCGATGCCCTGATGGAAGAGGACGTCGCCTGGAGCCACGAGATCGACGGAGAGCGGGACGGCGACCAGTTCGACCGCTCCGAGCGCGCGGCGCTGCGCCGCGTGGCCGGCCTCTCCACCGAGCTCGAGGACGTCACCGAGGTCGAGTACCGACAGCTCCGCCTGGAGCGCGTCGTGCTCGTCGGTGTCTGGACCTCCGGCACGGTGCAGGACGCGGACAACTCCCTCGCGGAGCTCGCCGCCCTCGCCGAGACGGCGGGTGCTCTCGTACTGGACGGTGTGATCCAGCGCCGCGACAAGCCCGACCCGGCCACCTTCATCGGTTCCGGCAAGGCCCGCGAGCTGCGTGACATCGTCATGGAGAGCGGCGCCGACACCGTCGTCTGCGACGGTGAGCTCAGCCCCGGTCAGCTCATCGCCCTCGAAGACGTCGTCAAGGTCAAGGTGGTCGACCGAACCGCCCTGATCCTCGACATCTTCGCCCAGCACGCCAAGTCCCGAGAGGGCAAGGCGCAGGTCGCGCTCGCGCAGATGCAGTACATGCTGCCGCGACTGCGTGGCTGGGGTCAGTCGCTGTCCCGGCAGATGGGTGGCGGCGGCGGTGGCGGCATGGCCACCCGAGGCCCCGGTGAGACCAAGATCGAGACCGACCGGCGCCGGATCCGCGAGAAGATGGCGAAGATGCGCCGGGAGATCGCGGAGATGAAGACCGGCCGTGACATCAAGCGGCAGGAACGGCGCCGCAACAAGGTGCCCTCGGTCGCCATCGCCGGCTACACCAACGCAGGCAAGTCCTCGCTGCTCAACCGCCTCACGGGCGCGGGCGTGCTGGTGGAGAACGCACTGTTCGCCACCCTCGACCCGACCGTGCGCCGGGCCGAGACGCCGAGCGGCCGGGTCTACACCCTGGCCGACACGGTCGGATTCGTCCGGCACCTGCCCCACCACCTCGTCGAGGCGTTCCGCTCCACGATGGAGGAGGTCGGCGACTCCGACCTGATCCTGCACATCGTCGACGGTTCGCACCCGGCGCCGGAGGAGCAGCTGGCGGCGGTGCGCGAGGTGATCCGCGAGGTCGGTGCGGTGAACGTGCCCGAGATCGTGGTGATCAACAAGGCCGACGCCGCGGACCCGCTCGTCCTGCAGCGGCTGCTGCGGATCGAGCGGCACTCCATCGCCGTCTCGGCGCGGACGGGCCTGGGCATCGAGGAACTCCTCGCGCTCATCGACTCCGAGCTGCCGCGGCCCGAGGTCGAGGTGGAGGCCCTGGTGCCGTACACGCTCGGCTCGCTGATCGCCAAGGCGCACGCCGAGGGCGAGGTGATCTCCGAGGAGCACACCGCGGAGGGCACCCTGCTCAAGGCACGTGTCCATCAGGAACTGGCGGCGGACCTGGCGCCGTACGCGCTGGCGAAGCAGTAGCCGGACCGGCGCGCCGGTCGCCTGCCGGTGACGGCATGACGGCCGTGCCCGTCCGACGAGTGAGGGCCCCCTGCGGTACGCAGGGGGCCCTCGGTCGTTCGTTCCCGCTCCGGAGCCGGAGGCCCGGGGGCTCGGGACGTGGGCTACTTGAACTTGCCGCTGACGGCGTCGAAGATGCCCTTCGCCTCCGGGCCGAGCCGCGGTCCGGCCAGCCAGCCCGCCTTGGCCGGGCCGATCGAGGTGTTCGACACCAGCGCCGGCTTGCCGTTGGCGCCCGTCGCGACCCAGCCGCCGCCGGAGGCGCCGCCGGTCATGGTGCAGCCGATGCGGTACATCACCGGCTCGTTCGCCTTCAGGGTCAGCCGTCCCGGCCTGTCCGTGCACTGGAAGGCCTTCTGGCCGTCGAACGGCGCCGCCGCCGGGTAGCCCGTCGCCGTGAGGCCCGCGACCTTCGGCACTGCGGGCGCGTTGAACTCCACCGGGAGCGCCGAACCGACCGTCTCCTCAAGGGACTTGCCGCTGCCCTTCTCGGGCGTCACGTGCAGCACGGCGAAGTCGTACGGAGCACCCGCGCCGCCGGTCGGACCGCCGGTCGCGATCCACTGGTCCGAGGTCTGTGCCCAGTCGCTCCACCACACGCCGAACGGGGCCACCTGCTCGCGGGGCGCGCCCTTGAGCTGGGCCGAGGGCTTGCCCGCGTTGTTGTAGGAGGGGACGAAGGCGATGTTGCGGTACCAGCCGCCGGCCTTGCCCGCGTGCACGCAGTGGCCCGCGGTCCAGACCAGGTTCGACTTGCCGGGGTGCGCGGGGTCCTTGACCACGGTCGCCGAGCAGACCATCGAGCCCTCGGGGCCGTCGAAGAAGACCTTGCCGGACTCCGGAACGCTCTGGTGGTAGGGCGCGGCGGCCGGCTTGGCAGCGACCGGTGCCGGGGTCGGGTCGGTGACGCCCTGGTCCTTGCCCGCGTCCGGGTCGACGGACGGACGCTGCGGCTGCTCGGCGTCGCGCATGCGGTCCGGGTTCCACAGGTCCTCGATGATCGGGTTGATGTAGTCGCCCGCCTCGCGGAGCCAGTCCTCCTGCTTCCAGTTCTTCCACTCACCCCCCTTCCACTTCTCCACGTCGATGCCGCGCTCCTTGAGCTTCTCCTTGAGCTGGTCCGGGATCTTGATCCCGTCCGTGCTCGGCAGGCTCGCCGCCACGGTCGGCTTGGCGTCGCCGCCGGCCTCCCCGTCACCGGAGCCGCAGGCGGCGGCGGTCAGCACGAGGGCGGCCGCGCACAGCGTCGCGGTGACCGGTCGGTTCGGTCGCATGTCGTTCGTCCCCCTGGAGGATCGAGGCGTGGAGTGGAGCCCCCCACTATGCCGCTGCCGTCTTGGACGACCTAGCCCGGGTCAGTGGTTCCTCTTGCTCACTTCTTGACAAGGATCTTGGGTCCACCCGTGATCCGCCGCCGTCACCGTCGTTGGTACGTACGGGGGATGGGGGGAGCGTTGGTGTTCGAAGGGCAATCCGTAAGTGCACCCAGTGCGGGAGGAGCGACACTCGTGGCTTTCAGCGAGCCGGTCGGGGCGGCGGCCGCGACACAGACCCCGCCGCAAGCGAAGCCCCAAGTGCCGCCGCAGGGACCCCGCGCCGCAGCAGGCCACGACGGCATTCTGCGCAGGCAGGCGCAGCGGGAGTCCGCCGCCCGGACCTACGCCCGCTCCCTGCCCATCGTCCCGGTGCGGGCCCGCGGGCTGACCATCGAGGGCGCCGACGGCCGCCGCTACCTCGACTGCCTCTCCGGCGCCGGCACCCTCGCGCTCGGACACAACCACCCGGTGGTGCTGGAAGCCGTCCGCGGTGTCCTCGACTCGGGTGCCCCCCTCCACGTGCTGGACCTCGCGACACCGGTCAAGGACGCCTTCACCACGGAGCTGTTCGCCAACCTGCCGCCGGCCCTGGCCGCCGACGCGCGCATCCAGTTCTGCGGGCCCGCGGGCACGGACGCCGTGGAAGCCGCCCTCAAACTGGTCCGCACCGCGACCGGACGCTCCGGACTGCTCGCCTTCACCGGGGCCTACCACGGCATGAGCGCCGGCGCCCTGGACGCCTCGGGAGGCGCTTCCGAGGTCCGGGTGACACGGCTTCCCTACCCGCAGGACTTCCGCTGCCCGTTCGGCGTCGGGGGCGCCGAGGGAGCCGAACTCGCCGCCCGCTGGACGGAGAACCTCCTCGACGACCCCAAGGGCGGTGTGCCCCTGCCCGCAGGCCTGATCGTCGAACCGGTACAGGGCGAGGGCGGGGTCAACCCCGCCCCGGACGCCTGGCTGCGCCGCATGCGCGAGATCACCGCCGCCAGGGGGATCCCCCTCATCGCCGACGAGGTCCAGACGGGAGTCGGCCGGACCGGAGCCTTCTGGGGCGTCGACCACGCCGGGGTGGTGCCCGACGTGATGGTCCTGTCCAAGGCGATCGGCGGCAGCCTGCCCCTCGCGGTGATCGTGTACCGGTCGGGCCTGGACGTATGGACCCCCGGTGCCCACGCCGGCACCTTCCGCGGCAACCAGCTCGCCATGGCAGCCGGTACCGCCACGCTCGCCTTCGTCCGCGAGAACCGGCTCGCGGAACGCGCCGCCGTCCTCGGCGACCGGATGCTGGCGGCCATGCGAGGGCTGGCCTCCGGCCACCCCTGCATCGGGGACGTCCGGGGCCGCGGCCTCATGATCGGCCTCGAACTCGTCGACCCCGACACCGGGGCCGCCGCACCGGCCCTCGCCGCGGCCGTCCGCCAGGAGTGCCTGGAACGCGGTCTGATCGTCGAACTCGGCGGCCGCCACGGCGCCGTGGTCCGCCTGCTCCCACCGCTGACCCTGACCGACGAGCAGGCCGCGGCGGTCCTCGACCGCCTGGCCGACGCCATCCCGGCCGCTGCCCGCCGGACCCGCTGACCCGCACCCCGAGGACCCGCGATGCCCGACCCGCACCAGTCCACTCCGACCACCCCCATCACCCCGGCCGCACCGCTGCGCCCCAACCCCCTTCCGGACAACCCGGCTTCCGCCACCTCCCCGCCCCCAGCCGCCCCGGAAGGGCCGGACCAGCCGCAACCCCTGCCTGACCCGGCCCGCACGGCGGCTCCGCGCCCCGAGCCCGAAGCCGCCGCCCCGGCACGGCCGTCGCCGGTGCCCGATCCCGCACCCGCGGCGGCCGCCGAGCCGGTATCGGAACCTGCCCGGCCAGGGCTGCCCCCCACGCCCGCAGCGGCCACCGGCGCGCCGGCACCACCCGCCGCTGCCACGCCCCGTAGCGCGGCACACCCGCAGGTCGCCGACCCGGCGCCCGGCGAGTCCGACCCGCAGGCACCCTCGGCCGAACCGGCCCCCGGGCACCGTTCCGCCGCCGCCGACTCCGACGGGAACACGGCCGAGCACCCCCTGGCCCCGGAGGCCACCCCGGGCGAGCCGTTCCCGCAGCCCGCCGCGGCCGGCGCCGGGACGACCGCCACCGTGCCCCGCCAGAAGGACGGCACGCCCAGAGCCCGCACCGGCCGGCCGGACTTCATCCGACCGGTGCCGACCGCCGGCCCCGACCCGCTGGACCACCCCGACCCGGCCCTCGCCGCGGAGGCCGCGGCCGTCGAGAACCTGCTCCGGTGCTGGGTCCGCGAGTCCGGGCTCCACCGGCCCGACGGCCCCACCGGGAGCCCGCTGCGCATCCCCCTTCCCGCATCCGGCACCGCCGCGCTGGTCGCTGTCCGCCACTGGTCCCACACCGGCTGGCACCGCTTCGGCCCGGCCCGCCTCGAAGGCACCGCCGCCACCGCGCCGTGCCTGGACGCCGTCACCCTCGCCGCGCTGATCGCCCGCGAGGGTGCGAGCGAGAGCCGCGGCAGCGCCGACCTCGTCGGCCGGGTCGCCGACTCGGTGCGCCGTACCACCGAGTTCATCGCCGACCGGCGAGAGCGCCCCACCGCCCCGGCCCCCGCCTGCGTGGACCGCTTCCTCACCGCCGAACAGTCACTCCTCCTCGGCCACCCCCTCCAGCCCGACCCGAAGAGCCGCGAAGGACTCTCCGAGGCCGAGGCCCGTCGCTACTCACCCGAACTCCACGGCTCCTTCCCCCTGCACTGGTTCGCGGTCGCCCCCTCCGCGCTCGCCACCGAATCCGCCTGGACCGAGCGCGGCCGCCCCGTCACCGCACCACAACTCCTCGGCCGGCTCGCCCCCGGACTTCCGCTGCCCGCCGGCACCACCCCCCTTCCCCTGCACCCCTGGCAGGCCCGCGAACTGCTCCAACGCCCCGCCGTCACCGCCCTCCGGGACGCCGGACTCCTGCACGACCTGGGCCCGCACGGTGAGGCCTGGCACCCGACCTCCTCCGTCCGCACCGTCCACCGGCCGGGCGCCCCCGCGATGCTCAAGCTCTCGCTGGGCCTGCGCATCACCAACTCCCGCCGTGAGAACCTCCGCAAGGAACTCCACCGCGGCGTCGAGGTCCACCGGCTGCTCCGCACCGGCCTCACCGAGCAGTGGCAGTCGGCCCACCCCGGCTTCGACATCGTCCGCGACCCGGCCTGGGTAGCCGTGGACGCCCCGGACGGCACCCCCGTTCCCGGCCTCGACGCCCTGCTCCGTCACAACCCCTTCCGCTCGGGCGACGACGCCGTCTGCATCGCCGCGCTCACCTCTCCCGGCCCGTGGCCCGGCCGGACCACCATGAGCTCCCGCCTTGCCGAGATCGTCTCCGGCCTTGCCTCCGCCACCGGGCACAGCACCTCGGCCGTCGCCGCCGAGTGGTTCCTGCGCTACCTCGACCACGTGGTCCTGCCGGTGCTCGCCTTCGACGCCCTCGCCGGCATCGCCCTCGAAGCGCACCAGCAGAACACCCTGGTCCTCCTCGACCCCGTCGGGTGGCCGACCGGGGGCCGCTACCGCGACAACCAGGGCTACTACTTCCGCGAATCCCGCCGCGCCGAGCTGGAACAGCGGCTTCCCGGAATCGGCGCCCGCAGCGACACCTTCGTCTCCGACTCCGTCACCGACGAACGCTTCGCCTACTACCTCGGCATCAACAACGTGCTCGGCCTGATCGGTTCCTTCGGGTCCCAGCGCCTCGCCGACGAACGCGTCCTCCTCGCCGCCTTCCGACGCTTCCTCGCCAAGGCCGCGGGCCTCGGCCCGCTCCCCACCCGGCTGCTCGACTCGCCCACCCTGCGCTGCAAGGCGAACCTGCTCACCCGCCTGGGCGGCCTCGACGAACTCGTCGGCCCCGTCGACACCCAGTCCGTCTACGTCACCATCACCAACCCCCTTCACGATTGACGCGTCGGCGCCCGACGCGGAGGAGAGCCCCCGATGCGCCTCACGGACACCGCCGTCGATACCGCCGGACCCGGTCTCGACGCCCCTGACGCCTTGTACGCCCTCGGCGTCGCCCGGCCCACCGCCGCACCGCGCCTCAACGCCGGCCTGCTGCCCCTGCTCGCCGAGGCAGACCTGCTCGACTCACCGGCCACCTGGGGCAGCGTCACCACCCGGGCCGGATCCTTCCGCCTCGAACCCGTACGGCCGGGCCGAGACCTGGAACTCCTCACCGGCTGGATGAACGACCCCGAGGTGGCCGCCTACTGGGAGCTCGCCGGCCCCGCCGCCGTCACCGCGGCCCACCTGCGGTCCCAACTCGACGGCGAGGGCCGGAGCATCCCCTGCCTCGGCCTCCTCGACGGCACGCCGATGAGCTACTGGGAGATCTATCGGGCCGACCTCGACCCGCTCTCCCGCCACTACCCGGCGCGCCCCCACGACGCGGGTATCCACCTGCTCATCGGAGACGGTACGAACCGCGGCCGCGGGCTGGGCACGGCCCTGCTCCGCGCCGTCGCCGACCTGGTCCTCGGCAACCGCCCCCGCTGCACACGCATCGTCGCGGAGCCGGACATCCGCAACACCCCCTCCGTATCGGCCTTCCTCAGCTCAGGCTTCCGCTGCCATGCGGAAATCGACCTTCCCGAGAAGCGCGCCGCCCTGATGGTCCGGGAGCGGGCCCTGCGCAATCTCCTCTGATCCCTGCCCCGCACGCCCCGACCGTCGTCGTCGCTTCGCACCTCTCCCTTCGAAAACTCTGCGTCGCGCAGCAAAGTTCCCGACCTTCGAGGAGTCTCGTGCCGAACCTCCCAGCAGCCGCCGACCCGACGGATCCGCTCCTGCCGCCGTCGCCCCAGCACCCCTGCACGCCGCCCGAACTCACGCTCCCGACCTGGGAATCCGCCGCGCGCCGACTCCTCGCCAAGATGCTCGCCGAATTCGCCTACGAGGAGATCGTCCGCCCCGTCCCCGCCCCGGCCGCCGCCGGCGACGCCTGGACCCTGACCCTCGACGACGGCAGCAGCCTCGGCTTCCGGGCCCGCCGCCGCTCCTACGGCAGCTGGCACGTCGCACCCGACACGATCACCCTCACACCGCCCCCGCCCGCACCGCCCTCAACGCCCGCACCACCCGGGCCCGCCCCGGCCGCCCCGGCCTCCTTCGGAGACCCGTACGCCTTCCTCGTCCGCGCACGCACCCTCCTCGGACTCGACGGAGCCACCCTCGGCCACCTCGTCCGCGAGCTCAGCGCCACCCTGGCCGCCGACGCGCGGATCGACCACACCGCCCTCACCGCCGACGTCCTCGCCGACCTCGACTACGCGGACCTCGAAGGCCACCAGACCGGCCACCCCTGGCTCGTCCTCAACAAGGGCCGCATCGGACTGTCCGCCTCCGACACCGCCGCCTGGGCCCCCGAAGCCCGCAACCGCCAGCGGCTGCCCTGGCTGGCCGCCCACACCTCGCTCGCCGCCTACCGGGGCACCGCCGGCCTGGAGGACCCAGCCCGCCTCTACTCCGCCGAGCTCGACCCGGTCACCCGCGCGGCCTTCGACCAGACCCTCCGCGACCGCGGCCTCGACCCGCTGCGCTACCTCTACCTCCCCGTGCACCCCTGGCAGTGGGACGAGGTCGTCGTCCCCCTCTTCGCCCCGGCGCTCGCCTCCGGCGACCTCGTCCCGCTCCCCGCCGATCCGGACGTCCGCCTGCCCCAGCAGTCGATCCGCACTTTCCTCAACCTCAGCCGTCCCGACCGGCACAGCGTCAAGCTCCCGCTCTCCGTCTTCAACACCATGGTCTGGCGCGGACTGCCCTCCGACCTCGCCCTCGCGGCCCCCGCCGTCACCGCCTGGATCCACTCCCTCCGCGACTCCGACCCCTTCCTGCGGGACGAGTGCCGGGTCATCCTGCTCGGCGAGGTCGCCTCCGTCACCGTCCGCCACCCCGTGTACGACCGGCTCCCCGAGGTCCCGTACCAGTACAAGGAGCTCCTCGGCGCGATCTGGCGCGAACCCCTCACCGGTCTCCTCGCGGCGGGGGAACGCGCCCGCACGCTCGCCTCACTGCTCCACACCGACCCCCGGGGCCGGTCCTTCACCGCCGAGCTCGTCGCCCGCTCCGGCCTGACACCCGCCGTCTGGCTGCAGCGGCTCTTCGCCGCCGTCCTGCCCCCGCTGCTGCACTTCCTCTACCGCTACGGCACCGTCTTCTCCCCCCACGGCGAGAACGCCGTCGTGATCTTCGACGAGCACGACGTCCCGGTCCGGCTCGCGATCAAGGACTTCGTGGACGACGTCAACATCAGCGACGAGCCGCTGCCCGAGCTGGCCTCCGTGCCCGAGGAGGTCCGGGCCGTCCTGCTGACCGAGCCCGCCGACTTCCTGCCGCAGTTCATCCACTCCGGGCTGTTCATCGGAGTCTTCCGCTATCTCTCGGCCCTGTGCGAGGACCGGCTCGGCGTCCCGGAGGGCGATTTCTGGTCGCTCGCACGGGCCGAGATCCTGCGTCACCAGGCCCGCTTCCCCGAGCTCAAGGACCGCTACGAGCTCTTCGACCTGCTTGGCGAGCGCATCGCGAGGCTGTGTCTGAACAGGAACCGGCTGTACGAGGACGGCTACCGCGACCGCCCCGACCGCCCGCACGCCGTGCAGTACGGCACCGTGCCCAACCCCCTCCACCGGCCATGAATCCCCGTCGGTGTGCGCCTGCTGTCAGCGGGGCCCCGTAGGGTTGGCAGTGCTATGACGAAGCCCTCCCTCCCCGACCTGCTGCACGCCGCCGTCTCCGCCGTCGGCGGCACGGAGCGCCCCGGCCAGGTGGCCATGGCCGAAGCAGTCGCCGAAGCGATCGACGACAACTCCCACCGGCTCATCCAGGCGGGTACCGGCACCGGTAAGTCCCTCGGCTACCTGGTGCCGGCCCTCGCCCACGGCGAGCGCGTGGTCGTGGCCACCGCGACCCTCGCCCTCCAGCGGCAGCTCGTCGAGCGTGACCTGCCCCGGACGGTGGACGCGCTGCATCCGCAGCTGCGCCGCCGGCCGCAGTTCGCCATGCTCAAGGGCCGGTCGAACTACCTCTGCCTGCACCGCCTGCACGAGGGCGCTCCGCAGGACGAGGAGGACGGCCTCTTCGACCAGTTCGAGGCGGCCGCACCCACCAGCAAGCTCGGCCAGGACCTGCTGCGCCTGCGGGACTGGGCCGACGAGACGGAGACCGGCGACCGCGACGACCTGACACCGGGCGTGTCGGACAAGGCGTGGTCACAGATCTCCGTCTCCTCCCGCGAGTGCCTGGGCGCGACGAAGTGCGCGTACGGAGCCGAGTGCTTCGCCGAGGCCGCGCGCGAGCGGGCCAAGCTCGCGGACGTGGTCGTCACCAACCACGCGCTGCTCGCCATCGACGCCATCGAGGGCGCGCCGGTGCTGCCGCAGCACGAGGTGCTGATCGTCGACGAGGCCCACGAGCTGGTCTCCAGGGTGACCGGGGTCGCCACCGGCGAGCTCACTCCCGGCCAGGTCAACCGCGCCGTGAAGCGCGCCGCCAAGCTGGTCGACGAGAAGGTCGCGGACGCGCTGCAGACCGCCTCCGAGTCCTTCGAGCGCGTCATGGAGCTGGCGCTCCCGGGCCGCCTGGAACAGGTTCCCGAGGACCTCGGCTACGCCCTGATGTCCCTGCGGGACGCCGCGCGCAATGTGATCTCGGCGATCGGCGCCACCCGCGACAAGTCCGTCCACGACGAGGACGCGGTACGCAAGCAGGCCCTGGCGGCGGTGGAGAACATCCACGCGGTGGCGGAGCGGATCACGATCGGATCCGAGTACGACGTCGTCTGGTACGAGCGCCACGACCGCTTCGGCGCCACCCTCCGCGTCGCTCCGCTGTCGGTGTCCGGCCTGCTGCGCGAGAAGCTCTTCGAGGACCGTTCGGTGGTCCTGACCTCCGCCACCCTGAAGATCGGCGGCGACTTCAACGGGGTCGCCGCGTCCCTGGGGCTGTCCCCGGAGGGTGTCGAGGGTGACGACGTGCCGTTGTGGAAGGGCCTGGACGTCGGCTCTCCCTTCGACTATCCGAAGCAGGGCATCCTCTACGTCGCCAAGCACCTGGCCACGCCGGGCCGTGAGGGCACCCGCGGTGACATGATGGATGAGCTCGCCGAGCTGATCGAGGCGGCGGGTGGTCGCACCCTCGGACTGTTCTCCTCCATGCGCGGCGCCAAGGCGGCCGCCGAGGAGCTGCGCGGCCGGCTCGACAACCCGATCCTGCTCCAGGGCGAGGAGACGCTCGGCGAGCTGATCAAGAACTTCGCCGCCGACCCGAAGACCTGCCTGTTCGGGACGCTGTCACTGTGGCAGGGCGTGGACGTGCCCGGACCCAGCTGCCAGCTCGTGGTCATGGACCGGATCCCCTTCCCGCGCCCCGACGACCCACTGATGAGCGCCCGCCAGAAGTCGGTGGAGGAGCACGGGGGCAACGGCTTCATGGCCGTCGCCGCCACGCACGCCGCCCTGCTGATGGCCCAGGGCGCCGGCCGACTCGTACGGGCCTCGGGCGACCGCGGTGTCGTCGCGGTCCTGGACCCCCGTCTGGCCACGGCCCGGTACGGAAGCTTCCTGCGGGCCACGCTGCCCGACTTCTGGTACACGACGGACCGCAACCAGGTCCGCCGCTCGCTCGCCGCGATCGACGCCACGGCCAAGGCCGACGGCAAGTAGAGAAGAGAAAGAAGACAAAACAACCCCCGGGACCGGCGCAGTGGGTCCCGGGGGCTGGCTAGGGAGCGGCGGGGTCAGACCCGACGCAGAACCGCGACCACCTTGCCGAGGATGGTTGCCTCGTCGCCGGGGATCGGCTGGTAGGCGGCGTTGTGCGGGAGGAGCCAGACGTGGCCGTCCTCGCGCTTGAAGCGCTTGACGGTGGCTTCGCCGTCCAGCATCGCGGCGACGATGTCGCCGTTCTCGGCGACGGGCTGGCGGCGCACGGTGACCCAGTCGCCGTCACAGATGGCGGCCTCGATCATCGAGTCGCCGACGACCTTGAGGACGAAGAGCTCACCGTCGCCGACGAGCTGGCGGGGGAGCGGGAACACGTCCTCGACCGACTCCTCGGCGAGGATCGGGCCGCCGGCCGCGATCCTGCCGACCAGGGGAACGTAGGAGGCGGCGGGCTTGCCAGTGGTGTCCGTGGGCTGCGAGCTGGGCTGGTCCGAGCCGCGCACCTCGTAGGCCCGGGGCCGGTGCGGGTCGCGACGCAGGAAGCCCTTGCGCTCCAGGGCCATCAGCTGGTGCGCCACCGACGAAGTGCTGGACAGGCCGACCGCCTGGCCGATCTCCCGCATCGACGGCGGGTAGCCCCGGCGCTGCACGGAGTCGCGAATGACCTCGATGACCCTCCGCTGCCGGTCCGTGAGCCCGGAGCTGTCGGCGCGGATGCCTGGAGGTCGACCTGGCAGCGAGCGTGCGGGGCGCACTGCGGCGTCCGCTTCCGGGTTCAGGTTTGCGTCGTTCATGGCATGCACCGGCTCGAGTCGGTTCTGGGAGCGGTTCTGGGCAGTGATGGCGGCACTGTCTGCGGTGGTGGTCACGTCGGCCCCTCTCGAAATGTTCTCCCTAGCTGGACAACGGTAGTTGCTTTCGAAAGGTTGCGCCAAACACACGTTCGAGTGAAAAATCGCAGATCGCTCTACGTGGGTAATTCGCGGGGTGTATGGGCGATCGGATCGGCGAACGCGAGTTCGGCTCGGCCTCCGCTGCTTACGGTACCCTTCCCGGTCGGGTAGCCGCCGTTCGGCCCTGCGCCCAGTGTGGCACCGAGAGGCCCTGTATCCGGCTATCGGACGCCGCGACACGCAGAGGCGTCCAAATCCACCACAACCCAAGATCTAGTGGTTGGATGAGCGCGGCCACCCAGAAGTTGTGGTCCCTGGGTCCGCTGAGGCTCCCGGGATCGCATATGCTGGTGGTGCTCCGCGAGCCCCCGACAGAGCCAGTCTCCGTCGTTGAGGGGCTCTGTGGGGTGATTCAGTCGTGCCGAGAAGGAGGGTGAGGGAACCATGCACTGCCCCTTCTGCAGGCACCCCGACAGCCGCGTCGTCGACAGCCGCACCACGGACGACGGCACGTCGATCCGCCGGCGCCGTCAGTGCCCCGACTGCTCCCGTCGTTTCACGACGGTGGAGACGGCCTCGCTGATGGTGATCAAGCGCAGCGGGGTGACCGAACCCTTCAGTCGTACCAAGGTCATCTCGGGCGTGCGCAAGGCGTGCCAGGGGCGGCCGGTCACCGAGGACGCCCTCGCCAAGCTCGGCCAGCGGGTCGAGGAGGCGGTGCGCGCCACCGGAAGCGCCGAGCTGACCACCCACGACGTGGGTCTGGCCATACTCGGCCCGTTGCAGGAGCTCGACCTGGTCGCGTACCTGCGGTTCGCGTCCGTCTACAAAGCGTTCGACACCCTCGAAGACTTCGAGACCGCCATCGCGGAACTGCGCGAGCCGCGGCCTCACCCTGAAGAGTGCGAGCACGGCGGGACCGCTCCGGTCCCCGTGCCCGCCTCCGCCGCCGACTGACCGGGCTGCCCGCGGCGCGGTGCTCGCGCACCGGGTCGTGGCCGGTCGGCCGTGCGAAGAGACGTAGATACAGAGACACAGCACTGTGCCGCGGAATATCGCTGGCACTTTAGGGCGTTTTTGCCCGCATATGGGAGGCAGCGGCATGACAGAGACGGCGAGCAGCTCGGCACGTGGTTCCCGCGCCAAGGGGACCAAGGCTGCCAAGGGCGGCCTGCGTATCGAGCGCATCCACACCACCCCCGGCGTGCACCCTTACGACGAGGTGAACTGGGAACGCCGTGACGTCGTCATGACCAACTGGCGCGACGGCTCGGTCAACTTCGAGCAGCGCGGCGTCGAATTCCCCGACTTCTGGTCGGTGAACGCGGTCAACATCGTCACCAGCAAGTACTTCCGCGGCGCGGTCGGCACCCCGCAGCGCGAGACCGGTCTGAAGCAGCTGATCGACCGGATCGTGAAGACGTACACGAAGGCCGGCGAGGACTTCGACTACTTCTCGTCGCCCGCCGACGTGGAGATCTTCGAGCACGAGCTGACCTACGCCCTCCTTCACCAGATCTTCAGCTTCAACTCCCCGGTGTGGTTCAACGTCGGCACGCCCCAGCCGCAGCAGGTCTCCGCCTGCTTCATCCTGGCCGTCGACGACTCCATGGAGTCGATCCTCGACTGGTACAAGGAAGAGGGCATGATCTTCAAGGGCGGCTCCGGCGCCGGCCTGAACCTCTCCCGCATCCGCTCCTCCAAGGAGCTCCTCTCCTCCGGCGGGAACGCCTCCGGCCCGGTCTCCTTCATGCGCGGCGCCGACGCGTCCGCGGGAACGATCAAGTCGGGCGGCGCCACCCGCCGCGCGGCCAAGATGGTCGTCCTGGACGTGGACCACCCCGACGTCGAGGCCTTCATCGAGACCAAGGTGAAGGAGGAGGAGAAGATCCGCGCCCTGCGTGACGCGGGCTTCGACATGGACCTGGGCGGCGACGACATCACGTCCGTCCAGTACCAGAACGCCAACAACTCCGTCCGCGTGAACGACGAGTTCATGACGGCCGTCGAGAACGGCACCGAGTTCGGCCTGCGGGCCCGCATGACCGGCGAGGTCATCGAGAAGGTCGACGCCAAGGCGCTCTTCCGCAAGCTCGCCGAGGCCGCGTGGGCCTGTGCCGACCCGGGCATCCAGTACGACGGTGTGATCAACAACTGGCACACCTGCCCCGAGTCCGGCCGCATCACCGCGTCCAACCCCTGCAGCGAGTACATGCACCTGGACAACACGTCCTGCAACCTCGCCTCGCTCAACCTGATGAAGTTCCTGAACGACGACGGCAAGGGCAACCAGTCCTTCGACGCCGAGCGCTTCTCCAAGGTCGTCGAGCTCGTCATCACGGCGATGGACATCTCCATCTGCTTCGCGGACTTCCCGACGCAGAAGATCGGCGAGAACACCCGCGCCTTCCGCCAGCTGGGCATCGGCTACGCCAACCTCGGCGCCCTGCTGATGGCCACCGGGCACGCGTACGACTCCGACGGCGGCCGCACCCTCGCCGCCTCGATCACCTCGCTGATGACCGGTACCGCGTACAAGCGCTCCGCCGAGCTGGCCGCCATCGTCGGCCCGTACGACGGCTACGCCCGCAACGCCGAGGCGCACAAGCGCGTCATGAAGCAGCACGCCGACGCCAACACCGTCGCGCCGCGCACCGAGGACCTGGACAACTCGATCTGGGCCGCGGCCACCGAGGCCTGGCAGGACGTCCTGCGCCTCGGCGAGAAGAACGGCTTCCGCAACTCCCAGGCCTCCGTCCTCGCGCCGACCGGCACCATCGGTCTCGCGATGTCCTGCGACACCACCGGTGTCGAGCCGGACCTGGCCCTGGTCAAGTTCAAGAAGCTCGTCGGCGGCGGCTCGATGCAGATCGTCAACGGCACCGTTCCGCAGGCCCTGCGCCGTCTGGGATACCAGGAGGAGCAGATCGAGGCGATCGTCGCCCACATCGCCGAGCACGGCGTGGTCGTCGACGCCCCGGGCCTGAAGACCGAGCACTACGAGGTCTTCGACTGCGCCATGGGCGAGCGTTCCATCTCCGCGATGGGCCACGTCCGCATGATGGCCGCGATCCAGCCCTGGATCTCCGGCGCGATCTCGAAGACGGTCAACATGCCGGAGTCGGCGACCGTCGAGGAGATCGAGGAGATCTACTTCGAGGCGTGGAAGCTCGGCGTGAAGGCGCTCGCGATCTACCGCGACAACTGCAAGGTCGGCCAGCCCCTCTCCGCCAAGAAGAAGGAAGAGGAGAAGGAGGAGGTCACCGCCAAGACGGAGGAGACCATCCGCGCCGCCGTCGAGAAGGTCATCGAGTACCGTCCCGTCCGCAAGCGTCTCCCGAAGGGCCGCCCGGGCATCACCACCTCCTTCACGGTGGGCGGTGCCGAGGGCTACATGACCGCGAACTCCTACCCGGACGACGGTCTGGGCGAGGTCTTCCTGAAGATGTCCAAGCAGGGCTCGACCCTCGCGGGCATGATGGACGCCTTCTCGATCGCCGTCTCGGTGGGCCTCCAGTACGGCGTGCCGCTGGAGACCTACGTCTCGAAGTTCACGAACATGCGCTTCGAGCCGGCGGGCATGACGGACGACCCGGACGTGCGGATGGCGCAGTCGATCGTCGACTACATCTTCCGTCGCCTGGCGCTGGACTTCCTGCCTTTCGAGACCCGCTCGGCCCTCGGCATCCACACCGCCGACGAGCGTCAGCGCCACCTGGAGACCGGCTCCTACGAGCCGCTCGAGGAGGAGCTCGACACCGAGTCGCTGGCTCAGTCGGCCCCGCTGGCCGCAGTGCCGTCGGCCCCGAAGCCGGCGCCGGTCGCCGTCCCGGCTCCGGAGCGCAAGGCCGCCCACAGCAGCGCCGAACTGGTCGAGATGCAGCTCGGTGTCTCCGCGGACGCCCCGCTCTGCTTCTCCTGCGGTACGAAGATGCAGCGCGCCGGCTCCTGCTACATCTGCGAGGGCTGCGGCTCCACCAGCGGCTGCAGCTGACACCAGCGCGATCGCGTCGGATGCGCATCCCGACGTGGCTGAACCCGGAGTTTGATCTCCGGTAGGAAGGGGCGCCGGCCATGGGCCGGCGCCCCTTCGGCGTTCCGTGGCCGGATCGCTGTCGCCCTGCTGGTGTCGGCCGTCAGTGGGGGATGCGGCGGGCGGGGCGTGTGACGAGGTCCTCGCGGAACTCCGCGATCCGGGAGTGGACCTGGCGCAGCAGGTGGGTGTCCTCGATGCGGTCCAGGTAGAGGCAGCGCGCGGCCAGCCCCGGCAGGTCGAAGGCGAAGCACAGGGACATCAGCGGGTTCACGAAGAGTTCGCTGCCCTGGGTGCGGGTGGTGAACCGGACATCGCCGAAGGACCCCCGCAGGGCCGCGGCGATGGAGCCGTTGACGATGCTGGGCCGCTCCGGCGTGTTGTCCTGGGCGTGGGCCACCGCGTCGAGGAAGAGCGCGCCCTCGCGGGTGGCGCGCGGTATGGAGAACGCGCCCAGGTAGGCGCCCTCGCGCTCCAGCGCGGCGATGTTCTCCAGCACCAGCGCGTGGCTGACCCCGTGGTACGCGTCCACGCCGAAGCCGACCGACACGACGAGGCGCTGCGGTACGTCGTCCAGCGCGGCCAGCGCCGCGACGCTGGTCATGTCCTCCTCGGGGGTGCCGAGGCCCGCTTCGTCACCTCGCATCAGGATGTCGGTGCCGCCGTCGACCAGGACGATCGCGTCGATGCGGTGGAGGTCGACCAGGGCGCGGTAGGCGGCGCGCAGCGGTTGCACGCCGGTCTGGGGAAAGGCGTACACGGTGGAGGGGTAGCCGTGGGTCTCCAGCCACTGGGCCAGCGTCCGCTCGGGGAAATAGGCCTGGTGGGGCGCGGTCTGCGGGGTGACGGCGGCGAGGTCGGGGGCTGCCCAGTCCTCCACGGGCAGCCCCGCGAGATGGCTGAAGGAGAGGTTCGCCAGGTGGACCGACTTGCCCTGGTGCATGAGGGAGAGGGCGACGGGCAGGCCGGCGTAGATGTCGAAACCGCCGCCCGCGCCTGCCACGAGGATGCGTTCGGCATCGGCGAGGCGGGCGAAGAGCGGGTTGGTGTGCAAGGCGGTCATGGCGATCATTGTGCGGGGCGCGGACGTGTCCCTGCCCGGGATTTCCGGGCCGTGCGATGCCGGAGGCAGCGGGGGAACAGGGGAGATGGGGCTCATGTGGAGCGGTGACGAGCTGGACCTGGACGCGTATCTGGAGCGGATCGGTCTTCGAGAGGAACCCGGGGCGGGCGGGGAACTCCGGCCGGACCTCCCGACGTTGTACGCAGTGCACCGGGCCCATACCGCCGCCATCACCTTCGAGAGCCTGGACGTCCTGCTCGGCCGCCCCGTCGCGCTGGACGTCAAGTCGATCGAGGACAAGCTCGTGCACGGCCGCCGCGGCGGCTACTGCTACGAGCAGAACTCGCTGCTGGCCGCCGCCCTGGAGCGGATCGGCTTCGAGGTCACCGGGCGCGGTGCCCGCAACCGCACCCGCGGGGACTCCCTGCTGGCCGTGACACATGCCGTCCTCGTCGTCACGGTCGACGGCGAGGAGTGGCTGTGCGATGCCGGGTTCGGCCACCAGGGGCCCCGCGAACCGGTGCCTCTGGCGCGCCCCGGAGCGGAAGTGAAGCAGGGTAAGTGGACGTACCGCATCCGTGAGGAGGCGGACGGGGTCCTCGCGCTCTGCCTGCTGCGCGGAGAGAGCTGGCGGGACCTGTACGCCTTCTCCCCGCAGCGCTACCACCCGGTCGACTACGTCGTGCTCAACCACTACAGCTCCGGGCACCCCCGCTCCTCCTTCGTCGGGCGGGCCATCGTCCAGCGCCCGGGTGACGACGTCCGCCGGGCGCTCGTCGGGCGGGAGCTGACCACGCTGCACCCCGACGGGACGACCGAGCAGCGGCTCGTGGACCCGGCGGAGCTCCTCGCCGTGCTCGACCAGGAGTTCGAGGTTCGGCTGCCTGAACGGGATGCTGCGGAACTGGTGGGGATGTACCTCGCCGAGGACTGACCGGGGCCGTGCCTGGCCCGTACGATGGCGCAGTGCTGGTCAAGTGGATTCGCTGCACGGTGACGGACCGACGCGGGTTCGAGCGGGGGCAGCGAAAATGGGCGGGGCTGCCGGGCGAGCCGGGTTTCCGGGGGCAGGGCGGCGGCTGGAGCAGAGGCCGGCAGGGGGTGGCGCATGTCTTCGCGTTCTGGGAGAGCCGGTCCTTCTACGACTCCTTCATGGCGCGCTCGCACGACAGACTGGCCGCCGCGCAGCACGGCACCTACACGGATCTGCGGGTCACCCTCTTCGACCACCGCTTCGATGTGAAGACCGGCTTCGAGCCGCGCTTCACCGACGCCGACGTCGTCCGGGTGGCGCACACCCGTGTCCGGGAAGGCCGGGTCGACCACTTCGCCCTCATGCAGGAAAAGGTCTGGAACCCGGCCATGGCGGGCTCGCCCGGGATGGTCCGGGGCCTCTTCGGTGAGGCACCGGGCCGGGAGTTCCTGGTGCTCTCCATGTGGCACGCCGCCGCCGAGCACGGCAAGTACCGCCAGGAGCGGGTCGAGCGGTTGTCCCTGCGCGCCCAGATCCAGGCGGACGTCGAAGCCCTCACCGGTGACGTCGTCGACCTCGAACCGTCCTGGACGGTGTGACCGTATGACGAGCGCCAGGCCGACCGGCGTGCCCGGTCGGTCGGCCCGGCGGTGGCCGAATAGGGTCATGGGATGGTTCGACCACGGCGCATCGTCCTTGTCCGACACGGGGAATCGGAGGGGAACGCCGACGACACGGTGTACGAGAGGGAACCCGACCACGCCCTGCGGCTGACCCGGAACGGCCGCGAGCAGGCCGCGGCGTCCGGCGTCCGGCTGCGCGAGATCTTCGGCAACGAGACGATCAGCGCGTACGTCTCCCCCTACCGGCGGACCCTCCAGACCTTCCGGGAGCTCGGGCTCGACCCCAGGCGGGTCCGGATGCGCGAGGAGCCGCGCCTGCGCGAGCAGGACTGGGGCAACTGGCAGGACCGGGACGACGTCCAGCTCCAGAAGGCGTACCGGGATGCCTACGGGCACTTCTTCTACCGCTTCGCGCAGGGCGAGTCGGGCGCCGACGTGTACGACCGGGTCGGGTCCTTCCTGGAAAGCCTGTACCGGAGCTTCGAAGCCCCCGACCATCCCCAGAACGTGCTGCTGGTGACGCACGGCCTGACGATGCGGCTCTTCTGCATGCGCTGGTTCCACTGGTCCGTGGCTGAATTCGAGTCCCTGTCCAATCCGGGGAACGGCGATTTCCGGATGCTCCTGCTGGGGCCCGATGGCCGGTACCGGATGGACCGCCCGTTTGAGCGGTGGACCACACCGGAGCCCTACGACCTGGACGGCTAGAGTGGCCCGCGATGACGCCTGACTCCACTCCCGAACGGCGCTACGCACGCGCCATGGCCAGCCTCCGCGGGCTGGCGCTGGGTGATGCCCTCGGCTCCCAGTACTTCGTACCCGTGAACTACCCGCTGCTCAAGCGGCGCGAGCTGCCGTCCGGCACCGAGACGTGGCAGTGGACCGACGACACCGAGATGGCCTGCTCGGTGGTGGCCGTACTGGCCGGCCACGGGCGGATCGACCAGGACGCGCTCGCCGGCTCCTTCGCCCACCACCACGACTTCGACCGGGGCTACGGGCCCGCGGTCAACCGGATGCTGCGTCTGGTGCGGGAGGGCGAGGACTGGCGCACGCTGGCCGCCGAACTGTTCAACGGGCAGGGCTCGTGGGGCAACGGCGCCGCCATGCGGATCGCACCGCTGGGCGCCTGGTACGCAGACGACCCGGAGCAGGCCACTCACCAGGCGGAGATCTCCGCCTACACGACCCACCAGCACCGTGAAGCCGTGTGCGGGGCGATGGCCGTCGCCGCTGCGGCCGCGCTGGCCGCCGGTACGGAGGCCCCGCCGAAGGCGGCCGACCTGCTGGACGGGGTGATCGCCCTCGTGCCGCGCAGCGCGGTCGGTGCCGGGCTGCGGCGCGCCCGGGACATGCTGGACTACGGCGACGCGACCACCGTCGCCGCCGTACTGGGCTGCGGACGGCGCACGAGCGCCCACGACACGGTGCCGTTCGCCCTGTGGTCGGCGGCGCGGGCGCTGGACGACTACGAGCGGGCGTTCTGGACCACCGCGCAGGTGGGCGGAGATGTCGACACGACCTGCGCGATCGTAGGCGGAGTGCTGGGCGCGCGCGGCGACGCGGTGCTGCCGGCCGAGTGGCTGGCGCGCACCGAAGCGCTGCCTGCCTGGCTGCCGGAGACGGCGGCGTAGCCCGGCGTAGCCCTTCACAGCGGACGTGTGCACGGCGGACGTGTGCCGTGCGGAGCTGTGCCCGGCGGTCCTCATATGCGTGGGTGAGAGCCCGCGTTCCGATTGTCACGGTCCTGCCACACATGCTTTTGATCCTGTTCAAAACCTCCTGTGATCGGCCTACTCTGTCCACATCGCCGCCCCAACGTGTACGCCGGGGCGGCCGACAGGGGAGGGGACCCGATGTCAGAGAACACCGGCGGGGCGGACGAAGCCCGGACCGAGGCGGCGGCCGACGCAGAGCCCGCGTCAGGGGTTTCGCCCACACAGCCGGCCCCGGCCGGGAACCCGCCCGCCGCTGCGGCCGGGCCCCAGCCGGGCGCCCACGCCGGCCGGCCCGGCTGGCAGCCGCAGCACCACCCGCAGCAACCGCGTCCCTGGGGGCCGCCGCCCCCGAAGTCGCCCGCGAAGCCCTCCTGGGCCACGCTGGTGCGCCCCGCCGAAGCCGCCCCCGTCCGGACCGCGACCCTGGTCGCCGTCCTCGCATCCGGCCTCGCGGCCGCGCTCCTCCTGGCAGACGGCATGGGCCCCGGTCTGCTCCTCGCGGTGGTGCCCGCCGTCGTCGCCGCGTACGTCGCCGCCCGCGTGGCCGGCCGTACCGCCCGGCCCTGGACGCTGGCCTGGGTGATCGGCTGCCTCGCACTCCTTGCGATACCCGCCCTGCGCGACTCCGCCTGGCCCTCCACGCTCGCGATCCTGGCCGCCCTGCTGCTGGGGGCGCTCGCCCTCCACGGCAGCCGCACCTGGCCCGGGGTCTTCCTCAGCCCGCTCGGCTTCGTCGACTCCACCGTGTCCGGCGTCGCCTGGGTCCTCAAGGGGCTGCGCTCGCGCGGAGGGGTCGGCAAGGACCGCTGGCTGCCCGTCGCCAAGGCGGCCGCCGTGGCCGTGGCCCTGCTCGTCCTCTTCGGAGCGCTGTTCGCCTCCGCGGACGCCGCCTTCGCCGATCTCCTGGGCGGCTTGATACCCGACGTGTCGGTCGAGGACGGGCCGATCCGGTTCATGCTCTTCGTCCTCGGTGCGGTGATCGCGATCGCCGCTGCCCGCACCGCGGCCGCCCCACTGCGCTGGGACCGGATCCGCACGGCCCCGGGCACGCCGCGCTCCCGGGTCGAATGGGCCCTTCCGCTCATCGTGCTCAACCTGCTCTTCGCCGGATTCAACGCCGTGCAGCTGGCCGTCCTGTTCGGCGGCTACGACAAGGTCCTGGAGAGCACCGGCCTCACCTATGCCGAGTACGCCCGACAGGGATTCTGGCAACTGCTGTGGGCCACCCTGCTCACCCTCGCGGTGATCGCGCTCGCCCTGCGCTGGGCCCCGCGCTCGGGGGCCGGCGACCGACGCTTCGTCCGGATCGTCCTCGGAGTCCTGTGCGCGCTGACGCTCGTCGTGGTGGCGGCCGCGCTGCGCCGCATGGACCTCTACGTGGATGCGTACGGGCTGACCAGGCTGCGCGTCTCGGTGGCCGCGATGGAGCTGTGGCTCGGGCTGGTCATCGTACTGATCATGGCGGCCGGGGTGTTCGGCGCGCGGTGGCTGCCCCGGGCGGTCGCGGGCAGCGCCGCCGCGGCGGTCCTGGCCTTCGGCCTGCTGTCGCCGGACGGGATGGTCGCCGAGCGGAACGTGGCCCGCTTCGAGAAGGACCAGAAGATCGACCTGGCCTACTTCCAGTCCTTGTCGGCGGACGCCGTCCCCGCCCTGGACCGGCTCCCCGAGCCCCAGCGGTCCTGCGCCCTGCGCGGGATCAACGACAACCTGTCCCGGGCCGGCGACGTCCCCTGGCACGCGTTGAGCATGGGCGAGTACCGGGCCCGGCAGATCCTGCGCGAGCGCCCGGTGACGGCGTCGTACGAGGTCTGCTCGCGGCTGGGCACCTTCGGCAGCCGGACCGAGTACTAGTCGCGCCCCGGGGCCCCGGCGTACCGGGGCGCCGCTCGACCGGGCCGGACGCGAGGCACCGCCTCCCCGCGTCCGGCCCGGTACGTGCCGGGGCCGGTCAGGCGGCCGGACCGGCCTTCGCGGCGGCGCCGGCCAGGGCTTCCAGGTCGCTCTTGCGCACGCGGATCACCAGCAGGGCGGTGGCCAGGGCGAGGCCGGCCATCGCCACGGCGGCCATGAACGACGTGGAGATGCCCTGGGCGAGGACGAGGTCTCCCCAGGGATCGGGCAGCCGTCCGGTCTCCCCGAAGGCGGCCGCGGCCTGGGGGTCCGCCTGGGCGAGGAAGGCCGGTACCTGCTTCGTGGCCTCCTCGCGGCTGGCGGTGCCGAAGACGGTGACGAGGATGGACAGGCCGAGCGAGCCGCCGACCTGTTGGCTGGCGTTCAGCAGGCCGGAGGCGGCCCCGGCCTCCTTCGGGTCCACCCCGGAGACGGCGGTCAGGGTCAGCGTCACGAAGTTGAGGCCCATGCCGAAGCCGAACAGGAGCATCGGCCCGAGCACACCGGAGAGGTACGAGCTGTCGGTCCGCAGGAGGGTCAGCCAGGCCAGCCCGGTGCCGGTGAGCGCGGACCCGATGACCATGAAGGGCTTGGGGCCGAAACGCGGCAGGAAGCGCTGCGAGAGGCCGGCGGCGGTGACGATGGCGACGGTGACGGGCAGGAAGCCGAGCCCCGACTGGATCGGGGAGAAGCCCAGTACGTTCTGCACGAACTGGACGATGAAGAAGAACATGCCGAACATCGCCGCGGCGAGGCCGAGCATGATGACGTAGGTGCCGGTTCGGTTGCGGTCGGCGAACATGCGCAGCGGGATGATCGGTTCGCGGGCCTGTGACTCGATGACGACGAAGAGCGCCAGCAGGACCAGGGCGGCGGTGAACGACCCGAGGGTGAGCGGGTCGCGCCAGCCCTCCTCCGAGGCGCGGATGAAGCCGTAGACGAGCGAGGCCATGCCGCCGGTGGAGGTGAGGGCTCCGGCGATGTCGAAACGGCCGGGATGGCGCTCGGACTCGCTGATGTAGAGCGGGGTGAGCACCGCGATCAGAATGCCGATCGGCACGTTGACGAAGAGCACCCAGCGCCAGTCGAGCCACTCGGTCAGCATGCCGCCCGCCAGCAGGCCGATCGCGCCACCGCCCGCGGAGACGGCTGCGAACACTCCGAACGCCCGGTTCCGTTCCGGTCCTTCGGCGAACGTCGTCGTGATCAGGGCGAGCGAGGTCGGGGAGGCGATCGCGCCACCGACGCCCTGGAGGGCCCGGGCGGCGAGCAGCTGCCACGGTTCCTGGGCGAAGCCGCCGAGGAGCGAGGCCAGGGTGAAGAGCAGGATTCCGGCCAGGAACACCCGGCGCCGGCCGAGGATGTCGCCGGCCCGGCCGCCGAGGAGCAGCAGTCCGCCGAAGGTGAGGGTGTAGGCGCTGAGCACCCAGGAGAGGTCGGTGGTGCTGAAGTCGAGCGCGGTCTGGATCTGCGGGAGCGCGATGTTCACGATGGTCGCGTCGAGGACGACCATGAGCTGGCAGGCGGCGATGACGGCGAGCGCCACACCGGGGCGTCCCTCCCGCCGCGCCGCCCCCGGTATCCGGGGCGCGGCGAGTTGAGAGCTTGTCACTGAGGATCCCCCCAAAGTGAAATAGTGAACGTTGTCGTTCACTACGGGATCCACGGTAGGAGCCGGAATTAGTGCACGCAAGCGTTCACTAAGGCTGAAAATCTATGCAGCACGGCGTCTCGGGCCGGTCGGAGGTGGGGAGATGGTGGGTTCGCGCTGGTCATCGGCGTCGCCAGGGCGCAGGCGGGGTCCCGAACTCGAACGGGCCATCCTCGACGCGGCGTTGGAGCAGCTGAGTACGGTCGGCTGGAACGCGGTGACGATGGAAGGTGTGGCGGCCGGTGCGCAGACCGGCAAGGCCGCGCTCTACCGGCGCTGGCCCTCGAAGGCGGACCTCGTGGCCGACGCGCTGCGGACCGGCCTGCCGGAGATCGGTGAGATTCCCGACTCCGGCTCGATCCGCGAGGACCTCTACCTGTTGTGCACCCGCACGAGGGACGTCATGCACTCGCGTGCCGGGCAGGCTCTCTGGTCGGTGCTTCACGAATGCGATCACTCGACCGCGGAGCGGTTTCACGGGGTCATCTGGTCAGGGCTGCAGGAGCCCGCCCAGCGCCTGATCAGGGAGCTTGTGCTGCGCGGAATCGGGCGGGGGGACGTGCGACCGGACGCTACTGGTCCGTTTGTCGTGGATGTCATTCCGGCGATGCTGATGTACCGCGCCAAGGTGTGCGGAAGCGAATGGGGGGACGCTGACATCGCCGAGTTGATCGACCAGGTGATGGTGCCGCTGCTCAGGGTGTGAGACGGGGAGGGGTGGCTGCGGGAGGGGCCGGGCGGGGTCCGTGGCCGATCGCAGGCCGGTCGCACCGGGGTGGGGGTGTGCAGTGGGCTCGGGGCGGCGTAACCTTGCTGGCGCCATGCCGTACGAAGCACCCACCCACACCGTCGAGCGCTCCCTCCGTGCAACCACCGGCGCCAAGGTCATCGCCGGGGTCGACGAAGTCGGACGAGGGGCCTGGGCCGGTCCCGTCACCGTGTGCGCGGCGATCACGGGCCTGCGCCGGCCGCCCGCCGGGCTCACCGACTCCAAACTGCTCACCCCCAAGCGACGTGACGCCCTGCTCGACGTCCTGGAGGACTGGGTCACCGCGTACGCGCTCGGGCACTCCACGCCCGAGGAGATCGACGAACTGGGGATGACGGCCGCCCTCCGGCTCGCCGCGGAGCGCGCGCTGGAGGCCCTGCCGGTGCGGCCCGACGCGGTGATACTCGACGGCAAGCACGACTATCTCGGCCCGCCCTGGCGGGTTCGTACGGTGATCAAGGGCGACCAGTCCTGCATCGCCGTCGCCGCGGCTTCGGTCATCGCCAAGGTCCGCCGCGACCGCATGATGGCCGAACTCGGCGAACGGGGCGGTGGAATCGAGGACTTCGCTTTCGCCGCCAACGCCGGATACCCCTCGCCCGTGCACCGGGCGGTCCTGGAGGAGCGGGGGCCCACCCCCTACCACCGGCTCTCGTGGTCGTACCTCGACGCGCTGCCCAGATGGCGCCACCTGAAGAAGGTGCGCCGCAGCGAGGAGTCGATGGAGCTGGAAAACGGAGGCCAACTCGGCTTCGATTTCTGATCGCACCCATGTGCCACCGACCGGTACGTTTCGTACCGGTGTTTGATAGATGTCAACTCATGCCTCTCACCCCCGCCATCGAGGAGCCTCAGATTCACGAGAGTGCCCAGGGTCCCCGCGTCACGCCGGCCGCGAGCCGCACCGCGCAGACCCCCCGCCCCGTACCTGGTCCGCGTCCCGCCGCCGTCCCGCGGCCCGGTCGCCCCGGTCCCGCCCGGCCCGCACCCCCCGCGCAGCGCGCGGCGCAGGCCACCCCCGGACCCGTTCCCGCAGCCCCTGCCCCCACCGCACCGTCCGTCTCCGCGTCGGTGCCGCAGATCCAGCTGATCCCGGCGTCCGCCGAGGGTGCGCTGGACGCGGCCGAAGAGGCCGTGGACCTGCTGCTCGACACCGGGCGCGCGCCCGGCGACATCCTGGTGCTCACCACCGGCGACCCGCACCCGTGGGCCGCTCACGAGCTGTCCTTCGGCGAGGCCGCGTACTGGGCCCTGCACGACGCCGGGGACGACGTCTTCTACGCGGACGCGGCGCAGGTCGAGCGTGCCGCCGGCCGTCCCGTCGTGGTCTTCGCGGCCAACGGCGGTCCGGTCGACACCGTCCTGGGTTCCCTGCCGGTCGCGCTCACCCGGGCGGGTGCGCTGCTGATCGTGTGCGGTGACGCGAACCAGATCAACTCTGTGCTGGGTGCGGGCGTCTGACGCCCTGTACCCCGGCACGGGCGAGGGGCGGGGCGGGCTTCGAGCCGGCCCCGCTGAAGCCCGGACCGGGACCTGGGCCGAGGTTCGAGCCGTGGCCCGAACCGACGCCCGCGCGGGTGCCCGAAGCCTGAGCCGCCGTACGCCCGGTCCCGGGTGTACGGCCGTGAGGCCTGCCCGCGGGCGGGCTGCGCGTCGTGAACGAGGGGCGAACGGGCCCGGGTGCCGGCTTCGGCTTCAGCGCGCGGCGGTCCGGCGCAGGGCCTCGACCGCGCCGCCACCGGTGTGCAGGGCGAGCGGAGCGAACTCGGCCACGGTGTCGCCGAGCCGCTGCGGCCGGGAGTCCGAACTGGGCCGCCGGCCACCACGGCCCTCGCCCAGGACCTGCCAGCCGTCCCGGGTGAGCGTGATGTACGCGCCGCAGCGCAGCCCGTGCAGGGTGCAGGCGTCCCGCAGTCCCCACATCCAGGCACCGTCCTCCGGGGTCCACCGCTCGTCGCCCTCGCGGCAGTAGAGGAGGACCGCCGTCCGCACCGGGGTCCGTCGCCGCAGGTCGTGCGGGAGGACCCGGCGCAGCCGGGACAGCAGGGCGTTGCGGTACTCCCAGCCGTCGGCCGACGCCGAGCGCTGCACGAAGGAAGCGCTCGCCACGAGCTGTTCCTCCGGTCCGAGTACGGCGATCACGGCGGTCGCAGGAACCGGGCTGTGCCGGGAGTGCAGCCCGCTGACGACCTCGCGCGGATTGCGCAGCAGGGGAATGCCCGCCGACATCCACTCGGACGGTTCCAGCAGTCTGCCGTGCCGGCTCGCGCCGCCGGTGGCCGTTGCCAGAGACGAGGTCGAAGGCGGCGTGAATCCGAAGGTCACGTTCCTCCCTTCGGGTACACGCCCGCGAACGGGCACGGCTGGAGTCAGGGCGCGCCGCAGCGCGGCCCAGGAGGGTGCCGAGGAGCCGAGCGGGAGCACTCCAATTCTCGCGTGGCTTCCGAGCATGCGGCAACGAGCAATTGACGACGCCGACCGGAATTCGCCGGTATGCCGTTCATATCCTTGCCCCGCCACGCCGAGAATGACGCATCGGGTCACCCCTGGAGCGCCAGCACCAGCGGGAACACCTCCTTTGCGCCTGCGCGCCGCAGCAGGCGTGCGGCCACGGCGAGTGTCCATCCGCTCTCCGCGCGGTCGTCCACGAGGAGCACCGGGCCGGGGGTCTCGGCCAGTGCCGCCGCCAGCTCCTGCGGTACGGCCAGGGCTTGGTGGAGACCGCGCACCCGCTGCGCGCTGTTGGAGGAGGCCAGCCCGAACTCTGGTACCTGATCGGTGTAGGCGACCGTGCCGAGCAGGGGCATTCGCCCCACCTCGGCGATCCGCGCGGCCAGCGAGGCGACCAGCTGGGGGCGGCTGCGCGAGGGCAGTGCGACCACACCCACCGGCCGTTCCGGTGCGTCGGAGGCTCCGGAGGCCCAACCGCCAGGTCCCCGGGCCCAGTCGGCGAGCACCGCGATCACGGCCTGGGTGACGTCGTCCGGAACCGGCTGGTCGGGAGCCTGCGGGGCGAGCATCGGGCGCAGCCGGTTGCCCCAGCCGATGTCGGACAGCCGCCCCAGGGCCCGGCCCGTCGAGGCCTGCTCCCCGGCGGGGATGCGCCCCTTGAGGTCGACACCGACCGCGGCGAGCCCCGTCGGCCACATCTTGCGAGGCTCCAACTCCACACCGGGACGGCCCAGCTCGCCGCGCGCGGTGTCCAGTGCGGTGGTGGAGACCTCGGCCGCGAACCGGGCCCCGGCGCAGTTGTCGCAGCGGCCGCAGGGCGCGGCCTCCTCGTCGTCGAGCTGCCGGCGCAGGAACTCCATCCGGCAACCCGTGGTCGCTGCGTAGTCGCGCATGGCCTGCTGCTCGGCGGCCCGCTGGCGGGCCACCCAGGCGTAGCGCTCGGCGTCGTAGGCCCACGGCTCACCCGTCGAGGTCCAGCCGCCCTTGACGCGGTGCACGGCGCCGTCGACGTCGAGGACCTTGAGCATGGTCTCCAGCCGGGTGCGGCGCAGGTCGACCAGCGGCTCCAGGGCGGGCAGCGACATCGGGCGCCCCGCCTGGGCCAGGACGTCGAGGGTGCGGCGCACCTGCTCCTCCGGCGGGAAGGCGACCGAGGCGAAGTACTGCCAGATCGCCTCGTCCTCCCGGCCGGGCAGCAGCAGGACCTCCGCGTGCTCCACGCCACGGCCCGCGCGGCCGACCTGCTGGTAGTAGGCGATCGGCGAGGACGGAGACCCCAGGTGCACGACGAAGCCCAGGTCGGGCTTGTCGAAGCCCATCCCCAGGGCGGAGGTGGCCACCAGGGCCTTGACCCGGTTCGCCTGCAGGTCGTCCTCGGCCTGCTGGCGGTCCGCGTTCTCCGTCTTGCCGGTGTACGAGGACACCGTGTGCCCGCGGTGTCGCAGGTACGTGGTGACCTCCTCGGCCGCCGCGACCGTCAGCGTGTAGATGATCCCGGACCCGGGCAGCTCGCCGAGGTGGTCCGCGAGCCAGGCCAGCCGGTGGGCCGCGTCGGGCAGGGTCAGGACCGCCAGGCTGAGGCTTTCGCGGTCCAGCGGGCCGCGCAGCACCAGCGCGTCCGTGCCCGCGCCGGTGCCCAGCTGCTCGGCGACGTCCGCGGTCACGCGGGCGTTGGCCGTGGCGGTCGTGGCGAGGACGGGGACGCCCGGCGGGAGGTCGGCCAGCATGGTGCGCAGCCGGCGGTAGTCGGGGCGGAAGTCGTGTCCCCAGTCGGAGATGCAGTGGGCCTCGTCCACCACGAGCAGGCCGGTGGCCGCCGAGAGCTTGGGCAGGACCTGGTCGCGGAAGTCCGGGTTGTTGAGCCGCTCAGGGCTCACCAGCAGGACGTCGACCTCGCCCGCCGCGACCTCGGCCTGGATCCCCTCCCATTCCTCGGGGTTGGCGGAGTTGATGGTGCGGGCGCGGATCCCCGCCCGGGCCGCGGCCTCGACCTGATTGCGCATCAGTGCGAGGAGGGGGGAGACGATTACGGTCGGGCCGGCGCCCGCCGCGCGCAGCAGCGACGTCGCGACGAAGTACACGGCGGACTTGCCCCAGCCCGTGCGCTGGACCACGAGCGCCCGCCGCTTGTGCGCGACGAGGGCCTCGATCGCGAGCCACTGGTCCTCGCGCAGCCGGGCGGTGCCCGTGGGGTCCCCCACGAGGCGGGCGAGTACGGAGTCGGCCGAGGACCTCAGGTCTGCGTTCATGCCCCCATGCAACCCGATGCCTCCGACATCGCGCCAATGCTGCCCCCAGTCGTGTGGAAGTTGAAGCGTCAACACTTATCCACAGGGCTTTCGGGATCGGATCATGCGCGGGACCTTCGTGGCATGACGAACAACAGCGAATCCCGCCGCCCGTCCGACCGGTCCTTCATCACCCCGGCCGGAACCGCCGGCGAACCACAGATCACCCTGCGCAGCCCGGCCGAACTGGCCGATGCGCTGCCCTACATGCTCGGTTTCCACCCGTCCGACTCCCTCGTCATGGTGGCCGTGCACGGCGGGGGCGGGCGTTTCGGCGGCCGGCTACGCGTCGGCATCCCCACCGCTCCCGCCGAATGGGAGGACACCGCCCGGCAGGTCGCGGACTGCCTCATCCGGGGCAGCGAACGACGCGGGCCCAAGCCCGACGGCATCGTCGTCTACCTCTGCCAGGAGCCGCGCGCAGAGGAGAGCGGCCGGGGCGTGATGACCCGGCTGCGGCCGTTCGCCCAGCGGATCCGGCTGGCCTGCGGTGCGCTGGACGTGCCGGTGCTGGAGGCCCTGTGCCTGTCGGACGGCCGCTTCTGGTCCTACGTCTGCCCCGACGAGCGGTGCTGCCCGGCCGAGGGCAGCCCGCTGACCCCGGTCGGCACCTCGGTGATGGCCGCGGCCGCGACCTTCGCCGGGCTCCAGATCCGGGGCTCCCTCGAAGAGATCGAGCGCAGGCTGGCGCCACTGCGCGGGGCTGTGGCGGAGGAGGCGGAGCGGGCCTTGGACCGGGCGGCCGCAGCCCTGATGCCGAGGATCCTCCACGGTGCCACCCGCGAAGAGGTCGGCACCGAGACCATCACGCTGGCGCAGGCCCTGATGCGGCGCATGACCCTGGCGCCGCCCGTCGAGAGCGGCGTCCAGGGCGACGACTGGGACGACGCGCTGCTCGGCCACGACGAGGCCGCCTCGCTGATCCTCGGCCTCCAGGACCGCGAGGTCCGGGACATCGCGGCCGAGTGGATGGAGGGCGAGGAGGCGGCCCCCGCCCTGCGTCTGTGGCGGGCACTGGCCCGCCGCTGCGTCGGCGCCTACGGCGAGCACGCCGCGGCCCCTCTCACTTTGGCCGGCTGGGTCTCCTGGTCCACTGGGGACGAGCCGACCGCCCGGATCATCCTCGGCCTGGCCCTGCGGGCCGACGCCGAATACCGCTTCGCCCAACTGCTCCACCACGCCTGCAACGAGGGGATCGACCCCGAGGGGCTGCGGCAGTGCCTCCGGCAGGAGCGGCGGCGCAGGGAACCCCGGCGCAGCCGCTCCTCAGCCGCCACCCGGCCGCCCGGCCGCCGGGGCCGCACGGCGCCGCGCCGCGGCTCCCGCCGCACCGCGGGGAGCGGGCAGTGAGCGCGCGCCGGCCGTCGTATGGCCGTCCCGTGCGGCCGGTCCCAGGCTCCCTGACCCCGGCCCGGCGCAGCGGGCTCCCTCCCCGCCGCGCCCGGCCGGAGCAGCGGCCCGTGACCCGGGCGGGGGCGGGGGCGTTCAGCTGGGGGGAGGTGCCGTCCCGGCCGCGCCGCCGCCCAGCTGAACCCACCGGAGCGCAGACAAGGCGACACATGTCTCACCCCGCACCTCCCCGCCCGACCGGCGTGCCCGCAGCCCGCAGGCCCGAGCTGCCGCCCGTGCACGGCGCCGTCATCTGCGTCGCCGCGCCCTGTCTGGTCATCTCGCCGGAACACGGCCAGCTGACCGGGCGGGGGATCGACGGGATCTACCGCGCCGGGCGCAGGCTGCTCTCCCGGTGCGTGCTGCGCGTCGGCGGCCGTGACCCCGTCGCCGTCCAGGGGCGCAGCCTCGGTGCGGACCGGGCCGCCTTCACCGCCACCGTGCGCACCGGAGCCGAACCCGGACCCGACCCGGACATCGGGGTGGAACGCGTCCGCCACGCCGACGGCACCGAACGGATCACCCTGCGCAGCTTCACGGGCCGGCCGGTGCGACTCCCCGTGGAGGTACTGCTCGGCACCGACCTGGCGGAACTGGCCGAAGTCGCCGCCGGCCGGGCCGGCCCCGAACTGCCTGCCGGAGTACACGCGGCCGGCCTGCGCTGGAGCACCGGCGGTGCGCAGGCCGTCACCGCGGCGGACCCCGCGCCCGACGACGCCGTGGCCGCGGCCGGCCTGCTGCGCTGGCAGCTCGAACTGGGCCCCGGCGAATCCCGCACCATCGAGCTGCGGACCACGCACGACCGGGTGGTTCGGGCCCCCGTCGGCCAGGTGGCCAACCCGCTGGCCGACGCCCGGGCCGAGGGGGACGACCCGAGGGCCGAGGCGTGGTTCCGCACCAGCGTCGAGGATCTGGGCGCGCTGCTCTCGCGAGACCCCGAGGAGCCGGGCGACGCCTTCGCGGCGGCCGGGGTGCCCTGGCGGCTGGGCCTGGCACCTGCGGAGTCGCTGTGGGCCGCCCGGATGGCACTGCCGCTGGGGACCGGGCTCGCCGCCGCAACGCTGCGCATCCTCGCCCGGACACAGACCGAGGGGTCAGGGACCGAGGCCGGGAGGATCCCGGGGCCCCTGCGCGGAGCGGGCCCGCAGCTGCCGCCCGCGTGCACCGGTACCGAGGCGACCCTCGCCTTCCCCGCGGTGCTTGCCGAAGCCCGCCTCTGGGGCATGCCGGAGGAGGACGTCGCTCGACTGCTCCCGGCCGCCGAACGCTGCCTCGACTGGCTGCGCGGCGCCTTCGGGAAGGACGGCTTCCTGGCCGATCCCGAGCCCGGTCCGCGGCGCTGCGAGACCCAGGCCCACGCGCACCGGGCCGCCGTGCTCGGCGCGGACCTCCTCGCCGGCTGCGGACGACCCGGAGCCGAGGAGTGGCAGGAGCGGGCTGCCGCGCTGCGGCAGCGGTTCCGCGAGAGGTTCTGGATCGACGGCCCGGACGGCGGCCGGCCGGCGTCGGCCCTGCATCCCGACGGGCGGCCCCTGCCACGGCTGACCGGCGCCGCCGCCCATCTGCTCGACACCGGGCTGCTCGGCGGCGGCCGGCTCGCCCCCGGGCTCCTAGACCGGATCCGCACGGAGCAGCTGGCCCGGCTGTTCGGAGCCCCCGCCATGGACTGCGGATGGGGGCTGCGGAGCATGGCCCTCAAGGAACCGGGACACAACCCGTTCGGCCATCGCTCGGGCGCGGTACGGGCGTACGAGAGTGCGGTGGCCGTGTCCGGCCTGGCCGCGGCGGGCTTCGAGAAGGAGGCGGCCGGCCTGCTCCGAGGCCTCCTGGACGCGGCTGAGGCCTTCGGGTACCGGCTGCCGGAGATGTTCGCCGCCGAGCAGCGGACCGCGGGCAGCGTCCCCATCCCGCACCCGGCGGCCTGCCGCCCCGCCGCAGTGGCCGCGGCCGCGGGGGTCCACGTGCTGACGGCCCTCGCCGGAGTCCGCCCCGACGCCCCCGCCGGTACCGTCGCCCTCGCTCCCCTTCCCGGCGCTCCCCTCGGCGCGATCCGGCTCGCGGGCCTGCGGGTGGCGGGCGAACCCTTCGCCGTCCGGATCAGCCGACTCGGCCTCGGCATGGTGGAGGAGGCCGCGGATGCGCTCCAACTGGGAGGGTGAGCCGGGCCGCGGCCCGCGCCCCCTACGAGCTGTGCTCTGCCGACTCGGGCTCGCAGGCGGCGCACATCGAGGGCCGCGCCCGCCCGGCGCACCGGCCGGCCTGCGGGCTGTTGCCCTCAAGGTCACCAAAGCGCTGTTTATCGTCAGGCAGACGACTATGATCGCGGCATGTCGCCCTACGACCCGTCGGCCTATCCGCCCTTCGCAGTCACCGTCGACCTGGTCGTGCTCACCGTGCGGCGCCACGCGCTCTGCGCGCTGGTCGTCCGGCGGGGTGAGCAGCCGTTCCAGGGGCGCTGGGCCCTGCCCGGCGGGTTCGTCCGCGGGGACGAGGACCTCGCGGCGGCCGCCGCCAGAGAGCTCTCCGAGGAAACCGGCCTGTGCGCGCACGACCCCGCCATGCCGGGCGCGGGCAACGGGGCGCACCTCGAACAGCTGGCCACCTATGGCGACCCGAAGCGGGATCCGCGGATGCGGGTCGTCAGCGTGGCGCATCTGGTGCTCGCTCCGGACCTCCCCGCGCCCCGGGCCGGCGGCGACGCCAACAGCGCACGCTGGGCCTCGGTCGACGAGGTGCTGGCCGTCGGCGACGAGAGCTCCGCAGGACTCGCCTTCGACCATGCGCAGATCCTCGCCGACGGTGTGGAGCGGGCCCGCTCGAAGATCGAGTACTCCTCGCTGGCCACCGCCTTCTGCCCGCCCGAGTTCACCGTCGGCGAGCTGCGGCGGGTGTACGAGGCCGTCTGGGGGGTGGCGCTGGACCCGCGCAACTTCCACCGCAAGGTCACCGGGACCCCCGGCTTCCTGGTGCCGGCCGGCGGAACGACGACCCGTCAGGGCGGCCGCCCGGCCCAGCTGTTCCGCGCGGGCGGGGCGACGCTGCTCAACCCGCCGATGCTGCGCCCGGAGGTCTGACGCCGCGCCACACGCGCCGCCGGTGCTGAACCCGCCGGCTACCGCACCGCGCTGCCGGACGGGGGCGAGTCTGGCAGAACGATCGGCATTCCATCGGACCGGTTGCGCCGAAAATCGGACATATCGCGCTATCTTGCTTGCGGTACCCACGCTGCCGCAAAGCGGTCTCACACCCCGCGAGGGAAGCGATGCTCCAGGCCATCGGACTCACCAGCAAACCACGTTCCGACGCCCCGCCCCTTGTGGACGACCTCACCCTCGAGGCCCGCCCGGGGCATGTGACCGCCCTGCTCGGCGAGCCGGGATCGGGCAAGACGACCGCCCTTCGGCTCATGCTCGAACTCGAACCGGGCCGCGGCGTCACCTACTTCCGCGGCCGGCCGCTGCACCGGATTGCGCACCCCGGCCGTGAGGTCGGAGTAGTGCTCGGAGACGTCCCCGGCAACCCGGCACGGACCGTCCGCAACCAGCTGCGGATGCTCTGCGCCGCCGCCGGGGTACCTGCCTCCCGGGCCGACACCATGCTCGAGGTCGTCGGCATCGCGGGCCTGCGCGACCAGCGCCTCGGCTCGCTCTCGCTCGGCATGGAGCGCAGGGTCGCCCTGGCCTCGGCACTGCTCGGCGATCCGTGCACTCTGCTCCTCGACGAGCCCGCCGCAGGACTCTCCCCCCGCGAACGCGGCTGGCTGTACGGGCTGCTGCGCGGCCACGCCTCCCTCGGGGGAGCCGTGCTCTTCACGACCGCCGACGCCAAGGAGGCGGCCCGGAGCGCCGACCGGGTCGTCAGTATCGAGGCGGGCCGCCTCGTCGCCGACCAGGAGGCCGCGGAGTTCGCGCGGACCCGGCTGAGGCCGCGGGTCGCCGTGCGCACCCCGCATGCCGCCCGGCTGGCCGACGTACTGGGACGGGAGGCCCGCGCGGCCCAGCGAGCGGTGGAGATCGTCGAGGAGAGCGGCAGCCGGCTGTCGGTGTACGGCAGCAACTGCGCGGAGGTCGGCGAGGCGGCGTTCCGCCACGGCGTACTGGTCCACCAGCTCGCCGACGAGACCGGCGATGCCGGTGCGTCGACGGTGCCGGTCCCGCACGCCCGGGCCGCGGCCGCCACCGCGGTGACCGCCGGCGCGGCACCGGAGCGCGCCGAGGACTCCGGCGGCTCTGCCCGGCGCACCCGCTCCCAGCCGCCGGCCTCGGCCGTGCGGCGCGTGGGCGGACCCCTGCGGCCCCTGCGCTACGAGCTGCTCCGCGTCTTCGGCACCGCCACCCCCGCCCTGACCGCCGCCCTCGTCGTCGTGGTCTCCGTCCTCACCGCCCTCGTGCTCGCCCGGGCCGGTCAGACCCCGCAGAGCCGGCTTCTCGCCGCCTGGCCCGCGTTGCTGCCCCTGCCGCCCGCCGCCCTGGGCGCGGGACTCCTCGGCGCACTGGCCTTCGGCGAGGAGTACCGCTATCCCGCCCTCGCCGCCGACCGCGGCACCGTGCCCCGCCGACTGGGGCTGCTCACTGCGAAACTCGGCGTCTGCGCCGCCCTCGCCCTCGTGCTGGGCGCCCTGGTGGTGACGGCCGACGCCGCCGCCCTGGCACTCGTTTTCGACAGCGGCCCTCTGCGCGTCCCGGCGGAGTGGCTTGCCCCCGCGGCGAGTTGGGCCGGCCTGCTGATCGGCTGCGCCTGGGCCGGCGTACTGGCCTCCGGCGTCTTCCGGTCCGCCGCCGCGGGACTGGCCGCGGTGCTCGCCGTACCCGTGGGAGTGGTTCCGCTGGTGCGCAAGGCGCTGGAAGGCTCGTCCGCGTACCCGGTGACCGGGCTGGGCCCCAGGCTGCGCGGCCTGCCCTGGGTGCAGTGGCCGCCCGAGGTGGACCGGCTGCTGGTGGCGGCCCTGCGGGTGATCAGCCAACCCGTCGCCACCGCATTGGTGTTGTCGCTGATGGTCCTGTTGTGCGCCTATGGGTTCACCGGACTGCGCAGCAGGGTCCGTTGGTGATCGTTCCGGTGCCGGAGCGGTCACGGACGGGACCGTTGCAGTCCGTGTCGCGTCAAGCGGACCGCAACTCCACGCAATAGGCCCGGTTCTTTACGATAAGTCGTCAATTGCGTAGGTGGCACCGATCACCCTTTCGTGTGCTTTTCACCAAAGACCTCAAGGGTCATGGAGGCGCGACCGACAAAGGATTCGTGAGTACCCTTGCGCACACCATGATGACCGCCGCCCGCCATGCCGACTCCGGCCTCGCCGGCGCGGGCGAACTCGACCGCTACCCCTATGCGGAGGCCCCCGGGTCCGACCGCGTCGGAGCACCCCACTGGGACGGCGCCGACGTCGAGTTGAGCCGCGTGGGCCGCCGCGCCGCAGGCAGCCGCGGCCGCGGACTGCACGGCCAACTCGTCCAGCAGCTCGGCCAGATGATCGTCTCCGGCGACCTCGGCGCGGACCGCCCCCTGGTCCCCGAGGAGATCGGCCAGCGCTTCGAGGTCTCCCGTACGGTCGTCCGCGAATCCCTGCGGGTCCTCGAGGCCAAGGGCCTCGTCAGCGCCCGCCCCAACGTCGGCACCCGGGTCCGCCCCGTCGCCGACTGGAACCTGCTCGACCCCGACATCATCGAGTGGCGCGCCTTCGGGCCCCAGCGCGACGACCAGCGCCGCGAGCTCGGCGAGCTCCGCTGGACGATCGAGCCGCTCGCCGCCCGCCTGGCCGCCGGCCACGGCCGGCCGGACATCCAGCAGCGCCTGGCCGACATGGTCGAGATCATGGGCCACGCCCTCGGCCAGGGTGACTCGATCACCTTCGCGCGCGCCGACAACGAGTTCCACGCGCTCCTGATCCAGGTCGCCGGCAACCGCATGCTGGAGCACCTCTCCGGCATCGTCTCGGCCGCCCTCCAGGTCTCCGGCAGCCCGATGACCTCCTGCGACCGCCCGAGCGAGACCTGCGTCGCGCACCACGCACGGATGGTCGAGGCCCTCGCCGCGGGCGACGCGGTGGGCGCCGAGAACGCGATGCGCCAGCTCCTGACGGTTCATCCGGAGGTCGAGCGCGTGGTTCCCGCCCCGCGCGAGCACTGACGGGCGGGCGCGCAGGGGTGTGCGACACGTCGCCGGGCCCGGCCGGGCCCGGCGACACCGGCGTGCGGGTCCCGTCCCTCTTCCGGAGCCCCTTGCGGAGCCGTCGCGGCCCTTCCGGAACCGAGGGGTGCGACCGTATGACCGGCATCCGCGCATACGGGGTGTGACTCGGGCCACGAAGATTGGGCGTAACGCTCCGCGAGGTCGCGCGATGACTTAAGAGGTGATGGCCGACGGAGGGAAGACAGCAGCCCTTGGGGGTGCTGTGCAGCTCCCCGGCCCCTGCCCGCGCCGCCGGCCCATCCCCGGTCGGTGGTCGTCGGCTCCGGTCCAGCACCACCAGGCCCGGGGTCGGAAGCCGTTTCCATCGTTCCGAGAGGTTGTTCGTGTCGGCCAGCACATCCCGTACGCTCCCGCCGGAGATCGCCGATTCCGAGTCTGTGATGGCGCTCATCGAGCGGGGCAAGGCCGAGGGGCAGATCGCCGGCGATGACGTGCGTCGGGCCTTCGAGGCTGACCAGATTCCTGCGACCCAGTGGAAGAATGTTCTGCGCAGCCTCAACCAGATCCTCGAGGAAGAGGGTGTGACGCTGATGGTCAGTGCCGCGGAGTCGCCCAAGCGCACCACCCGCAAGAGCGTCGCAGCGAAGAGCCCGGCCAAGCGGACGGCCACCGAGCCCGTCAGGAAGACGGCGGCCAGGACGACGGCGGCGCAGCCCGCGGCTCCCGCGGTCCCGTCGGCCGAGGCGGCGGACCCGCAGGCACCGGACGCCCTTGTCGAGGAGGCGGCGGCGGAGCCCGTCGCGAAGAAGGCGGCGGCGAAGAAGACGGCCGCGAAGAAGGCCGCGCCCGCCAAGAAGACGGCCGCGAAGAAGACCGCAGCCAAGAAGACCGCGGCCAAGAAGGACGCGGACGATGGCGGCGAGGACGAGAGCCCGGACGAGGGGCCCGACGCGGTCAAGGCCGAGGGCGACGAAGAGGACGAGGGCGGGGAGAACAAGGGCTTCGTCATCTCCGACGACGAGGACGACGCCCCGGCCCAGCAGGTCGTGGTGGCCGGCGCCACCGCCGACCCGGTCAAGGACTACCTCAAGCAGATCGGCAAGGTCCCCCTCCTCAACGCCGAGCAGGAGGTCGAGCTCGCCAAGCGGATCGAGGCGGGTCTGTTCGCCGAGGACAAGCTGGCGAACTCCGACAAGCTGGCGCCCAAGCTCAAGCGCGAGCTGGAGATCATCGCCGAGGACGGCCGCCGCGCGAAGAACCACCTCCTGGAGGCCAACCTCCGTCTCGTGGTCTCCCTGGCCAAGCGCTACACCGGCCGCGGCATGCTCTTCCTGGACCTGATCCAGGAGGGCAACCTGGGTCTCATCCGTGCGGTCGAGAAGTTCGACTACACCAAGGGCTACAAGTTCTCCACCTACGCGACGTGGTGGATCCGGCAGGCGATCACGCGTGCCATGGCCGACCAGGCCCGCACCATCCGCATCCCCGTCCACATGGTCGAGGTCATCAACAAGCTCGCCCGCGTGCAGCGCCAGATGCTCCAGGACCTGGGCCGCGAGCCCACCCCGGAGGAGCTGGCCAAGGAACTCGACATGACCCCCGAGAAGGTCATCGAGGTCCAGAAGTACGGGCGCGAGCCGATCTCCCTGCACACGCCCCTCGGCGAGGACGGCGACAGCGAGTTCGGCGACCTCATCGAGGACTCCGAGGCCGTCGTCCCGGCCGACGCCGTGAGCTTCACGCTCCTGCAGGAGCAGCTGCACTCGGTGCTCGACACCCTGAGCGAGCGCGAGGCCGGCGTCGTCTCCATGCGCTTCGGTCTCACCGACGGGCAGCCGAAGACCCTCGACGAGATCGGCAAGGTCTACGGGGTCACGCGTGAGCGCATCCGCCAGATCGAGTCGAAGACGATGTCGAAGCTGCGCCACCCGTCCCGCTCCCAGGTGCTGCGCGACTACCTGGACTGAGCAGGCAGGCGGGCCTCGGCGGCGGAAGGTGCCGAGGCCCGGCGACGAAGGCCGTGGCGGTGGCCGCGCGGGTGCGCTCGGCCACCGGGCATCCCACTCTGGGTGGAGTCATGCACACTCGGAGTCAGGAGGCCTCATGCGTCGTCCCTTTGCCCGTGTCCTGGCGGGCGCGCTGACCCTGGCGGCGGGAGCGGCCGCGGCGCCGCTCGCCCAGATGCCTCAGGCGGCCGCGGACAGCGTGGTGATCGGCGGGAAGCCGGTCAAGGTGGCCGACAGCCCCTGGGTCGTGGCCCTGGCCAGCCGTGACCGGTTCGGGGGTACGCGGGACGGGCAGTTCTGCGGGGGTGTCGTCGTCGCTCCGACCAGGGTGGTCACCGCGGCGCACTGCCTGGGCCGGCAGGTGCTGGGCGGACCCGTCGAGTCCGTGTCCGATTTCCGGGTGATCGCCGGCCGTACGGAGCTCCGGGCGGCCGACGGCCGGGAGATCGCGGTGCGCGGGGCACGGGTGAACCCCGCCTACGACCCCCAGAGCAACGCCGGCGACCTCGCCGTGCTGGAGCTGGCGGAGGCCGTGCCGGCGCACCACGTGCTCCCCATGGCGGAGGCGGGTCACCCCGCGTACGGGGCGGGTACCCAGGCGGAGGTCTACGGCTGGGGGGACACGAGCGGCTTCGGTGACTACGCGTACGCCCTGCGGGCCGCGCGCGTGACGGTGCTCGCGGACAAGGTCTGCGGGCGCGCCTACCCCGGGGACGCGGACGGACAGTACCGGGCCGAATCCATGGTGTGCGCGGGGGACGGCGGGGGCGGCAAGGACGCCTGCCAGGGCGACAGCGGCGGGCCGCTGGTGGCCCAGGGGCGGCTCATCGGCGTGGTCTCGTGGGGCCGGGGCTGCGGGCGGGCCGACAGCCCGGGTGTGTACACGCGCATCGCCCCGCTGGCCGGCTTCGTGACGGCCCCGGAGAGGGCCGAACAGCAGGACGGGGGACGCAGCGTCGCGTGGGGGCCCCAGAGGGGCTCCGGGGCGCGCACAGGGGTCGTGCAAGGCCATCGTGCGGGTTAGGGGCGGTCGGGCGATGTCCCGGCCGCCGGGCGCGACGCGCCGGTGAAGCCCCGTGCCGCCGCCCTTCCCGTGGGCGGGCGGCCGCGGATGTGAGGACGGGCGGCACCCCTGGGTCTCAGAGGTGCCGCCCGTCGACCGGCCTGGCCGGTCCTGGCTCGTCGGATGCGAGGGTAGGCCTGTGTGTCAGCGGTCCTCGGGTTCGGCATGGGCAGCCGGAGCGGACGTGAGCCGCTCGGTCTCATCCTGTATTTCCGCGGCGATCTTCTTGAGTTCCGGCTCGAACTTGCGACCGTGGTGGGCGCAGAAGAGCAGTTCACCGCCGCTCAGCAGGACGACGCGCAGATATGCCTGGGCGCCGCAACGGTCGCATCGGTCAGCGGCCGTCAGCGGGGTCGCGGGTGTCAGAACAGTAGTCACGTCGCCTCTTCTCTAGCTCGACGAGCTGTCGTACCAGGGTCAACATCCAACCAGGCCGAAAACGTTCCCGCTCGCGGCTTTTCCTCGAAACTTCCTTCCGAAGCTGGCCGGCTGTTGCCGGTTGGCGGCGAAGGAGCCGTATTGCGTTGCTTTACGGTTTCGCGTTGTCAGTCGTGTGCTTGTTGCAGTTCCATCCTCCCCGGCGAGAGTGCCAGGTTGTTCATGAGGACGTGCCCGAACCCTAAATGGTTCATGCGCGGAAGGGAACGTGATGTTTCCTTCACCCGCCCGGGGGATCGAACATGCGTGCGGATCTGGACTAGGCTGAGGAAAGCGCGAGGGTGGCGTTGCATCGGCTCTACCTGGCCTCGGTACCCTTCGACGGGTACCCGAGCCACCCCTGCGCCCGACAGGGCCAGAAAAGAAATTCAGCGAGGAGCGAACTGCGTGACCGCCGACACGTCCGTGCCTTCCAGCGCGCTGCTGTCCGGAGCAGACCGGGACGGTTCCAACTACACCGCGCGGCACCTGCTCGTCCTCGAAGGGCTGGAGGCCGTCCGCAAGCGTCCCGGCATGTATATCGGCTCGACCGACAGCCGGGGCCTCATGCACTGCCTGTGGGAGATCATCGACAATTCCGTCGACGAGGCCCTGGGCGGCTACTGCGACCACATCGAAGTGATCCTCCACGAGGACTCCTCTGTCGAGGTCAGGGACAACGGCCGCGGCATCCCCGTGGACGTCGAGCCCAAGACCGGCCTGTCCGGTGTCGAGGTCGTCATGACCAAGCTGCACGCGGGCGGAAAGTTCGGCGGCGGCTCGTACGCGGCCTCCGGCGGCCTGCACGGCGTCGGCGCCTCGGTGGTCAACGCCCTCTCCGCCCGTCTGGACGTCGAGGTCGACCGGGGCAGCTCCACCCATGCCATCAGCTTCCGCCGCGGCGTCCCCGGCATGTTCACCGAGCAGGGCCCGGACAGCCCCTTCGACCCCGCGAACGGCCTGCGCAAGGTCAAGCGCATCGCCAAGGGCAAGACCGGCACCCGGATCCGCTACTGGTCCGATCGCCAGATCTTCCTCAAGGATGCCCGCCTCGCCCTGGAGACGCTCTACCAGCGCGCCCGCCAGACCGCCTTCCTGGTTCCCGGCCTGACCCTGGTCGTCCGCGACGAGCGGGGCATCGACGGCGCCGGCAAGACCGAGGAGACCTTCCGCTTCGACGGCGGCATCAGCGAGTTCTGCGAGTACCTCGCCCAGGACAAGGCCGCCTGCGACGTGCTGCGACTGACCGGATCGGGCACTTTCAAGGAGACCGTCCCGGTCCTCGACGACCGCGGCCACATGACCCCCACCGAGGTCACCCGCGAGCTCGGCGTGGACATCGCCCTGCGCTGGGGCACGGGCTACGAGACCAACGTCAAGTCCTTCGTGAACATCATCGCCACCCCCAAGGGCGGCACCCACGTCGCCGGCTTCGAACGCTCCGTGACCAAGACCGTCAACGAGGTGCTGCGCTCGGCCAAGCTGCTGCGCGTGGCCGAGGACGACGTGGTCAAGGACGACGCGATGGAGGGCATGACGGCCGTCGTCACCGTCCGCCTGGCCGAACCCCAGTTCGAGGGTCAGACCAAGGAGGTGCTCGGCACCTCGGCCGCCACCCGGATCGTCGCCGCCGTGGTCGCCAAGGAGCTCAAGGCCTTCCTGACCTCCACGAAGCGCGACGACAAGCAGCAGGCCCGCGCCGTGATGGAGAAGATCGTCGCGGCCGCCCGGACCCGGATCGCGGCCCGCCAGCACAAGGAGGCGCAGCGCCGCAAGACCGCGCTGGAGACCTCCTCCCTGCCCGCCAAGCTGGCCGACTGCCGCAGTGACGACGTGGACCGCAGCGAGCTCTTCATCGTCGAGGGCGACTCCGCCCTCGGTACCGCGAAGCTCGCCCGGAACTCCGAATTCCAGGCACTCCTGCCCATCCGCGGCAAGATCCTCAACGTCCAGAAGTCCTCGGTCTCGGACATGCTCAAGAACGCCGAGTGCGGGGCGATCATCCAGGTCATAGGGGCCGGCTCGGGCCGGACCTTCGACATCGACGCCGCCCGCTACGGCAAGATCGTGCTGCTCGTCGACGCCGATGTGGACGGCGCGCACATCCGCTGCCTGCTGCTCACGCTCTTCCAGCGGTACATGCGGCCGATGGTCGAGGCCGGCCGGGTCTTCGCGGCCGTCCCGCCGCTGCACCGGATCGAGCTGGTCCAGCCGAAGAAGGGCCAGGACAAGTACGTCTACACGTACTCGGACAACGAACTGCGCCAGACCCTTCTGGAGTACCAGCGCAAGAACATCCGGTACAAGGACGCGATCCAGCGCTACAAGGGCCTCGGCGAGATGGATGCGGACCAGCTGGCGGAGACCACCATGGACCCCCGTTTCCGTACCCTGCGCCGGATCAACATCGGCGACCTGGACTCCGCCGAGCAGGTCTTCGACCTGCTCATGGGCAATGAGGTGGCCCCGCGCAAGGAGTTCATCACGAGCTCCGCGGCGACGCTGGACCGCTCGCGCATCGACGCCTGAGCACAAGGGCACCGGTGGCCGGCGACGCCTGACACAGGCGGGCGCCACGGCACACCGGTGCCCTTCGCTCCATCACCTGTTGGAGTGAAGAGCACCGGTACACCAGTCCGGAAACCGTCCATTCCGCACATCCTTGTGGGCACGCGGCCAATGCGGCAGCGGACAAGGAGAGTTCGGTGGACAAGTACGAAGGTCGTGATGCCGGAACGATCCGGCTGGACGACCCCTGGTACGACGCACTGGCCGTCGGCTGGGGCGAGGGCGCGGAACCGTCCCCGCCGCGGCCGGCCCCGGTCGGGGGTCCGGCGCCCGGCGCATCCGACATCTACCTGGAAGTGCAGCGCAGCGCCGCCTTCCAGGAGGTCCGCAGCCGCTATCGCCGGTTCGTCGTCCCTGCGACCGCCGGGTTCTTCCTCTGGTACGTCGCCTACGTGGTCGCCGCCACGGCCGCGCCCGGTCTGATGGCCCGGCCCGTCCTGGGCGCGGTCAACGTGGCCATGCTGGCGGGGCTCGGCCAGTTCCTCAGCACCTTCCTGCTCACCTGGGCCTACGCCCGGCATGCGCGGCTGCGCCGGGACCGAGCCGCCCTCGACCTGCGCTGGACCGTCTTCGAGCAGGAACGCGGCCAGGAGCGGGACCGGGCGAGGAGGGCGGGCCGGTGACCACCGAGCACCAGACCCTGGCGCTGATGCTGTTCAGCCTCTTCATCGCGGTGACCCTGGGCATCACCACCTGGGTCAGCCGCAACCGGCACGGCTCGGCCGAGGAGTTCTACGCCGGCGGGCGGCTCTTCTCCCCGATGGAGAACGGTTTCGCCATCGCGGGCGACTACATGTCCGCCGCCTCCTTCCTCGGCATCTCCGGCCTGATCGCCCTGTTCGGCTACGACGGCCTGCTCTACTCGGTGGGATTCCTCGTCGCCTGGCTGGTGGTGCTCTTCCTCGTCGCCGAACTGGTGCGCAACTGTGGGCGCTTCACCCTCGCCGACGTGGTCGCCGCCCGGATGAGCGAGCGCCCGGTGCGGATCGCCGCCGGTACCTCCTCGGTCGTCGTCTCCGTGCTCTACCTCGTCGCGCAGATGGTCGGCGCGGGCAGCCTGGTCGGGCTGCTGCTCGGGAACTCGAGCGCGGCGGCCCGGACCCTCACCGTGATCGGGGTGGGGGCCCTGATGGTGGTCTACGTGTCCTTCGGAGGCATGCGGGCCACCACCTGGATCCAGATCGTGAAGGCCGTGCTGCTGATGGGCGGGGCGATCACGCTGACGGTGCTGGTGCTGCTGCGCTTCCACGGCGATTTCGACCGGCTGCTCACCAGCGCCGCCGAACGCAGCGGGCACGGCCTCGCGTTCCTCAGCCCCGGACTCAAGTACGGCGGGGACTGGACCGCCCGCTTCGACTTCATCAGCCTCGGTCTCGCGCTGGTCCTGGGGACCGCCGGACTGCCGCACATCCTGTCGCGCTTCTACACCGTGCCCACCGCCCGGGCGGCCCGCCGCTCCGTGGTGTGGGCGATCGGCCTGATCGGCAGCTTCTACCTGATGACCATCGTCCTCGGTTTCGGGGCCGCGGCCCTCGTCGGGCCGGACGAGGTGCGGGCCTCCAACGCCTCCGGGAACACGGCCGTCCCGCTGCTCGCGGCCTTCCTCGGCGGTGGCGCCGAAACCACCGGCGGAGCGGTCCTGTTCGCCTTCGTCGCCGCCATCGCCTTCGCCACCATCCTGGCCGTGGTGGCCGGCATCACCCTGGCCTCGTCCGCGTCCGTCGCCCACGACCTGTACGCCTCGCTCAAGCGCAGGCACGCCAGGCAGCGCAGCGAGGTCTCGGTGGCCCGGGCCGCCGCCGTGGGTATCGGCGCGGTGGCCATTGCCCTCGGGCTGCTCGCGCAGAACCTCAACGTGGCGTTCCTGGTGGGGCTGGCCTTCGCTGTGGCGGCCTCGGCCAACCTCCCGGTGCTGTTGTACTCGCTCTTCTGGCGCGGTTTCACCACGCGCGGAGCCGTCTGGTCGGTGTACGGAGGGCTGGTCCCGGCGGTACTGCTGGTGCTGGTCTCACCGGTGGTGTCCGGCAGCGCGGAGTCGCTGTTCCCGGGAGTCGACTTCCAGTTCTTCCCGCTGCAGAACCCGGGGATCGTCTCGATCCCGCTGGGCTTCCTGGCCGGCTGGCTCGGCACGGTCACCTCGGGCGAGGAGCCGGACGAGACGAAGCACGCGGAGACGGAAGTCCGTTCGCTGACCGGCGCGGGAGCGGTCTGACCGGAGAAACCGGACCGGACCGGAGGGACGGGCCTGGAGGGGCAGGTCGGGGGCGTCAGGCCCGCCCCTCCGACGGGAGCCAGGCGTAGCGGTGCTCCGGGCGGCCGGTCTCGCCGTAGCGCAGGGCCAGGGAGACGCGGCCGGAGCGTTCCAGGAGCTTCAGATAGCGCTGGGCGGTCTGGCGGCTGATGCCCGCGCGGTCCGCGATCTGCTGGGTGGACAGGGGGCCTTCGGCGGAGCGCAACACCTGGCGGACCAGCTCCGCCGTGGTGGGGGAGTGGCCCTTGGGCAGCTCGTTCACGGACGCCGCGCCGGCGAGGGCGCCGAAGATCCGGTCCACCTCGGCCTGTTCGGCCTCACCGCCCGTCTCCAGGGCGCGGCGCAGCGAGCCGTACGCCTCCAGCCGGGTGCGCAGCCCGGCGAAGGTGAACGGCTTGACCAGGTACTGGAGGGCTCCCAGGCGCATGGCGGCCTGCACGGTGGCGAGGTCGCGGGCGGCGGTGACCATGATCACATCGGTCCCGTCGCCACGCTGGCGCAGGCGGCGGACCAGGTCCAGGCCGTTCTCGTCGGGGAGGTAGTGGTCAAGGAGGACCAGGTCCACCGGATGGGCGGAGAGGAAGTCCAGGGCCTCGGCGGCCGAATGGGCCTGCGCGATGACTTGGAAACCGGGAACCTTCGCCACGTACGCCGCGTTGATCCGGGCAACACGCATGTCGTCGTCGACGACCAATACGTGGATCGGGGTCTCGTTCACCGCAGGGCCTCCGGAAGTACGACGGAGAATTCCGCCCCTCCGTCCGCTGCTTCACCGGCCCGGGCGCTGCCGCCCTGCCGCTCCGCGAGGCGGCGTACGAGGGCGAGGCCCAGCCCGCGCTCGCGGTGGGCCCGGGGCTGCTTGGTCGACCAGCCCTCCGTGAAGATGTCCTCGCGGCGCGCGGCGGGGACCCCGGGGCCGCTGTCGCGCACCCGCAGCACGGCGGTACGGCCCTCCGCACGCAGCTCCACCTCGACCAGGGGCGCCGCTCCGCCGGCGGCGGCGTCCAGGGCGTTGTCCACCAGGTTGCCGACGATCGTGACGAGCCCGCCGGGGTCGACCAGGCGGTCGGGAAGGAGGGTGGCGGCCGCCAGCCGCAGGGGGACGCCGCGCTCGGCGGCAACGGTGGCCTTGCCCACGAGGAGGGCGGCCAGCAGAGGGTCGTGGACCTTCTCGGTGACCTGCTCGGCGGTCGTGCGGTGCACGCCGACGACTTCCGTCACGAACTCCACCGCCTCCTCGTGCAGGCCCAGCTCCAGCAGGCCGAGGAGGGTGTGGAGACGGTTGGCGTGTTCGTGGTCCTGGGCGCGCAGGGCGTCGATGAGACCACGGGTGGAGTCGAGCTCGCGGCCCAGGTGCTCCAGCTCGGTGCGGTCGCGCAGCGTGGCTACGGCGCCTCCGTCTGCGGTGGGCATCCGGTTGGCGACGAGGACCCGCGGGCCCTGGACGGTGAGCAGGTCCCGGCCCGTCACCCGGCCGGAGAGCACGTCGGCGGTGCGGCCGGCGCCGAGGACGTCGTCCAGCGGGCGTCCGGCGAAGGTACCGGTGGAGTCCGGGGTGAGGCCCAGCAGGCGGGCGGCCTCGTCGTTGACCAGCCGGACCCGGCCGTCCGGGGCGAGGGCGATCACGCCTTCGCGGATGGAGTGCAGCATGGCCTCGCGTTCGGCGAGCAGGCCGGCTATGTCGGAGAAGGCCAGGTCGTGGGTCTGGCGTTGGATCCTGCGGGAGAGGAGGTAGGCGGCGAGGGCGCCCGCGGCCAGGGCGCCGCCGGCGTAGGCGAGCAGGCCCGGTATCGCCCCGAGCAGGCGGTCGCGGACGCTGTCGTAGGCGATGCCGACCGAGACCGCGCCGACGATCTCGCCGTCGGCGGCGACGAGCGGGACCTTGCCGCGTGCGGAGCGCCCCAGGGTGCCGTCGTCGATCTCCATGACCTCGCGGCCGGCCAGGGCGTCGCTCGGGTCGGTGGAGACGGGCAGTCCGATCCGGTCGGGGCTCGGGTGCGAGCGGCGGATGCCGTCCAGGTCGAGGACGACGACGTACTCGGCGCCCGTCGCCCGGCGGATCCGCTCGGCCGAGGCCTGCACCGGGCTGTCCGCCGAGGCACCGGAGTCCAGGAGGCCAGAAGCGATCGCGGGGTCCGCCGCGGCGCTCTGCGCGATGGCCAGGGCACGGCGCATGGCCTGGTCGTCGAGCTGGGCGCTGAGCGGTGCGAGGAACAGTCCCGTGGCCAGGACGACGACCCCGGCCGCGATGGCCAGCTGGGTCAGCAGGATCTGCGAGACCGCCCGTCTGGGCAGCCCGAGGCGCCGAGCGCTCATGAGGGGGAACCGCATGGACAGCAACGGTAGGTCGGCCCCGGCACAAGCGGAACATTTGCGCCCCGCTTGTCGGGTACCCCACTCCCGTCCTGCCCGGGCCGTGTTCCCCGCGTCACTGCGGGTGAACCGGCCGTGCTGCTCGGCCGGGAGGACGAGGCGCGGCCCGCTAAGGCATCGGCTGGGGCGGGCGGGGGCCGTGGTACTGGCCGCTCGGCCGCATGCGCAGCGGGCGCTCCTGGTACTCCTCCAGCGCGTGGGCGATCCAGCCCGCCGTGCGGGCCACCGCGAAGACCGTCTCACCGGCCTCGGCGGCCATGCCGCAGGACACCGACAGGACCGCCAGCGCCAGGTCCACGTTGGCGTGCAGCCCGCCCTGACGGGCCATCACCGCCACCACCTCACGGGCCGCCGCCAGGGCGGGGGCGGCTTGCTCCAGCCCTTCCAGCCGTGCGAACAGCGCCCCCGCCCGGGGGTCCTCGCCCTGGTAGAGGCGGTGGCCCAGGCCGGGGACCCGGCGTCCCGCCCGCAGGTGCTCGGCGACCACCGGTGCGGCACCGCCCTGCTCCAGCACCTCCACCAGCATCCGGTGCGCGAGCCGTCCGGCGGCGCCGTGCAGCGGTCCTTCGAGCGCGCCGAGCCCGGCCGACACCGCCGCGTACGGGTGCGCGCGCGCCGACGCGGCAACCCGTACGGCCAGTGTGGAGGCGGCCAGGTCGTGGTCGACCAGCAGCGCCAGGGCCAGGTCCAGTACGGCGAGGGCGTCCGGGTCCGGCTTCCGCGGCGTCAGCCGGGACCACAGCTGCCGGGCGATGCGGTCGTCGCCGGCCCACCCGCTGCCCGCCGCGGGCAGGGCGCCGACCAGCGTCGGGATCAGGCAGCGCGCGGAGCCGAGCACGGCATCCTCCGACAGGTCGAAACGCAGCGGGTCCGCCACCGCGGCGGCGGCGACCGCCACCCGCAGCCGGTCGACCGGGCCGCTGTGCGCCGGCAGGGCGTCCACCGCCCGGCGGGCCGCCTCCAGCACCTCCGCCGGAGCGGTGAACCGGGCCCCGCGGGTCAGGGTCCCCGTCCAGAGCCACTCGGCGACCTCCTCGTAGCGGTACCGCGAGGCCAGGGCCACGGCGTCGACGCCCCGGAAGGAGAACCGGTCGGGTTCGATCAGGGTGAGCGCCGTGCGGACGGTGAGCTCACCGGCGGCGGGAGCCGCCGCCTCGCGGCGGCTGCGCCGGGCCAGCGCCTCCACCTCGGCGGCGTCGAAACTGCTGCCCCGCCCAGCCGGATCGCGGCGGCTGGCGAGCTGGCCCCGGCTGACATAGGCGTACACCGTCGCCGGCTTCACGCCGAGCACCCGCGCCGCCTCCTGCGTGCTGAGCCTGCTGCTGCCGCCGCCGTCCGTCTGGTCACTCATGCCGAACACCCTACAGATGCATTGAAATGTTGATTCAATCAATATTGACAGCGATTGAATCCATCATGGATGGTCGATGCATGAACACCACCGACAGCACCATCGAAGGACCGCGGGGCCTCGCGGGAGTCGTGGTCACCGACACCGAGCTGGGCGACGTCCGGGGCCGCGAGGGCTTCTACCACTACCGCCAGTACTCGGCCGTGGAGCTCGCCGCCGGCCGCAGCTTCGAGGACGTGTGGCACCTGATGTTCCGCGGTAACCTCCCGGCGGACGCCGCCGAACGGGCCGCCTTCGCCGCCGAGACCGCCGCGCTGCGCCGGCTCCCCGAGGAGGTGCGGGCGGTCCTGCCGGACCTGGCCCGCGCCACCCGGCTCTCCGGCCCGCTGGCCGGACTGCGCACCGCCCTCTCGCTGCTCGGCGCCTCCGCCGGCTTCCGCCCGGTGTACGACCTCACCCCCGAGCGCCGCGCCGCGGACGCGCTGGCGGCCTGCGCCGCGGTGCCTACCCTGCTGACCGCCCTGCACCGGCTGGGCCAGGGCCTGGAGCCGGTCGAGCCGCGCGCGGACCTTCCGTACGCGGCCAACTACCTCTACATGCTGACCGGCGAGGAGCCCGACCCCGCCCGGGCCCGCGCGGTCGAGCGGTACCTGATATCCACCGTCGACCACGGCTTCAACGCCTCGACGTTCACCGCCCGGGTGATCGCCTCCACCGGCGCCGACGTCGCCGCCTGCCTGACCGGGGCCGTCGGCGCGCTCTCCGGACCGCTGCACGGGGGCGCCCCCAGCCGGGCCCTGGACACCCTCGACGCGATCGGCACCGTGGACCGGATCGGGCCGTGGATTCGCGAACGCGTCCTGGCCGGCGACCGGATCATGGGCTTCGGGCACCCCGTCTACCGCACCGAGGACCCCCGCTCACGCATGCTGCGCGAGATCGCCCTCGGCTTCGGCGGCCCCCTCGTGGACTTCGCCGTGGAGGTCGAACGGCAGGTCGAGGAGATCCTCGCCGAACTCAAGCCGGGCCGCGAACTGCACACCAACGTGGAGTTCTACGCGGGCGTGGTCATGGAGCTGTGCGGGCTGCCGCGCGAGATGTTCACCCCGACCTTCTGCGCGGCCCGGGTCGTCGGCTGGAGCGCGAACATCCTGGAACAGGCCACCGACTCGAAGATCATCCGACCGGCCGCACGGTACACGGGACCCACCCCTCCGCAGCCGGTGCCGCCGATGGACTGACCGGGCCTGGCTACGATCGATCGGGTGAACAGCAGGCAGCCCATCCCCGTCGTCGTCCTCGCCGGATTCCTCGGATCCGGGAAGACCACCGTGCTGAACCACCTCCTCGCCGCCCGCGGCGGCACCCGCATCGGGGTCGTGGTCAACGACTTCGGCTCCATCGAGGTCGACGCGATGTCGGTGGCCGGCCAGGTCGGGGACTCGATGGTCTCCCTCGGCGGCGGCTGCCTGTGCTGCGCCGTCGACGGCAGCGAGCTGGACGCGTACCTGGAGAAGCTCTCCGCGCCCGTCCACCGGATCGACGTGATCGTCATCGAGGCGAGCGGCCTGGCCGAGCCCGAGGAGATGATCCGCATGCTGGTGGCCAACGAGAACCCGGCCGTCCGGTACGGCGGCATGGTGGAGGTCGTGGACGCGGCGGAATTCGACGCCACCCGGGCCCGGCACCCGGAGACCGACCGCCACCTCGCCGTCGCGGACCTGGTGGTGCTCAACAAGATCGACCGGGTCGCCCCGGGCGAACGGGCCAGGATCGAGACCGAACTCGCCGCGCTCTGCGCGCCGGGCACCCCGGTCGTGGCCGCCGATCACGGCCGCATCGACCCGGAGCTGCTCTTCGACCGCCGGCCCTGGACCGAGACCCGGGGGCAGCTGTCCTTCGAGGACCTGCTCGCGGAGGCCGAGGGCCACGACCACTGCACCCACGCGCACACCGCCTACGAGAGCATCGAGTTCACCTCGCAGCAGGCACTCTCCCCGCGCCGGTTCATGGACTTCCTCGACCGGCGCCCGGCCGGGCTCTACCGGATCAAGGGCTTCGTACGGTTCGGGGTCCCCGGACACGAGGAGCGCTACGAGATCCAGGCGGTCGGCCGCTTTCTCCGCTTCGCCCCGCAGCCCTGGGGGAGGGGCGAAGACCGCCTGACGCAACTGGTCCTGATCGGCTCGGGCACCGACCGCGAGGGCCTGCTGCGGGAGTTGGACGCCTGCCGCGAGGAGGCCCCCCAGGACGCGAGCCCCGAGAGCATGTGGGGCGTGCTGCGGTACGTCGACCGGCCCGCGGAGGACTGGGTCGACGCCCCCGAGGCGGACACGTCCGAGACACCTCCGATGCCCCCGGCGTACTGATCACCGAGTGCCGGGTGCGGCCCGGCCCCCTACTTGCCGTCCGAGAAGTTGTGCACGCCCCACCAGCCGGAGGCGTCGTGGTGGAGGCCCACGCCGACCTCCGTGAACTCCGCGCTGACCTGGGCCTTGTAGTGGCCAGGGCTGTGGCGCCACATCGACTGGAACTTCTCGGCGGCTTCCTGGGCAGTCATCGAGGCATCGCTCCACCACACGATGTTCTCGCCCGTCCAGGTACGCGAGCCGGTGTTCAGGTAGGCGCGTTCCTCGTGGGAGGAGTGGCCGAACCCGTTCTTCTTCATGTGCTCGGCCCACTTGCGGGCGAAGTCGCTGAGGTCCTGCTTGAGCACGAGCGGAGGCCTGCCCACGGTGGCCCGTTCGCTGTTCAGCAGCTGCAGCGACAACGACTGGGCCGTTCGGACCTCCTGCGTCGCGATACGGACCCCGGGCACCTTCGGGTCCGGTCCCACCGGACCGCTGCCCGCAGGGCCGCGGGTCGGCTGCGCGGGCCGGTCATTCTCCGCGGACTGCTTGGACGCGGGTTCGGCCGACGCCGCCGTACGCGAGGGGGAGGCGGCGGTGGCGCTCGCGCTCGGTGTCGCCCCGGTTGTGGGGGTCTCCTCCGCCGCGCCCGCCCCGGCGGTGGGTGAGGCCGGGCCGGCCGACGGGCCGCCGCCCAGAGGGGCGGGGCCGACGGCGTCGGAGGAAGAGGCCGAGGAGGAAGCCGTCGCCGCGGTGCGGGAAGGAGCCTCGCCGGATATGAGCGTGTAGGCACTCCCGGCTCCGGTCAGCAGGACCACGGTGGCGACCGCTGCCGGCACGGGCAGCTTCCTGCGGGTCCGGCGGCGGCCGCCCGCCACCCGGCCCGCGTGACGCGGCCCGGAAGACCGGTCCGGCTCCGCCCTGTCCACGCCCTGCCCGAACTCGTCGTCGCGCAACTGCATCGCATCTCCTCAGAGGTGTGACGGCCCACTTGGCCTGACACTGGGGAGACCCGCGGGGCGGGCGGCGATAACACTTTTCCGCGTGACCCGGTTGGTCGGGCCGGATCGGGCCCGATCCCGCTGTCCGGCCCGACCCGCGCCTACCCGGCGGCGGCCGGCCCGTCCGAGTGGTCCGCGTACCCGGCCTCGCCGGTGAGGCAGGCGTGACACGGACAGCGGTCCGGATGCGGACTCCACGGCGCCGTCTCGGCGCGGTACTGGCGCGCGTACCGCTCCAGCACCGCGGCGGCGTCCACCGCATGGTCCGCCGTGGCGAAGCCGCGCGTAGCGCTCCTCCCGCAGCCGTTCCAGGACGCGCGGGGTATGGACGAGCTTCGGCCGGAAGCCGTACAGGTGGCGCGTCGCCGTGTCGATGACGATCCAGCCCCACCGGACCGGCTCCGGAGACCCGTTGCCGGACCCGTCCACCCGGTCCACCTCTACGCCACCTCGACGCCGTACTCGCGCAGCAGGTCCCCCAGGCCGCCCCGGTATCCCTTGCCGCCGATCACGAAGTCCCAGTCGCCGTTCGGCCTGCGCCGGAACGAGCCCAGCACCAGCGCGGTCTCGCCGGCCCGGCCGTCGGAGACTTCCAGCTGCCCGGCCTCCGCGCCCGCCGCGTCCAGGAGCCGGATCCGAGCGTCGGTGAAACCGGCCAGGTCGGCATGCGGATCGGCCTCCGGGTCCACGGCGGCCACCAGCACCAGCCGGTCGGCCTCGCGCGGCAGGGCCTCGAAGGAGACCTCCAGCGCCGCTTTGTCCGGCGCCGCGTGCGCTCGGGCGCGTACCGAACCCTCCGGCGTGCGCGGGTTGTTGAAGAACACGAAGTGGTCCTCGCTGAGCACCCGGTTGCCCGTGCAGACCAGCGCGCACACGTCCAGCGCGACCCGGCCGGACCAGGTCATGCCGAGCACGTTGTGGTCGTCCGACGGCGCGGGCTCGGGAGCGCGCTGCGCCGGGACCGGGGCCGGGGCCGCCGGGCCGCCACCGAGGCGCCCGCGCAGCCCGTACTGGTGCAGGAGCTCCACCAGCTTCTCCCCGGGAACCAACTCCAGCGGCTTGCCGTTGGAGAAGGTGTACGACGTCGGCCCGAAGGACGAGGTGGTGACCAGCACCCCCTTGTTCGCCCCCTTGTCCTGGACCGTGCCGTACAGGTCCCGTACCGCCGTGGGCGGCACGGTGTTGCGGTAGCGCTTGACCTGGACCACGATCCGTCCGCCCGTGATCGGGGACGGGTCGTTCGCCTCGATGTCGACGCCGCCGTCACCGGACCGCTGCGTGGTCACCGCCTCCATGCCCATCGCCCGGAAGAGCTCCGCCACCAGGTTCTCGAAGGCGATGGGGTCCATCACGAAGAGGTCCGGCTCGTCCTCGTCGTCGCCCGCGTGACCGCCGTGGCTGACGACTCCGCCGCCGACCTCGTCGGGCCTGCGCCCCGCACGCACGGCCGTCAGCTGGTCGGGCCGCGTCGACAGCTGCCCGCGCAACCCCTCCACCAGGCAGTCCACCGCGCTGACCTGCTCCAGCCGAAGCCCCGCGAAGGCGGAGCGGGGCGCCGACACCGAGGCGAGCACGAACTGTGCCTCACGGCCCGTCGCAGGATCGGGGCAGTCGACGAAGCCGTTCACCACGACCGAGTCGAGCACACCGAACTCGTCCGCCGCGTACATCTCACGTATGACCAGCAGCGTGGATTGCGCCAGCAGGTCCCGGTACAGCGCCCGTCGTTCCGTGACCGAGCGGGGCTTCACCCTGTCCTGGTCCGTACTCGGCAGATACTGGACCGAGCGGGCCTCCGGCACCACCGCGTACCCGGGCAGCTCCCAGTCCAGGACGAGCTCGCGCTTCGTCGGGTCGTACGCCGCCGTCACCTGGCGGGGCAGCGCCTCGGGCCAGGCCGTGGAGGTGTACAGGGCGGCCGAGAAGTATTCGACCACCGCTTCCGAAGCGCCCGAGCGCAGCGCCCCGGCCAGTTCGGTGAGCCCGTCGTTGTGCGCCCGGATCGCGGCGAGCTGCTGTGCGGCCCACTGGTCGTACTGCTGCCGGTACGCCGTCAGTTGCTGCTGCCGCTGTGCCTCGGCGGCATTCGCTGCCTGCCAGGCCTGGGTGTACCGGGCGTGTGCCTCCCGCTCGGCCTGGGCCCGGTTGGCCGACCCGAGGGTCCAGCCGCTGCTCTGGTGCTGGAACTGCTCGATCCGGGGCATCGGCACCGGTTGCGCCAGGGTGCCGGGGCTGAACGGCTCCAGCTGTTCGGATCGCACCAGGGTGGTCATCCGGAAGGCAGGCGCCCGACATCCAGTGACCAGCAGGCCCTGCAGGGCGGCCACCTCGGCGTCGATCTCGGCGGTGCGCCGCCGGGCCTCGGACTCCCGGTGCTGCCGACGGCTGCGGGCCGCATCGCGTTCGTACGCCCGTTGTCGGCGTTCCGCCTCGCGGTGCTGGATCAGCTGCGTCTGCTGCATCCGGCGCTGGGCCTCGGCCCAGTCCCCGATCAAACCGCCCGACCGACGACTCATCAGCTCTGTGTTCTCCCGCCCCACCCGACAGTGCCAAGAGGGAAAACACTAGTCGCCATTCGGGTGGTACGTCCCCAGGACGTACCACCCGAATGGTCCGGAACCCCTACAGTGCGGGTCCCGCCAGCGTCGCCACGACCGCCGGAAGGGCCGTCCCCGAGCCGTCCCGGCGCGGATCCGGTGCCGGCAGCTCGGCCGGAGTGCCGTTCGCGGCCGCCGCGCGGGCGGGGGAGCCGCCGGCCCAGGCCTGGACCAGCAGGTCCTCGCCCTTCAGGAACCGCTGGCAGCGCACGCCGCCGGTGGCCCGACCCTTGCGCGGGTACTGGTCGAAGGGAGTCAGCTTCCCGGACAGCATCGAGTCGTCCAGGGTCCCGTGCGAGCCGGCCACCGTGAACACCACGGCCTCACGGCCCGGGTCGACGGCCGAGAAGTGGATCACCTTGGCGTTCTCGGAGAGCTTGATGCCCGCCATGCCGCCCGCAGGACGGCCCTGCGGGCGGACCTGGGCCGCCGGGTAGCGCAGCAGCTGGGCGTCGTCGGTGATGAAGACCAGGTCCTCCTCGCCCGTGCGCAGCTCCACCCCGCCGACGATCCGGTCGCCGTCCTTGAGGGTGATGACCTCCAGCTCGTCCTTGTTGGCCGGGTAGTCCGGCACGACGCGCTTGACCACGCCCTGCTCGGTGCCCAGCGCCAGACCCTGCGAGGACTCGTCCAGCGAGGTCAGGCACACCACCTTCTCGTCCGCCTCCAGCCCGGAGAGGAACTCCGAGACCGGCGCGCCGCCCGCGAGGTTCGGCGCGGCGTGCGTGTCCGGCAGCTGCGGCAGGTCGATCACCGAGAGCCGCAGCAGCCGGCCCGCGGAGGTGACCACGCCGACGTCGGCCCGCGCGGTCGCCGCGACCTGCGAGACGATCAGGTCGTGCTTGGCCCGGGCGCCGCCCTCGTCCTGCGGCAGCGGCTCGCCGTTCGCCGTACGGGCCAACAGGCCCGTCGAGGACAGCAGCACCCGGCACGGGTCGTCCGCGACCTCCAGCGGAACGGCGGCCACCGTGGTGCCCGCCGACTCCAGCAGGACCGTACGGCGCTCGGTGCCGAACTTCTTCGCAACGGCGGCCAGTTCCGCGGAGACCAGCTTGCGCAGCTCGTTGTCGGACTCCAGGATCCCCGTCAGCTCGTCGATCTCGCCCGTCAGCCGGTCGCGCTCGGACTCCAGCTCCAGGCGGTCGAACTTGGTGAGCCGGCGCAGCGGGGTGTCCAGGATGTACTGGGTCTGGGTCTCGCTCAGCGAGAACCGCTCCATGAGCCGGGCCTTGGCCTGGGCGGAGTTCTCGCTGTCGCGGATGAGCCGGATGACCTCGTCGATGTCGATGAGGGCCACGAGCAGGCCCTCGACGAGGTGCAGCCGGTCCCGGCGCTTGGTGCGGCGGAACTCGCTGCGCCGCCGGACGACCTCGAAGCGGTGGTCGAGGTAGACCTCCAGCAGCTCCTTGAGGCCGAGGGTGAGCGGCTGCCCGTCCACCAGCGCCACGTTGTTGATGCCGAAGGACTCCTCCATCGGCGTCAGCTTGTAGAGCTGCTCCAGCACGGCCTCCGGGTGGAAGCCGTTCTTGATCTCGATGACCAGGCGCAGGCCGTGGGCGCGGTCGGTGAGGTCCTTGACGTCGGCGATGCCCTGGAGCTTCTTCGAGCCGACCAGGTCCTTGATCTTCGCGATGACCTTCTCGGGGCCGACCGTGAAGGGCAGTTCGGTGACGACCAGGCCCTTGCGGCGCGCCGTCACGTTCTCCACGGCCACCGTGGCGCGGATCTTGAAGGTGCCGCGGCCGTTCTCGTAGGCGTCCTTGATGCCCGAGAGGCCGACGATCCGGCCGCCCGTGGGCAGGTCGGGACCCGGTACGAAGCGCATCAGCGCCTCCAGGTCCGCGTGCGGGTACCGGATCAGGTGGCGGGCGGCCGCGATGACCTCGCCGAGGTTGTGCGGGGGCATGTTGGTCGCCATGCCGACCGCGATCCCGGACGCGCCGTTGACCAGCAGGTTCGGGTAGGCGGCGGGGAGCGCGACCGGCTCCCGCTCCTGGCCGTCGTAGTTGGCGGTGAAGTCGACGGTGTCCTCGTCGATCGACTCCGTCATCAGCGACGTGGCGTCGGCCATCTTGCACTCGGTGTAGCGCATCGCGGCCGGCGGGTCGTCGTTGCCGAGCGAACCGAAGTTGCCGTGGCCGTCGACCAGCGGCAGCCGCATCGAGAACGGCTGGGCCATGCGCACGAGGGCGTCGTAGATGGAGGCGTCGCCGTGGGGGTGGAGCTTGCCCATCACCTCGCCGACGACGCGGGCGCACTTCACGTACCCGCGGTCGGGACGCAGACCCATCTCGTTCATCTGGTACACGATCCGGCGGTGCACCGGCTTCATGCCGTCCCGGGCGTCGGGCAGGGCACGGGAGTAGATCACCGAGTACGCGTACTCGAGGAAGGAGCCCTGCATTTCGTCGACGACGTCGATGTCGAGGATCTTCTCCTCGAAATCCTCCGGCGGCGGGGTCTTCGTGCTGCGGCGGGCCATCGCTGCGCGGCTCCTTAACCAAGAATGGGATGTGCTGGGTGTCTGGCTGGTCTGGTGGGGTCTGGCTGGGGCGTGCCGGGTCCGTCAGGACGTACGACGCGGACCATTGTGTCCCGAGCGACCGACAACGCCGACTCCGACCCAGGTCTGGCCCGGGAACTTATCCGGTGGCCGACGCGCTTGCATACAGTGGCAGGTCTGACGGAAATCTCTACATCGCGATCGAAGGGACCACATGCCCATGGGTCACACGGCCACAGCCCAGGCCGGCTCCGGCGGCCTGACAGCGACCGAGCACCGGCTGGCCAACGGCCTGCGCGTGGTGCTGTCCGAGGACCACCTGACCCCGGTCGCCGCGGTCTGCCTCTGGTACGACGTCGGCTCGCGCCACGAAGTCAAGGGGCGCACCGGCCTGGCTCACCTCTTCGAGCACCTGATGTTCCAGGGTTCGGCGAGCGTATCCGGCAACGGGCACTTCGAGCTGGTCCAGGGCGCCGGCGGCTCCCTCAACGGCACCACCAGCTTCGAGCGCACCAACTACTTCGAGACGATGCCGACCCACCAGCTGGAGCTCGCGCTCTGGCTGGAGGCGGACCGGATGGGGTCGCTGCTGGCCGCCCTGGACGACGAGTCGATGGAGAACCAGCGCGACGTCGTCAAGAACGAGCGCCGCCAGCGCTACGACAACGTCCCGTACGGCACCGCCTTCGAGCGGCTGACCGCCCTGGCGTACCCCGAGGGCCACCCGTACCACCACACCCCGATCGGCTCCATGGCCGACCTGGACGCCGCGTCCCTGGAGGACGCCCGCGCCTTCTTCCGTACGTACTACGCGCCCAACAACGCGGTGCTGTCGGTCGTCGGCGACATCGACCCGGAGAAGACGCTCGCCTGGATCGAGAAGTACTTCGGCACCATCCCCGCCCACGACGGCAAGCAGCCGCCCCGTGACGGCTCGCTGCCCGACATCATGGGCGAGCAGCTGCGCGAGGAGATCGTCGAGGAGGTCCCGGCCCGCGCGCTGATGGCCGCCTACCGGCTGCCGCACGACGGCACCCGCGAGTGCGACGCCGCCGACGTGGCCCTGACCATCCTGGGCGGCGGCGAGTCCTCGCGGCTGCACAACCGGCTGGTACGCCGCGACCAGACGGCCGTCGCCGCCGGCTTCGGCCTGCTGCGCCTGGCCGGGGCGCCGTCGCTGGGCTGGCTGGACGTCAAGACCTCCAGCGGGGTCGAGATCCCCGCCATCGAGGCGGCCGTCGACGAGGAGCTCGCGCGGTTCGCCGCCGAGGGCCCGACCGCCGAGGAGATGGAGCGCGCGCAGGCGCAGCTGGAGCGCGAGTGGCTGGACCGGCTGAGCACGGTGGCCGGCCGCGCCGACGAACTGTGCCGGTACGCGGTGCTGTTCGGCGACCCGCAGCTGGCCCTCACCGCCGTCCGGCGCGTCCTCGACATCACTGCCGAGGAGGTGCAGGCCGCGGCCGCGGCCCGACTGCGCCCGGACAACCGCGCGGTGCTCGTCTACGAGCCGCTCGCGGCGGACGGCGCCGAAGGCGAAGAGGGCGAAGAGAACGCCGACAGCGACGAGAACGAGGGGGCGGAGCAGTGAGCGACACCGCAGCCGTCACGATGACCTTCCACCCGCGCCCGCAGGCCGGCGAGCCGCAGCCGTGGGCCTTCCCGGCCCCCGAGCGCGGGACGCTGCCCAACGGGCTGACCCTGCTGCGCTGCCACCGCCCGGGCCAGCAGGTCGTCGCGGTCGAGATCAACCTCACCGCGCCCCTCGACGCCGAGCCCGAGGGCCTGGACGGCGTGGCGACCATCATGGCGCGCGCCCTGTCGGAGGGCACCGACAAGCACACCGCCGAGGAGTTCGCGGCCGAGCTGGAGCGCTGCGGAGCCACCCTCGACGCGCACGCCGACCACCCCGGCCTGCGGGTCTCCCTGGAGGTCCCGGCCTCCCGGCTGGCCAAGGCGCTGGGCCTGCTCGCCGAGGCGCTGCGCGCCCCCGCGTTCGCCGACGCCGAGGTCGACCGGCTGGTGCGCAACCGGCTCGACGAGATCCCGCACGAGCTGGCCAACCCGCAGCGCCGCGCCGCCAAGCAGCTCTCCAAGGAGCTCTTCCCGGCGTCCCTGCGCATGTCCCGGCCGCGCCAGGGCACCGAGGAGACGGTCGCGCGGATCGACTCCGCCGCCGTACGCGCCTTCTACGAGGCCCACGTACGCCCCGCCACCGCCACCGCGGTGGTCGTCGGCGACCTGACCGGCATCGACCTGGACGCCGTGCTGGCGGACACCCTGGGCGCCTGGACCGGCGACACGGCCGAGGCCCGCCCCGTCCCGCCGGTGACCGCCGACGACACCGGCCGCGTGGTCATCGTCGACCGGCCCGGCGCGGTCCAGACGCAGCTGCTGATCGGCCGGATCGGGGCGGACCGCCACGACCGGGTGTGGGCGGCCCAGGTGCTCGGCACGTACTGCCTGGGCGGCACCCTCACCTCCCGCCTGGACAAGGTGCTGCGCGAGGAGAAGGGGTACACCTACGGGGTGCGCGCCTTCGGCCAGGTGCTGCGCTCCACCGCGGACGGCAAGGGCGCCTCGATGCTCGCCATCAGCGGCTCGGTGGACACCCCCAACACCGGACCGGCGCTGGAGGACCTCTGGAAGGTGCTGCGCACCCTCGCGGAGGGCGGCCTGACCGACGCCGAACGCGATGTGGCCGTGCAGAACCTGGTGGGCGTGGCTCCGCTGAAGTTCGAGACGGCCGCCTCGGTCGCCGGCACCCTGGCCGACCAGGTCGAGCAGGAGCTGCCGGACGACTACCAGGCACAGCTGTACGCGCAGTTGGCCGAAACCGGCACCGTGGAGGCCACCACGGCGGCCGTGAAGGCGTTCCCGGCGGACCGGCTGGTCACGATCCTGGTGGGCGACGCCGCACTGATCGAGGAGCCCGTGCGGGCCCTCGGGATCGGTGAGGTCACCGTCGTCACCAACTGACGCAGGGCGCAAGGGGCTCCGGCGGTTTTCCGCCGGAGCCCCTTTTTGTCCGTTTAGTGGTGAGGTTGCTTGTATGCGGTGTGGCGTACGCAACAAAAAGGCGCGTCTGTTTGGCGATTGACTGATGATCCGCCTAGCGTCGGGCGTGCTGTCCGTCAGTTGTGCCCGCCGCACCCGCGGCACCGGGCAGCGATCGCCGAGTCCCCGTCAGGCGCGAGCCTGGGGAGCCGGGGACCCACATCAGTCCCTGGGGTGAATCGGACCCCCTCGCAAGAGGAGGCCCGTAGGAGACCTTCCTGCTCCGAACCCGTCAGCTAACCCGGTAGGCGAGAAGGAAGGAAAGGATCAAACCCTTCATGGCGTTTGGCAGTCGTCCCGCTGGTACCGGCAAGCACCGTGGTTCCAGCCGCCTGAGCAAGAAGACCGCCGGCTACGCCGGTATCGCCGCGATCGCCACCACGGGCGTGGTCGGCTCCCTCGCCGCCCCGGCCTTCGCCGCGGACAACCACAGCAGCTCCGCCCCGGAGAACGGGCTGGGTGCCGTCGTCGTCGCCGAGGACCTGGCGGGCGACATCGAGGACCAGGCCGAGGCCCAGCAGCGCGCCGCCGAGCACGCCGCCGCCAAGGCGCAGGCCGAGGCCGACGCCAAGCAGAAGGCCGCCGAGTCCAAGCGCCTCGCCGAGGCCAAGGCGAAGGCCGAGCGCGAGGCCGCCGAGCGCGCCGCCCGCGAGGAGGAGCGCAAGCGCCTCAACACCTTCGTCTCCCCGCTGGACGACTCCTACGTCAGCACGCAGTACAAGGCGGGCGGCGGCATGTGGTCCTCCGGCAGCCACACCGGCATCGACTTCCACGCCGCCTCCGGCACCTCGGTCCACGCAGTGGGCTTCGGTACCGTCGTCGAGGCCGGCTGGGGCGGCGCGTACGGCAACAACGTCGTCATCAAGCACAACGACGGCACGTTCACGCAGTACGGCCACATGTCGTCGCTGAACGTCTCCGTCGGCCAGCAGGTCACCCCGGGCCAGCAGATCGGCCTGTCGGGCTCCACCGGCAACTCCAGCGGCCCGCACCTGCACTTCGAGGCCCGCAGCGGCTCGCAGTACGGCTCGGACATCGACCCGATCGCGTACCTGCGCTCGCACGGCGTCAGCCTCTGACCCCTCCGCGCCGCCCACCGGGCACAGCGCCAGCGCACCGCTTCACGAAGACCCCGCCTCCCGAGCCGGGGTCTTCGTGTTTTTGCGTTCGGACGCAATGTTTCGGATTTCCGTCCGCTCTCGAAATTATGCTGTGCTGCAATAGAGTCGATGCGTGCGCGTGAGTGCGCATGGGGGCTGGTGGTCGGAAATAGGCGGAGGTTCGGTCTTGCGTATTCCTGCGCACGCGGTATGCACGGCAATTCGCGACGACATCGTCTCCGGGGTGTTCGAACCGGGTGGCCGGCTGACCGAGGAGGTACTGGCCCGCCGGTACGGGGTCTCGCGCGTCCCGGTCCGCGAGGCCCTGCGGACGCTGGAGTCCGAGGGTTTCGTGACCACGCGGCGGCATGCCGGGGCCTGTGTGGCCGAGCCGACCGCGCAGGAGGCGGCGGATCTGCTGGAGCTGCGGATGCTGCTGGAGCCGCTCGCGGCCGCCAGGGCCGCCCGGCGCCGTACCGACGCGCACCTCAAGGTGCTGCGCGGGCTGGTCAGGCTGGGTCAGGAGCGGGCCAGGCGGGGCCAGGGCGAGGATCTGCGGGCGCTGGGGGGCTGGTTCCACGAGACGCTCGCACAGGCCTCCGGCAGCCCCGGACTGATCGCGCTGCTCACCCAGATGCGGCACAAGGTGGCGTGGATGTTCGTGGTGGAGGCGCCGGTCCGGCCCGCGGAGTCCTGGGCGGAACACGGTGCGATCGTGGACGCGGTGGCCCGCGGTGACGCCGAGCGGGCGCGGACGCTGGCCGCGGTCCACGCCGACCGCGCGGCGGCCGCGCACCGGCTGCGGCAGCGGTCGGCGGTGAGCAGTTCGCAACCTGCCGTAAACATGCCGAGCGGCCGGCATTAACAGGAGCCGTATACAAAGGGTGGAATAGCGCGAATTCGATGCGCGGGGCGATGCCCTGCGCCGAATTCCTGCGGGCGGGCGGAACGTCGTGCCGCGGAATGCTGCGCGGTGGAATGCTGCCCGGAGCGGCGGCGCCGGTCGGCTTTTCCGTGGGGCCGCATTTCCCCGGTTCCGGAAACGGCGAAGCCGCGGCCCCTTGCGGGGGTCGCGGCCTCGCCGTTCGCGTTGCGCGGGATGAACCCGAAGGGTCAGACGGTCTCGGGGAGCTCTTCGAGACCCTCGGCGACCAGCTTCGCGAGGCGGTCCAGTGCGGCCTCCGCACCCTCGGCCTCGGAGGCGAGGACGATCTCCTCGCCACCCTGGGCGCCCAGGCCCAGTACCGCCAGCATGGAGGCGGCGTTGACGGGGTCGCCGCCGGACTTCGCGATGGTCACCGGGACGCCGGAAGCGGTCGTCGCACGGACGAAGATCGAGGCGGGACGAGCGTGCAGGCCCTCGGCCCAACCGACGTTGACGCGGCGCTCTGCCATGGTGATGCCCTTCAGGTTCTTACGGTTGTCTAGACCAGTCTCTCACGGCACCCTGAATGCTCCGACCGACCTTCGGCCCGAATTTCGCCGCTCCTCGACCTTCCCCAGCTTGCACCGGTTTGTCCGCCTTGCCTACCACGCCGCGCGAGCGCCGCCCGGCCCGGTCCGGCCGTAAGGTATGCGCATGACCATAGAGTCGGACCCGTCCTACCCGGCCCACTGGGAAGCGGACGTCGTTCTCCGCGACGGCGGCACCGCCCGGATCAGGCCCATCACCACCGAGGACGCCGGCCGGCTCGTCAGCTTCTACGAGCAGGTCTCGGACGAGTCGAAGTACTACCGCTTCTTCGCGCCCTACCCCCGCCTCTCCGACCGCGACGTGCACCGCTTCACGCACCACGACTACGTGGACCGGGTGGGCCTCGCCGCGACCATCGGCGAGGAGTTCATCGGCACCGTCCGCTACGACCGCATCGGTCCCGACGGCCGGCCCGCCTCCGCTCCCGCCGACGAGGCCGAGGTCGCCTTCCTCGTCCAGGACGCCCACCAGGGCCGCGGGGTCGCCTCCGCGCTCCTCGAACACATCGGCGCGGTGGCGCGCGAGCGCGGCATCCGCCGGTTCGCCGCCGAGGTGCTGCCCGCCAACACCAAGATGATCAAGGTGTTCACGGATGTCGGCTACGAGCAGAAGCGCAGCTTCGAGGACGGCTCCGTCCACCTCACCCTCGACCTCGAACCCACCGCGGAGTCCCTCGCCGTGCAGCGCGCCCGGGAACAGCGCGCCGAGGCCCGCTCCGTGCAGCGCCTGCTGGCCCCCGGCTCCGTGGCCGTCGTCGGGGTCAGCCGCTCCGGCGCCGGCGTGGGCGCCGCCGCCCTGCGCAACCTGCGCGACAGCGGCTTCCACGGCCACCTCTACGCCGTCAACGAGGCCGTCACGCGCGACCTCCTCGACGGGGTGCGGGCCTACCGCTCCGTCGAGGCCGTCGGCGCCCCCGTCGACCTCGCGGTGATCGCGGTCCCGGCCGACCGGGTGCCCGACGCGGTGGCCGCCTGCGGCGAGCACGGCGTGCAGGGCCTCGTCGTCCTCTCCGCCGGATACGGGGACAGCGGCCCGGCCGGACTCGCCCGCCAGCGCGAGCTGCTGAGGCAGGTGCGCTCGTACGGGATGCGCCTCATCGGACCCAACGCCTACGGGGTGATCAACACCGCCCCGGAGGTGGAGCTCAACGCCTCGCTGACCCCCGCGCCGATGCCGACGCGCGGCCGGACCGGCCTGTTCACGCAGTCCGGGGCGATCGGCATCGCCCTGCTCTCGGCGCTGCTGCGGCGCGGCGAGGGCCTGTCGTCCTTCGTCTCGGCGGGCAACCGGGCCGACGTCTCCGGCAACGACATCCTCCAGTACTGGTACGAGGACGAGGCCACCGACGTCGCCCTGCTCTACCTCGAAACCCTGGGCAACCCGCGGAAGTTCACCCGCCTCGCCCGCCGGACCGCCGCCGTCAAGCCCGTCGTCGTCGCCAAGGGCGGCCGCCACACCCCCGCCGGGCACGTCGTCCCCGGCACCCGGCTGTCGGAGGACACCGTCTCGGCCCTCCTGCGGCAGGCCGGCGTCATCCGGGTCGACACGGTCACGGAGCTGGTGGACGTCGGCCTGCTGCTGGCCTCCCAGCCGCTGCCCGCCGGACCCCGGATCGCGATCCTCGGCAACTCCGAGTCCCTCGGGGTCCTCACCTACGACGCCTGCCTGACGCAGGGCCTGCGGCCGCTGCCGCCCCTGGACCTGACCACCGCGGCGTCCCCGGCGGACTTCCGCACCGCGCTGGCCGCCGCCCTCGCCTCCGACGACTGCGACGCGGTGGTCGTGACCGCCATCCCGTGGGTCAGCGAGCACGCCCTCGCCGACGACCTCGCCGACGCGCTCCGCGAGGCCGTCGCCGAGGCCCCCGGCAAGCCGGTGGCGGTCGTGCACGTGGAACTCGCCGAGCTGGTGCAGGCCCTGTCCGCGACCCGCGGACCCGCCGCCGCGGCGCCGGACCGGCCCGCCGCGGACAGCAGCCCCTGGACCCCGGCCGCCCTCGCGGCCACCACCGCCACCGCCGACCCGGACCGGATCCCCAGCTACCCCGCCGCCGAGCGCGCCGTGAAGGCCGTCGCCGAGGCCGTGCGCTACGGGCAGTGGCGGCGGGCCCTCGCGGACGCCGGGCAGGTCCCCGAGTACGAGGACATCGACGAGGCCGGCGCCGCGGCCCAGCTCGCCGGGCTGCTCGCGGACGTCGACGGCGGGGCCGTGCTGAAGCTGAGCGACTGGGACGCCCGCGAGCTGCTCGCGCGCTACGGGATCCGGGTCCTGCCGACGCTCCCCGCACCCAGCGCCGACGCCGCCGTCCGGGCCGCCGTGGTCCTGGGCTACCCGGTCGCCCTCAAGACCACCGCCCCGCACCTGCGCCACCGCGCGGACCTGGGCGGCGTACGGCTCGACCTCACGAACGAGGCCGAGCTGAGGCGCTCGTACGAGGAGCTGACCGACGCGCTGGGCAAGCCGGCGGAGCTCCAGCCCGTGGTCCAGGCCATGGTGCCGCGGGGCGTCGACACCGTCGTCCGGTCCGTGATCGACCCGGCCGCCGGCGCCGTCCTCTCCTTCGGGCTCGCCGGGGTCGCCTCCGAGCTGCTCGGCGACACCGCCCACCGGCTGGTCCCGGCGACCGACCGGGACGCCGCCGGACTGATCCGGTCCATCCGGGCGGCGCCCCTCCTCTTCGGCTGGCGCGGCAGCGACCCGGTCGACACCCCCGCCCTGGAGGAGGTGCTCCTGCGGCTGTCCCGGCTGGTGGACGACCATCCCGAGGTGATCGGCGTCTCCCTGGAACCGGTCGTCGTCGCCGCCGAGGGGATCTCCGTGCTCAGCGCCACGGTCCGGGTCGCCCATCCGCCCGCCCGCGGCGATCTCGGGCCGCGGACCCTCCCCAGTTACTGAGCGGGTACGGCGCGGTAGGACGGCAGCCGAGGGGCCTTACCATTGACCCCATGGCGAAATCCGGTACGACGACCCAGGGGCTGCGCACGGCGATCGAGCGCAGCGGCTACTACCCGGCCCTCGTGGCCGAGGCGGTGGAGGCCGCGGTGGGCGGCGAGCCGATCTCGTCGTACCTGGTCCACCAGGAGACGACCTTCGACTCCAACGAGGTGCGCCGCCACGTCACCGTGCTGGTCCTGACCGGCAACCGCTTCATCGTCAGCCACACCGACGAGCAGGCCGCCGACGCCGGGTCCCCGTCCCCGTACGCGACCACCTCCACCGAGTCGGTCAAGCTCTCCAGCATCTCCTCCGTCGTGCTCAGCCGCGTCGTCGCCAACCCGGAGTCCTACACCCCCGGCACCCTGCCCCGCGAGGTCGTCCTGACCATCGGCTGGGGCGCGGTCTCGCGGATCGACCTGGAGCCGGCCGCCTGCGGCGACCCCAACTGCGACTCCGACCACGGCTACACCGGCAACTCCACCGCCGACGACCTCAGCCTGCGGGTCAGCGAGGCCGGCGACGGGCCGGAGGCGGTGCGCCAGACCCTCGTCTTCGCGCAGGCGCTGAGCGAGGCGACCGCGGCCACGTCCTCCCCCTCCGCCCGCTGATGGTGTACTCCGCACCGCAGGACTGGACCGAGCCGGAGCTGCTGGACCTGGCCGGCGCCCCCGTCCCGGAGTACGGCGCCGGGTCGCTCGCCGACCTGCTGCCGACGCTCGTGGCCGGGCAGGGCGTGCCCGGCTACAGCGCCGCCATCGCCGAGCTGACCCCGGCCGACCGCAACTGCGTGTTCCTCGTCGACGGCATGGGCTGGGAGCAGATCAAGGCCCACCCGGACGAGGCCCCGTACCTCGCCTCCCTCCTCGGCAGCTCCCGCGGCGGCACCGGACGCCCGATCACCGCGGGCTTCCCCGCGACCACCGCCACCTCGCTGGCCTCCGTCGGCACCGGGCTGCCGCCGGCCCGCCACGGGCTGCCCGGCTACGCCGTGCGCAACCCGGCCACCGGCGAGCTGATGAACCAGCTCCGCTGGCACCCGTGGGCCCCGCCGAAGCCGTGGCAGCCGTACCCGACGGTGTTCCAGGAGGCCGACAAGGCCGGCGTGGCCACCGCGCAGGTGTCCTCGCCCGCCTTCCAGACCACCCCGCTCACCAAGGTCGCCCTCAGCGGCGGCACCTTCCTGGGCCGGATGACCGGCGAGGAGCGGATGGACGTGGCCGCCGAGCGCCTCGCAGCCGGTGACCGCTCGCTCGTCTACACCTACTACAGCGAGCTCGACGGGGCCGGCCACCGCCATGGCGTGGACTCCGACGCCTGGCGCGGCCAGCTGATGTACGTGGACCGGCTCGTCCAGCGGCTCGCCGAGCAGCTCCCGCCGCGCACCGCCCTGTACGTGACCGCCGACCACGGCATGGTCGACGTCCCCTTCGACGAGGACGCGCGGATCGACTTCGACGAGGACTGGGAGCTGGGCGCCGGCGTCGCCCTGCTGGGCGGAGAGGGCCGGGCCCGGCACGTGTACGCGGTGCCGGGGGCGCAGGCCGACGTGCTGACGGTCTGGCGCGAGGTGCTCGGCGACCGCTTCTGGGTGGCGAGCCGGGAAGAGGCCCTGGAGCTGGGCTGGTTCGGCCCGCCGGGGGAGTGCGACGAGCGCGTGCTCGGCCGTATCGGCGACGTGGTCGCGGCGGCCCAGGCCGATGTCGCGATCACCGCGTCGCGCAACGAGCCGAACGAGTCGGCGCTCGCCGGAATGCACGGCTCCATGACCGCGGCGGAACAGCTCGTCCCGCTGCTCGAAATCCGCACCTGACCCCCCCGGCCGTCCCCGTACCCGCCCACGATCCCGAAAGGCCCCTACTTCCCATGCCCGAGCTGGTGTTCTTCTCCGGAACGATGGACTGCGGAAAGAGCACTCTGGCGCTCCAGATCACGCACAACCGCTCGGCCCGCGGTCTGCAGGGCGTGATCTTCACCCGCCAGGACCGCGCCGGCGAGGGCAAGCTGTCCTCCCGCCTGGGCCTGGTCACGGAAGCCGTCGAGGTCACCGACGCCATGGACCTCTACGCCTACCTCGTGGGCGAGCTCTCGCAGGGCGGCCGGGCGGACTACGTCATCGCCGACGAGGCCCAGTTCCTCGCCCCGGAGCAGATCGACCAGCTGGCCAGGATCGTCGACGACCTCGAGATGGACGTCTTCGCCTTCGGCATCACCACGGACTTCCGCACGAAGCTCTTCCCGGGCTCGCAGCGCCTGATCGAGCTCGCCGACCGGATAGAGCAGCTCCAGGTCGAGGCCCTGTGCTGGTGCGGCGCCCGGGCCACGCACAACGCCCGTACGGTCGGCGGCGTGATGGTCGTCGAGGGCGAGCAGGTCGTCGTCGGCGACGTGAACCGCCCGTCGGAGGAGATCGGCTACGAGGTCCTCTGCCGCCGCCACCACCGCCGCCGCATGACCTCCGCCGCGGCCCACGCGGCCGCCCTCTCCCCGGACGTCCTCCCGGTCAACCGCCCCTGACGCGGACGGCACCGGGGCTGCGACCGGTCCGCCCCCTAGTGGATGCGGGCGGAGGCCAGGAGGGACAGGACGGACGTGCCCTCGTGGACGCGCAGGGTGGCGGTGCCGGTGGCGGCGAGCACGTCTTCCAGACGGGGGCGGTAGAGCGGGTGCAGCCGTTCGGATGCTGGTACACCGCCACCAGGCCGTTCACCTCGACGAGGACTCCGGTCTCCTCGTAGGTCTCGCGCACGGCGGCTTCGTGGAAGGACTCCTGGGGGTCGACCAGACCAGCCCTCCGGGGAGTTCCCGCCGTTCGGGGGAGCGCCGACGGGTGATGAGGACGGACCACACCTGGACCCCGCCGGTCTCACCCGGCAACGGGGTGCTCCCGAAGGAGGTCGGGCCCTGGCTCGGAGCAGGGGCGTGCCCGACCGTCGCCACCGTGGAAGCCGACGGCCGACCGCAGCTGTCCGTCGTGTGGGCGCACTGCACCGAGGAAGACCTCCTGTTCGCGACGGTCAGAGGCCGTAGGACGCCGACATCGTGCGCAACCCCCACGTCACGGTGCTCGTTTCCCCACCCGACGACCAGGACCACTACGTGGAGATCCGCGGCACGGCACGGATCGACGGCGACGGCCGGGAACTGATCGATTTCCAGCACCTGCGGCACCGCGGCACCGAGCCGCACCCCTGGGACGGTCCGGACGACGAGCGTGTGCTCGTCCGTGTGGTGCCCGCTCGCATCCTCGTCTTCCACGGCTGACCGCCGCCGGTCACCCCGGGCGGTGGCGGGCGCCGATGCCCTGGGGGTCGGGGGTGCGGGCCAGGGCGCGGCGGGCGGGGTCGGTGTACTCGCGCTCGACCGACTCCCGCAGCAGGGCCAGTTCCGTGCGGACGGCCGGCAGGGTGCCGGGCGGCAGGGCGGTGAGCAGGCCCTCCAGCAGGGAGCGGAGCCGCCGGCAGATCTGGACGGACGAGGTGCCGTACTCGCGGATCTCGGTCACGGCCAGCTGGAGGTAGTCCTCCCAGTCCCGGCCCTGGACCACCAGCCGCGGCGTGCCGTGGCGGTCGCCCAGCACGTAGCGATCGCGCAGGCCGGCCCGGCCGACCGTGTGGAGGAACGCCTCGATCTGGTTGAGCACTTGGACCGCGGTGGTCGGGTCGTTCACGGCGGGGGAGAGCGCCCGGACGGCGATGTCGACGAGGACCCGCAGCGCGAACGCGGGGTCCTGTTCGATGGTCCGCTCCGAGCCGAAGGCGATCAGCCCGGTCACCTGCCGCGGCTCGGGGGCCGGCGTCCCGCCGTGGACCTCGACGACGACGGCGCCCGGCGGCACGTAGTCCCCGACCAGGCGGGTGACCACGAGGACGCAGTTGTGGCGTTCCGCCAGCGCCGTGAGCCGTCCCGGGTGGAACGCCTGGATCACACCACCGTGTTCGGCCCGGACGCAGGCGACCGGGCCGCCGTCGGCCGGAGCCCCCGGGGCGCCGGCCGACGGCGCGGCGCCGAGGACCGCGGCCTCCCCGCGGACCAGGACCGTCTTGCCCAACCGCCCGACCAGTTCGGCGATGGCGACGGGCCGGAGGTTGTGGGTGAACCGGTTGAGGTACACGAGCAGCAGCAACAGGCTGACGGACACGGCCGCCCCGGCCAGGGTGACCCCGAGGTCGGGCACGGAGTCCGACTCGATGGTGCGCAGCAGGGCGAAGGAGAAGGAGAAGGTCCCGGTGAAGGTGGCCAGCACCGCCTTCTGCAGCCGGTCCCGGTACCACAGGCGCATGTAGCGAGGGGACAGCGTGCCCGTCGCCTGCTGGACGACGAGCACGCCGATGGTCACGACGAATCCGAGCAGGGCGATCATCGCGCCGACGATGGCGGTGAGCACGCCACTGGCCGTCGAGGCGGAGTACCGCCAGCCGGCCGGCAGCCCCGTGCCGTCCACGGAGACGGCCCATTCCGCCAGCAGTACGCCGAGGACCAGACCGAGCAGCGGCACGATCCAGAGGCTGGCCTTCGTGTACTGCAGCACCCGGAACCGGGAGGCCCAGGACATCAGGGGCCGTAGTGGGATTCCGGTTGCCCGACGGGCCCTTTCGTGCGTCTGTGCGGCAACGGCACGGGTGACCTCCGACCTTCCGTTCGCGGTGCGGGGCGGCCTTCAGCCCCACGTTAAGGCTGCCCGCCGTGCTCCGCACGCCGTCGCCGTCCTGGACGCGGCCCTCAACCGGGCCCGGGTCGGGTCCCGGTGGGCGGTACGGGACCCAGCAGTACGAGGAGGTCGTCCTCGGCCGGGGCAACGGCCCCGGCCCCGCCCTCGGTGACCGGAACGAGCGTGCCGTCGGCCCGCACCACGAACAGCGTCTCGAAGTCCGCCGGGACCGGCCCGGAGGCAGGCTGCACCAGGTACCGGGCGCCCTGCCGGTAGCGTTCTGCCAGCACGTGCCGGACCAGCTGGGTGCCGAAGAGGATGTCGCCGCCCGTGTAGGGGGCGACGACGCCGTGGCTCTCGTGGGGAGGCCCGACCCGGTACACGGGGCCCTCGACGTTGCCCTGCACCATGATCGAGGCCAGGGCGTTGAAGTCGTCGTCGTCCGTGAGCAGGAAGACGGCGGTGACGCCCTCCAGACGGGCGCGCGGGTTGGTGGCCGTGGCCAGCAGCTCGCCCTGCGCCAGTTCGATTCCGGCATCCTTGATCCGCTCCCGCTCGTCCTCGTCCCCGGCCCACATGAGGACGTCGAGTCCGGCCGACCGCAGCGCCTTGCCCATGTCGACGACCCAGCCGTCTCCGCCCACCAGCAGGGGACGGGTGCGGGAAGGGCGGACGACCCCCAGTCTTCGAGCCATGGGGGCGGCGGTCAGCGCGTAGAGCAGGACTGTTCCCACGATCACCAGGAAGGTGACCGGGAGGATCTTCGAGGCCCCGGGCAAGCCCTTGTCGGACAGGGTGGCGGAGAAGGCGGAGGCCGTGGAGGCTGCGACGATGCCGCGCGGCGCCATCCAGGCGAGGAAGCCTCGTTCCCCGCGGCCCAGTCCCGACTTCCGGGTGGACGCGAAGGCGATCAGGGGCCGCAGGACCAGCACGAGGAACACGATGAGGATGAGGGAGGGAAGGAGCACCGGCGTCAGGGATGCCGGGGTGACGGTCGACGAGATCGAGACGAAGAGCAGCCCGATGATCAGCTGGACCAGGGTCTCGAAGAAGGGACGGCGGGCGGGCATGTCGAAACCGGGGATGTTGGTGACCGCCAGCCCCGTGACGATCGCGGCGATCAGCCCGGTGTCGTCGCGGACGATGTCGCAGCCCGCCGACACCGTGATCACGACGGCCAGCTGGGCGAGCGTGCCGAGCGTCTCGCCGAGCCGCAGGACCCGCAGCGTCACCCACAGCAGGGCGACGCCCACGGCTCCGCCGACCAGGCCCACGCCCATGCTGATCAGGAACTGGCCGATCTGGTATCCCCGGCCGATGTCGATCCGGTGGGAGGAGGAGACGGCGTGGAAGACGAGCGCGCCGAGGATGCCGCCGATCGGGTCGATCAGCGTCCCTTCCCAGATCAGGATGCGCCGCACCCTGTCCGTCGGCCGCACGTACTCGAGCAGCGGCCCCACCACCGTCGGGCCGGACACCACGAGGATCGTGCCCAGCATCGCGCCGGTGGCGAGCGACATGCCGAACAGTGCGGGTGCGATGAAACCGACGGCGAGGAACGTGCCGAGCACGCCCACCACCAGCAGCTTTCCCACGATGCCCCGGGTGCGGCCGGTGAGCTGGCGCAGGTTGAGCCCGAGCCCGGCGTCGTAGAGGATCACCGCCACCGAGAGGGAGACCAGGGCGTCGAACTCCGCCCCGATCAGGTTGTCCGGGTGGATGATGTCGGTCAGCGCCCCCGCGACGAAACCGGCCGGAAGCAGCAGAATCAGCGCCGGCACGCGCAGCCTGTTGGCCAGGATCTGGGAGAACGCGGCCAGCGCCACCGTCAGGGCGATGCCGAGGAGGATCTGGTCCTCGGTCACCGCCGTCTTCCCCTCTGGGCGTCCGGCCCCGGCGGGCGGCCGTCAGCTCCCATCGGCGCTCTTCCCCGGTTCGGCGCCTCCGCGCTGGAGGTCGGCGTCGGTGAGCGACTCCAGTTCGCCGTGCGTGTCCAGCCAGTACAGGAGGACGACGGCCGGGGCGACGATCACCAGGGCGACCAGCGTCACGAACGCCAGCCACGTCAGCGTGGAGGGGGCGCCCGCGGCCTCGGCAACGGTCAGCGAGGTGGGGATGAGGTAGGGCCGCTGGGCCATGCCCCAGGCCAGGACGGCCGCCGCGACGACCCCCACCGCGGTGACGCGCACCCAGGTCCCCGGCGGCCGCAGCAGCAGCCATGCCGTGGCGAACGTCGCCGCCGCGGCCAGGAGGACGAAGACCAGCCCCATGCCGTGGGTGAGGCCGTGCCACACGTGGGGGGCGTCCGTGCGCGTGACGAACAGCGCGACCACGGCCAGTACGGCGACCACGGCGAGCGCGCCCAGCGCCCGCCCCCGGAAGTGGTCGACCAGATCGGGTGCGTCGAAGCGGCGGGCGTCACCGGAGAGGAACACGGCGCCGAGGAAGGCCGTGGTCGCGATGGCCAGCAGTCCGAAGACGAGGGAGGTGGGGTTGGACCAGGCCCTGGCCGAGGCCTCCGTGCCGAGCGCGACCCGGCCGGAGGCGATCCCGCCGACGGCCGCGCCGAGGAAGAAGGGGGTCACCAGCGAGGACACCGCGAACAGGGTCCCGAACAGGCGCCGTCCGGCGATCCGCCGGGAGGCCTTGCGGAAGGCGAAGCCCGCGCCGCGCAGGACCATGCCGACGGCGGCCAGGGCGAGCGGCACCCACATCGCGGAGAACACCGTCTGGAAGAAGACCGGGAACCCCGTCCACATGATGACGAAGATGAAGATCAGCCAGACGTTGTTGACCTCCCACACCGGGGCCATGGCGTGGTCGATGAGCCACCGGGGGCGCTTGCCCCGCTCCGCCCCGCCCGAGGTCAGGTCCCAGAAGCCGGCCCCGTAGTCGGTGCCGCCGGCGCAGGTGTAGGCGGTCACGGCGAGCAGCAGCACGAAGGCGATGACGTCGGCGGTCACGGGCGGCCGTCCCCGGACGCGGACGACGATGACGACGACGAGGACGGGACGGCCGAGCGCGGTCCGTACGGGGTGTCCGCCTCCGGTGCCTCGCCCGGACTCCCCGCCCCCTGCTGCGCGTCGGCGAGCCGCCATCTGGTGCGCATCTTGAGCAGGACGGCGAGGAACGCGCCGAAGACGAACACGTACACCACGATCACCAGCCCGAACATGATCCACAAGGTTGTCGAGCGCGTCGCGGTGACCGCCTCGGCGACCCGCATGTTCTGGTAGACGATCCACGGCTGGCGCCCCACCTCGGTGGTGACCCAGCCGCATTCCACGGCCACGACGGACGCGACGCCCGCGCAGGCCGCACTGCGCCAGAACCACTTGGACGCCGGCAGTCTGCGGTGGCGCAGCCAGACCACGGCGTACCAGAGGGCGAGCAGCACCAGCACGGAACCGATCACGACCATGAGGTCGAAGGCCCAGTGGGCGATGGTCGCCTGGGTGGCGTTGGGCCGGTCGCTCTCCGGGACGGCGGTCAGCCCCATCACCTTGGTGTCCGGGCTGAAGCCGGCCAGGATGGAGTCGAGCTGGGGGATCTTGATGCCGCCCGAGACCGTCCCGTCCGGATGCAGACGGCCGAACAGGTACTCGGGCATGTGGGTGTCGGTCTCCCAGACGATCTCCATGGCGGCGAACTTCACCGGCTGCTTCTGGAACACCTGCCGGGCGATGGAGTCGCCCAGGAAGAACTGGATCGGGGTGGCGATGGCGGCGACGGTGAAGGGCACGGTGAAGCCGAGCCGGTGGTAGTGGTCCCGGCGGCCGCGCAGCCAGCCCACGGCGTAGACCCCGGCCACCACGTAGCCGGCGGTGAGCATCATCGCCACGACGAAGTGCCAGTACTGCGGCCCGAACATCGGGGTGAAGATGGCCTTCCAGATGTTCACGTCGACCGGGTTGCCGGCGGAGTCCAGGGTGAAGCCGCGCGGGGTGTTCATCCACGAGTTGGCGGCCAGGATGCCGAACGCCCCCATCAGCGCGGCGGCCGGCAGCGGAAGCCCGAGCAGGAAGTGCGTACGGGGTTTCAGCCGGCGCCAGCCGTACAGGTAGACGGCGATGAGCACCGCTTCGAGGAAGAACGCCCATGCCTCGACGCCGAAGCCGATGCCGAACACGTCGCCCCACTTGCCCATGAGCCCCGGCCAGAGCAGGCCGAACTCGAAGGACAGGACGGTGCCGGTGACGACTCCGACGGCGAACTGCACCGCCATCACGGCCGACCAGCGCCGCGCCAGCAGCAGCGCGGTGGGGTCGTTGCGGCGGATCCCCCGGTAGTGCATCAGCAGGGTGATGAACGGCAGGGCCACCCCCATCGGCACCAGGATGATGTGCGAGGCCAGGGTGAAGGCCATGAGCTGCCGGGCAGGCAGCAGCTGCGCCGGGGCGTCCGCCGCCAGCAGGAGAACCGTGGTGTGCATGCGTGCCTTCGCTGAGACGGCCTGGGCGGGGGGAGGGATCAGCCGCCGGTGGCGAACCCGGGGAAGAGGGTCATCCCGCCGTCGACGTAGAGGGTGGTCCCCACCACGTAGTCCATGAGGTCGGAGGCGAGCGCGACGACCGCGTGGGCGATGTCGTCCGGATCGCCGATCCGGTCGTACGGGATCAGCTTCAGCAGGTCCTCGCGGGCCTGCTCGGTCTCCCAGGCGCCGCGGTTGATCGGCGTCTTGATGGCCCCCGGGGCGACCGCGTTCACCCGGATCTTCTTCGGGGCGAGCTCCTGGGCCAGGGTCTCCATCATCATCTGCACGCCGCCCTTGGAGGAGGCGTAGTTGACGTGGCCCGCCCAGGGGATCACCTGGTGCACCGAGCTCATACAGATGATCTTCCCCGCCGCGCGGGAGACCTCGGGGACGACGCCGCGCCGCACGAACTCCTTCGTCGCCTCCCGGGCGCACAGGAACTGCCCCGTCAGGTTGACGTCCAGGACCTTCTGCCACTGGGCGAGGGTCATCTCGGTGAACGCGGCGTCCCGTTGCAGGCCGGCGTTGGCGACCATGATGTCGATCGTCCCGAACTCCCGGACCATCCGGTCCACCATGGCGACGACCTGGTCCTCCTGGGACACGTCCGCCTCGTACGCCGCCGCGCGCACCCCGAACGAGGCGATCTCCCGGACGACCGCCTCGGCGGACTCCTGGTCCGCCACGTAGTTGACGACCACGTCGGCGCCGGCCCGGCCGAGCCCGATGGCGGTCGCCTTCCCGATGCCGGAGTTGGCGCCGGTGACCAGCGCCTTCTGGCCCTTCAGCAGGTGAGCCGGAATCAGACCCTGCGGTGCGCCCACGGTGGAATCCACGTTGTGCTGCCTCCTCGATGAGCGGGCCCGGCACGCCCCGGCCGCAGTGGGCCGGACCGACCGCCCACGTAATCACCGGCCGTGGCGGGCGGCCCGCCGGGCGGGCCCCGGTTGCGCCGTTCGGCCGAGGATCTTCCTCCGGTCGGCGCAGGTCCGCGCCGGCTCCGGGAGGGGTCAGTTCAGCCGGGCCAGGAGGTGGTCGCCCACCCGCAGGGCGTTGGCGATGGCGGTCAGGGACGGGTTGACCGCGCCGATGCTCGGGAAGAAGCTCGTGTCGACCACGTAGAGGTTGTCGAGGTCGTGGGCCTTGCAGGTGACGTCCAGCGCGGAGGAGGCAGGGTCCGTGCCGAAGCGGACGGTGCCCGCCTGGTGCGCGGTCGCCCCGATCGGCATGCCCTTGTGCAGGTAGATGCTGTGCGGCAGCAGGTGGTGCTCGTGCATGCCCAGGTGGCCGAGCATGCTCTGGAGCTTGTGCCGGAGCCGGCTGAGGCCCTCGATGTTGTTCTTCTCGTCGAGCGCGAGGTGGATGGCGCCGTCGCCGTCCAGGGTGACCCGGTTGTCGGGCATCGGAAGGTCCTCGCCGCACAGCCAGAAGTCCACCGCGTGGTGCGCCAGCACCTCGAAGGGCATGTCCGGCATGACCGCTCCGGCCCAGCGCGGGGCCTCCCCGTGAATCTGCTCGGCATCCGACTTGCCCAGCATCTGGATGCCGCCCAGCGGGAAGTCCCAGTCGTCCGCGCCCAGATACCAGTCGTGCAGCGCGAGGGTCTTCTGGAACTGCGTGGGGTTGGGCTCCTTCGACACCGCCATCAGGGCCAGGTTGTTGTGCCGCATGTAGTGCCGGCCCACCACGTCGGAGCTGTTGGCCAGTCCCCGGGGATGGGCGTCGTTGGCCGAGGCCAGCAGCAGGGCGGCGGAGTTGACCGCACCGCAGGAGACGACCACGACGTCCGCGGAGAAACGGGTCTCGGAGCCGTCGGCGAGCCTGACGACGACGGCGGTGACGGTACGGCCGGTCGCGTCGGTCTCCAGCCGGACCACGTGGGCGTCGGTGACCAGCTCCACGCCCGGGTGTTCGAGGGCGGGCTCCACGCAGATCACCTGGGCGTCGGACTTGCCGCGCACCAGGCAGGGGAAGCCGTCCACCCGGTTGCACCGGATGCACACGCTGGAGGGAACGGCCCTGCCGTCGGCGTCCTGGACGAGGTCGACCCCGATGGGCAGGTGGAAGGGGTGCAGCCCCTTCTTCTCCAGGTCGTCGCTCAACTGCTGGATCCGCGGCTCGTGTTCGACGGGCGGGTGGGCGTACTGGGCGCTCGCAGGCCCTTCGCCGGGGTCCTCCCCGTGGCGTCCGTGCACGCGGTAGAGGTGCTCGGCCTGCGTGTAGTACGGCTCCAGGTCCTCGTACCGCAGCGGCCAGGCGGGGGAGATGCCGCCGTGGTGCCGGATCTCGCCGAAGTCCTCGGGCCGCAGCCGGAAGAGGGCGGCTCCGTAGAACTTGGTGTTCCCGCCGACGTAGTAGTTGACCTCGGGCGGGAACTCGTTGCCGTGCTTGTCGAACCAGAACTCCGGCGCCCGGTACTTGCCCCTGACGAACACGGCGGTGGACTCCCAGTTGTCCCGCTCCCGCGGCAGGAAGCCGCCGCGTTCGAGGAGGAGCACGCGCTTGCCGGAGGGCGCCAGCCGGTGGGCGAGGGTACCGCCCCCGGCGCCGGTGCCGATGATGATGACGTCGTAGTGGGGAGAGTCGCCCACGTCGACCACCGTCCTTGGGCTCGTGGCCCCGCCCGGAGGGCCGGGACCTGTCACTCCGCGGAGCGGAGGCCAAGCATTCCCACCCATTCGAAGCTAGCCGCCCTTCGTCCGGACGGCGACCCGGCCCGAGGGGCCCGGGCGCGGACCGCCGTCACAGCACGGCGATCGGGTTCACCGGAGAGCCGGTCGCGCCCGGCAGCCGCAGCGGGGCGACCATGCACAGGAAGCTCCAGCGGCCGGCCCGCTCGCAGAGGCCCGCCAGCTCCTCGAACTGCAGGTAGTCCATGAGGTGCACGCCCATCGCGTGCACCGCCAGGACGTGCACGGGGAAGGCGACGTCCGCCACCGCGCTGGGGGCGGTGTCGTTGTTTCCGTCGCCGCCCAGGACGGCGACCTCCCGTTCGGCCAGGAACGGCAGGGCCCGCGGGTGCAGGCCCGCCCTGGCCCGGGCCGCCTCCCACGCCCCGAGCTCCCCGCGGCGGCGCCGGTGCCCCACCCGGACCAGCAGCAGGTCCCCGGGGCCGACGCGGACACCCTGGGCGGACTCCGCGGCCGTCAGGTCGTCCGCCGTCACGTGGTCCCCCGGCTCCAGCCAGGGGACGCCCCGCAGCCGCGGTATGTCCAGCAGCACGCCCCGTCCGACGATGCCCTCCCGGACCAGGTCCACGGAGAGCGAGCGGACCTCCGGGGCCGTCGCGTCCCCGGCCGGGACCCCGTCGTAGAGCTCGCCGTCGTACAGCACGTGGTTCAGCGCGTCGAGGTGGCTGTCCGCGTCCCCGTGGACGTTCATGGCGAACCGGTCGAGGGCGAAGTGCAGCCCGTCGGCCCCCGCCTCCCCGGGTGCGGGCCCGGTCATCCTGTGCTTCGCCGGCTCCGGGTTGTCCGGCCCCGGCCGGGTCTCGATCGGCGCGGCCAGGGACACCGTGCGCCCGAGCCGGACCTCGGCCGCGGCCGCCGCGACACGGGCGGGCGTCAGGTGGCGCAGTGCCCCGCGCCGGCCGCCGTCCGGGCCGGACCGGGCCCCGCGGCGCAGCCGCTCGTACAGCGTCCGGAAGTCCTCCGCGCTCATGGGCCGCGGGACGGGGGGTCCGGGGTTCGGGGTCATCGGATCGCCGCCTCAGCCGGAGGTTCCCCAGGGGCGCAGCCCCCAGCGCAGCGCATGGCCGGCCCCCGGTTCCAGAACGGTGAGACCGCTGCCGGTGCGGAAGGCGTCCGCCGGGCAGGACATGGCCTCCACGGCCACACCGCGCCGGCGCCGCCCGGGCTCGGCCAGTGTGTCGCCGGTGTAGACCTGCACGTACCGGGTGCCCTCGCCGAGCCACAGGTCGGTGCCGCGGTGCCCCGACGGGTGCGCCAGCCGGACCACGGCCCGCCCGTCGGCGTCGCGTTCGAGCCCGGTGAAGGCGGTGTCCAGGGCCCCCGCTCCGATGGGTCGGGCGGAGCGGAAGTCGTACTCGGTGCCCTCGACGGGCTCCTCGCCCGTCGGCAGGCCCTCGTCGTCGGTGGTCAGCCGGTGGCGGGCGGGCACGGTCAGCAGCGCCGTGTCGACGAGATCGGTGCCGACCGTCAGGTACGGGTGCTGCCCCACGCCGTACGGGGCCCTCGCGCCGCCCGAGTTGACGGCGCCGACCAGGACCGCCAGGCCGTCGTCGTCGAGCCGGTACTCGGCGAACACCTCCAGCAGGAAGGGGTACCCGGGCTGCGGGTGGAGGGTGGTCCCGACCCGCACCGCGTCGCCGGAGTGGGCGAGCAGCCGCCACGGGGTCCAGCGCAGCAGCCCGTGGATCGCGTTGTGCCGTTCCGGCTCGCTCAGCGGGAGTTGCAGGTCCGCGCCGTCGAAGCGGTAGCGGCCGCCGCCGACCCGGTTGGGCCAGGGCACGAGGATCTGCCCGCGGCCCGAGGTGACGGGCTCGTCGGCGGCGAAGCCGTCCAGCAGGGGGACGCCGTCCGCCTCGTAGTGGCGCAGGGCGCCGCCGAGTTCGACCACGACGGCGCTCTGCCCGCCGTGGCGCAGCTCCCACTGCTCACCCGTCGGGCCTGCGGACCGGGGCGTCTGCGCGGACATGGAAGCCTCCTCGGGCGGTGGGGAAGGGGCGGCGAGGCCCAGCAGGGACAGCGCGGCAGCCGCCACGGCCTGCGGCGGCTGGTCGACCTCCACGACCACGGGATGTTCGTCGGGTCCCGGTTCCTGGAGGTCGGCGAACTGGCTGTCCAGCAGGGCCGGCGGGAAGAAGTGGCCGTGCCGGGCGCCGAGGCGCGCCCGCACGAGCTCCGGCGTTCCGTGCAGGTACAGCAGGCGCGCCCCGGGCCGCCCGCGCAGCAGCCGGTCCCGGTAGGAGCGCTTGAGCGCCGAGCAGGTGACGACCGCCGGGCGGTGCGCGCCGGCCTCCTGGTCCATCCAGGCGCCGATGGCCGCGAGCCACGGGGCCCGGTCGGCGTCGTCGAGGGGGTGTCCGGCGGCCATCTTGGCCCGGTTGGCCGGGGAGTGGAACTCGTCCGCGTCCCGGTGGGGCCAGCCGAGCCGGTCCGCGAGCAGCCCGGCCACCGTCGTCTTGCCCGAACCGGACACGCCGACGACGAGCACCAGGGGCGTCGGCCCCGCGGCTTCCGCCGGCACCGTGGCTCAGCCCTCCGTCAGACCGGGTGCCGTGCACAGCGCCCAGACGATCAGGCCGTCGATCACCAGGAGCACCAGGGCCCAGAACGGCGTGTACGGGAGCCACATGAAGCTCGCGACCATGCTGAGGCCCGCCAGTGCCAGGCCCACGACCCGGGCCCACACGGCGCCCCGGATCACGGCGAGCCCGGCGCAGAGGACCACGACGCCCAGGATGAGGTGGATCCAGCCCCAGCTCGTGAGGTCGAACTCGTACGCGTAGTGCGGGGTGGGGATGAAGACGTCGTCCCTGGCGATCGCGGAGATGCCCGAGAAGAGCATCATCAGTCCGCCGAAGACCATCAGGAACCCGGCGAAGTACAGCCAGCCGTTGCGGGCGCTGAAGCCGCCCTTGTGCGCGGCCGACGGAGCGCCCTCGGGTCGGGCTCCGCCCACGTGACTCGTCATGACACGCTCCTTCCTCACTTCGCGCCGGCCGCGGGGGCCGCGACCGACCTGCCCACCGGGGGTACCTCGGGCCCGGGCGGCAGCAGTTCGGTGACCACGAAGGCCACCACGGACGCGAGGATGATCACGGGGATCATCGCGCCGCTGCCGAGCAGCAGGACGACGAGCACCACGCTGCTCACGGGAAGCCTCAGCGCGCAGGTGGCCGCGGCCGCCATGCCGGCCGCGAGGCCCGGAACGACGCCCAGTCCCGGCAGCGGCGCGAACAGCACACCCGCGGCCGCGCCCAGGAACAGCGCGGGGAAGATCGGCCCGCCGCGCAGGCTGCCCAGACAGAGCGCGTACGCCGCGCCCTTGCACAGCAGGACCGCGATCAGCGCCCCGATGCCCCAGGCCTGCGGATCGGAGGCCAGGCTGTTCATCACGGCCTGGCCGGACGAGGCCACGTCGACGGGGGAGTCTCCGGTGACGAGCGCGTACAGTGCGCCGAAGGCGCCGGCCGCCACGGCGCAGACGGCCGTGTGGGCCACGGGCCGTTTGGCCACGTACACGGAGGCGTAGCGGCCGCCGGCCAGGACGAAGTGCATGAAGGCGCCCATGAACACCGCCAGGAGCAGCGACCACAGCACGTCGGGGGCGTCGAGGCGGGGGAAGGGCGCGGCCAGGTCCAGCTTGAGGCTGCCCGTCGCCAGACCCGTCCAGCGGCCGAAGCCGGTGAACACGAGCTCGCCGACCCCGCTGGACAGCAGGGCCGGCAGCATGATCGCGAACAGCTGGGGTCCGCCCACTCCGGCCACTTCCATCAGCAGCACGGCGCCGATCAGCGGATTGCCGAAGATCGCGGAGATGGCCGCGGCCGCCCCGGCCGCCCCCAGGATCGCCGTGCTCTGCGGGGTCGCGGGCGCCTGGGCCAGGTCCCGGAACAGCAGGGCGAGCCCCCCGCCGAGGGCGATCAGCGGGGCTTCCGGGCCGAGGGTCGCACCCAGCGGCAGGCTGAGCACCGCCGCCAGGATGACGCCCGGCAGCGCGGCCGACGTGGCCCCTCCGGCGTGCAGCCCGGAGGCGGGGATGTGCCCGCCGGCACCGGGCAGGCGGGTCACCACCAGCCCGACCAGGACACCGGCCACCAGCAGCAGAGGCAGCGGCCACCACCAGGGCGGGCCGCTCCAGCCGAGTGCTTCCGGGAGGTCGCTCCACACCAGGTGCTCCAGCTCGTGGAGCGCCACCAGGAACCAGAACGCCGCCAGGGAGACGGGGATGCCGATGAGTGCGCACAGGAGGAGGAGTTTCAGGTAGCCCGGCGTGCGCAGCATGTCCCGCAGCCGGTCGCCCTCCGGGGGCGGTTCGGCGGGTGCCGGTGCCGGGGTGCGCGGTGCCGTCATGGGGTCATCCCCTTCCGTCCCCCGGGACCGGTCGGCCTCTCAGTCGGCGAGGAGCCTGGCCTTCTGCTGGGCGAACTCCTCCTCGGTGAGCAGTCCTTGGGCCTTCAGCTCGCCCAGCTTCTGCAGCTGGTCGAGCTTGCTGCTCATGTCGTCGCCCGGGGGCGGGGGCGGTGCGGCCTGCACGGGCTGCGCAGGGGGCGGGGGCGGTGCGGCCTGCTGCTGGTCGTACTCCTGCTGGGACCAGCGGCCCGCCTGCCGCCGCGACACGCGGTTGGAGACCGCGGTGGCCGTTCCGGCCACGACGGCGGTGCGGGCGATACCGCGAAGAAGTCCGGGCATGGGGGGTCATCTCCCAGGTTGCCGAGGGGCGGACGGCCGCGGCACGCGTCCGGTCCGTGGGTCGTCGTGCACCGCGGGTCGGGAGTCCGGGCCGCTGCCCGCCGCCCGCGGCTCGGGCTCACGCCTCCATCACGTCCAGCGAGGCCAGCAGCGCCTGGACGGGAATGCGGCCGCCGGCCACCAGCTGCGCGCCGCCGCGCCGCAGGGCCCGGGCGAACGGCGCCGCCCAGACGTTCTCGTACACCAGGATCCCGGCGGAGCTGCCCGCCTCCAGGGCGGCACCCGCCTCGTCGATGTCGTCCTGGCCGAGCAGGCCCGAGGCCGCGCCCTCGAAGACGGACAGGTCCATCTCGCCGCCGCCGGCGTCCTTCAGTTCCAGAGCGACGACCGAACCATCGGCATCCTTGCGGACGAAGACCAGGTCGAGGATGCGGATGATGCCGCGATCCACGAGGTCGACGAGCAGGGGGAATCCCTCACCGGTCATCTTGTTGCCGGGGAACTCGACGATCAGGTAGTCGACAGGCCCCATCGTTTCGATGTCGTCGCTCATCACCGCTCCTCACAGGCTGTCCGGTGGAGGTGGCCGCGCCGTGGGCCGCCGCCTGGCTCCGGCGACGCATTCCCCGGCACACGGCGGAGGGGCAGCCTTCCAGCTCATTGGAGCACCCCCACGACGCCTTCGCACCTTCGGCCCGTGGCCGCGACGGCCGCGCGTACGCGGCTTCGTGAACGGCGTATGGCAGTCGTGTGTCGGGCCGCGGCGCTCCCTTCACCCGGGCCGGGGATGCGCCTACGGTCGTACCCGAAGCGCCACCACGACCGTGTGCCCGAGTGGCCCAGGGGCCGGACTGCAAATCCGGTGACGCGGGTTCGAATCCCGCCACGGTCTCTACGACGGAGGGTCCGCCCGGTTCCAGTCCATCCGGGACCAGGGCAGGGCCAGTCCGTCCCGGCCGGCGACCTGCCGGGGAGCCAGCGAGCCGACGGGCACGGCCTCGCGGTGCCGCGCGTACACGGTGTCCACGTAGCGGTGGCCGGTGTCGGCGGCGACGAAGAGGACCGTGCGCTCCGGCGACCGGTCACGCTCCCAGCGGGCGGCGAGGTAGCCCGCCCCGGTGGACAGCCCGGCGAACACCGCGTGCCGGCGCAGCAGGTCGACGCCGCCGGCCAGGGCGGCGTCGAACGAGATCCAGTGGAGCGTGTCGTACGACGCGTGGCGGACGTTCCCGAAGGGGATGGAGCTGCCGATGCCCGCGATGATGATCTCCGGGTCGGCGACGTGCTCCGCGCCGAAGGTGACGCTGCCGAAGGGCTGTACGCCGACCAGCCGGGTGCGGGGCGCGTCCTCGCGCAGGTAGTGGGCGAGGGCTCCGGTGGACGCGCCCGACCCGACCCCGCCGACGACGGTGAGCTCCTGCCCCTCCGTGGACGTGCGGATCAGGTCGGCCACGGCCCGGTACCCCAGGTAGTGGACGTCGTCGTGGTACTGCCGCATCCAGTGGTACCCGGGGTGTTCGGCCAGGATCTCGTGGACGCGCTCGACGCGCCGCTTCTGGTCCAGCTTCAGGTCGCTGCAGGGCTCCATCTGCTCCAGCGTCGCCCCGAGGACGGCGAGTTGGGTGCGCAGGGTGCGGTCGACCGTCGTCGAGCCGACGATGTGGCAGTGCATGCCGTGCCGGTGGCAGGCCAGGGCGAGGGCGTACGCGTAGATCCCGCTGGAGCTGTCCAGCAGGGTGTCGCCGGGACGCACCGCCCCCGTGTCGAGCAGGTGGCGGACCGCGGCGAGGGCGGAGACCACCTTCATCGTCTCAAAGCGCAGGCAGACGAGCCGGTCGTCGAGGCGTATCAGGTCCGGTCGGCCGATGGCCTCCGCGATGTGCTGGTCCACTCGGGGACTCCTTGGTCGTGGGGAAGTTCGGGAGGTCCGCCGGGTCCGGGAGGCCCGGGGCGGCCGGGAAGGTGGTGAAGGTGCGGGTGGTGGGGATGCCGTCGCTCTCCAGGGCCCGTACGCAGCCGCGGACCCGGTGGCGCAGCCCGGGGGCGGCCGGGTCCAGCAGCAGCCCGGCCACCGAGCCGCTGTGCGCGATCTGGACGCCCACCGCCCCCAACCGCCGGGCGATACCGACCAGCGCGTCGAACTCCGGATGGCGCAGGAGCCGTTGGCCGTGCCGGGCGCTGGCCGTCGCCACCCGGCCGAGCAGCGCGGCATCACCCGTGGCCACGGCCCGCCGCAGCAGCACCCGCAGCCGCTCGAAGGCGCGTACGTCGTGGTCGTCGTGCACCGGGGCCGGGAGGGAGAGGGTGTCCACGGGCGCGCCCCCGCCCAGCGCGCAGCCCACGACGACGAGGGGCGGCAGGCGGTGGCCGAGCACCTCCAGGACCCGCCCCTCGCGCTGGGCGAAGAGCACCGGTCGGGCGCCGAGCATCAGCGGGTCGCAGGCCAGCTCGGCACGGACCGCGAGCCGGGCGACGGCGGCGGGCGGGAGCCGCAGCCCGTACGAGGCGGCGACCGCGCGGACCACGGCGATGACATCACTGGTGGAGCTGCCCATGCCCAGTCCCACCGGGATGTCGCCGGAGACCCGCAGCTCCCCGCCGCAGGGGCGCTCGCCGCACCGCCGGGCGCACTCCTCGACGGCCAGGGCCGCCGCGCGCGCGGCTTTCGTACGGTCTCCGGGCCGTACGGTGAGCCGCTCCGGCGGGGTGCCGGGCCGCCGGGTGAACTCGGCCCGGCTGCCCGGGCCGCTCATCGGCAGGGTGACCAGGCCGGCGCACCGGCGCCCGGCGGCGTCGAGGAAGACGCCCTGGAGGATCTCGCCGTGGTGGCAGGAGGCGTGCCCGGCGCCGCGGCGGTGGGTGCCGCGGCGGTCGGCGCCGGGGGAGCCCCGGCGGGCCGCCGGAATCATGCCGGGCCCGCCGTCCGGTAGCGGTACAGGGTGGTCGGGTCGGCGCTGAACTGGGAGAAGGGGAAGGGCTCCGCGGACAGCGCGGTCACCCCGGCGCCGAGGAAGGCGCGGGCGACGGCGCTGCCGCTCTGCGCGTACACGACGAGCGGGATCCCCCGCGTGCGGCAGCGCTCCAGGACGGTGTCGAAGGAGCCGTTGCTCAGGGTCATGCCGGTGGCGACGACGGCGTCGGCGCGCTCCAGCACCTCGTGCATGTCGGTGGTGACGGGGTCGCCCCACTGGGTTGCTCGGAGGTTGAAGTCGCAGGGCAGCGGTTCGCCGCCGCGCTCGCGGATCGCCGCGACCAGCGGGTTCACCACGCCGATCAGGCCGACCTCGGCGCCGGGGCCGATGTCCAGCAGCCCGGCGATCGCCGCGTCGCGGGCCCGGGCGCGGACCTCCGGGGTGCCGGCGGGCAGGGTGACCGTCTCCGCCCCGGCGTCGCGGTGCGGGAACCGATGGGCCAGGTAGGCGTCGAGGGCGGCGATCCGCAGCGGGCGCGGCGCCTCGCGCAGCAGGACGTCGAGCGGGGCGCCGGAGGAGTCGCGGCAGACCTCCGGGCCGATCTCGCCGGCCTCGAAGGCGCAGCCGCCGAAGGAGTCGCCGAGCCGGACGAGGACGTACTGGTTGAGGTAGGTGGTGTCGCCGCCGGCCAGCCGGGTTCCGTGGTGGATCCAGAACACGCTGGTCGCCACCAGGTCGGAGGGCAGCGGTCCGTGTTCGCCCGCCAGCACGGCCTCGATCAGGGCGTCGACACCGGCCGCCGGTGCGGTCGCGGTACGAGCCGGGGGCTGGGGCTGGGGCCGGGGCTGGGGCTGGGTGCGGCTCCGGGGCTGGGGTTCGGGCCGGTTCGTCATGGGGTTCCTTGTCGGAGAGGGGTTCGGGAGGGGGGTCCGGGCACGCTGCCGCGCAGCGGCCCGCGGTAGGTGACCGCCGGCCGGCCCAGGGCGTCGGCGGACAGTTCGGCGTCCACCTCGAAGATCCGGGCGAGGTTCGCGGTGGTCAGGACGTCGGCGGGGGCGCCCGAGGCGACCAGTACGCCTTCGTGCATGAGCAGCAGCCGGTCGCAGTGGCGGGCGGCCAGGGTGAGGTCGTGCAGGGCGACGAGGACCGTCTGGTCGGCCTCGGCGAGGAGCTCCATCAGCTCCAGCTGGTGTTTGACGTCGAGGTGATTGGTGGGTTCGTCGAGGAGCAGTCCGTACGGCTGCTGGGCGAACGCGCGCGCGATGTGGGCCCGTTGGCGCTCGCCGCCGGACAGGTGCTGCCAGCGGCGCCCGGCGAGCGCGGTGAGTCCGACGCGTTCGAGCGCGGCCGCGACGACGGCCCGGTCGTGGGCGTCCGGTCCGTGCCAGCGGTCGCGGAAGGGGGTCCGGCCCAGCCCGACGACGTCGGCGACGCGCAGGTCGGTGTCGAGGCCGGAGTCCTGGGCGACGAAGGCGACCCGGCGGGCGATCGCGCGGGCGCTCAAGTCCCGTACGGGCAGGCCGTCGTAGCGCACCGTGCCCGCGTCGGGCACCCGCAGCCCGGCCAGACAGCGCAGCAGCGAGGACTTGCCCGAGCCGTTGGGCCCGAGCAGCCCGACGGTCTCGCCCGGCGCGATGTCCAGGCCGACCCCGCGGACGACGGGCGTGCCCGAGGCGGACCAGCTCAGCCCTTCGGCGGTGATCCTCACAGCTCCCCCCTCCTGCGCAGGACGAGCAGGAAGAGCGGGACCCCGATCAGCGCGGTGATCACGCCGACGGGCACTTCCCGGGGCGCGAAGGCCACCCGCGCCAGGGCGTCGGTCCACACCAGGAACACCGCGCCGGCGAGGGCCGCGTGGGGCAGCAGCACCCGGTGCAGCGGCCCGGCCAGGAAGCGCACCCCGTGCGGGACGATCAGCCCGACGAAGCCGATGGCGCCGACCGTGGCCACCGCGACCGAGGTCAGCACGGCCGTCACCACGAGCAGCAGCATCCGGGTGCGCCGGACGCCGATCCCCAGGGAGGCGGCGGTGTCCGCGCCGAAGGCGAGCCCGTCCAGGGCGTTCGAGCACAGCCAGGCCGCGGCCAGCCCGAGGGGGGTGACGACCGCGCAGACCACCACGGCGTCCCAGCGGGCCGGGGCCATCGAGCCCATCAGCCAGTGGGTGACGGCGCGCGTGGTGTCGGCGTCGGCCGAGGCCATCAGGGCGAGCGACGTCAGGGCGGTGAAGAGCTGGCCCACGACCACACCGGTCAGCACGATGCGGACCGAGTCCAGCCCCGTACGGCGCAGCAGGAGCAGCAGGCCCGCGAAGGCGAGCAGCGCCCCGGCCAGTGCGCCGCCGGTGATCCCGAGGGTGCCCGCGCCCACGCCGAGGACGACCACGGCGACCGCGCCCGCCCCGGCGCCCGAGGAGACCCCGAGCAGGTAGGGGTCGGCGAGCGCGTTGCGCGTGACGGCCTGCAGGACCGTGCCGCAGACCGCGAGGGAGGCGCCGACCAGGGCGGCCATCAGGACCCGCGGCAGCCGCAGGTCCCAGACGAGCGAGTCCAGCAGCGGCGGCAGCGGTTCGGTGTCCAGCCCGAGCCGCCCCCCGAGGACCCGGGCCAGGTCGGTCCATCCCACGTCGGCGGTGCCGACACGGGTGGCGGCCGCCACCGAGGCGGCCAGTACGAGCCCCATGGCGAGGAGCAGTCCCGCCCGCGCGGGGCCGGAACGAAGGGCCGGAGCCGGCGGGGACGGCGCGGGGGCGGCCGGGCCCGCCGTGCGGGCCGAGGGATGCAGCAGGTCGACGGACGGGCCCGTCGACGGGGCCGGCGCCCGGTCCGCCGGTCCCGTCGCAGGGGCCGCCCGGCCGCCCGCGTCAGCGGACATACCCGAGGTCCTTCATCCCGGCGGCCAGCAGGCCCAGTGCGTGCACGGAGCGCACGGAGGGGTCCAGCTCGATGCCGGGCACCTCGACGATCCTGTTGTCGCGCACCGCCGCCAGCTTGGAGACCACCGGGTCCTCGGCCATCGCCCTGCGCTTCTCGGCGGCGCTGTCACCGGGCCGGCCGCGCTCGGACAGGTCGCCGATCACGATGAAGTCCGGGTTGCGCCTGGCGACTTCCTCCCAGGACACCTCCGGCCAGTCCTCCTCCACGTCGTCGAAGGCGTTCTTCGCGCCGACGATCCGGCTCATCTCGCTGGGCAGCCCGGTCCGGCCCGCGACGTACGGCATGCCGTTGAAGACGGAGTAGAGGTAGACGACCGTGGGCTGTTTGCCGTCCCGGGCAGTGGCGGCTGCGTTCTCGCCGGCCCTGGCGACGGCGGCGCGCTGCTCCCCGGCGAGGGCGGCGGCCCGGTCCTCGGCGCCGAAGACCCTGCCCAGCGCCTCGTAGTCGGAGAAGAGCAGTTCGAAGGGGGACTTACCGGGCTCGTTGTGATGGGGGCAGTCCACGGCGCTGACGAAGGCGGGGACCCCCAGGGCCCCCAGTTCCTCCCGGGTGCCCGCCCGGTCCTTCGTGTAGAGGTCGGCGGAGCCGGCCACCACGAAGTCGGGTGTCGCGGCGCGCAGTTGCTCGCCGGTCGCGATCTTGGGGGCGATCACCGGGACCTTCGCGTACGCGGCCCGGTACTGCGCCGGGATCTTCGTCTTGAGGTTCGCGGTCCCGGCCATCCGGTCCTGCAGGCCCAGTTCCAGCAGGGTCTCGGTCGAGGTCTGGTCCAGGGCGACGGTGCGCTTCGGGGGTCCGTCGAAGGAGAGCCCGCTGCCGCAGCTGGTGACGGCCGTCCGGGCGGCGGGAGCGCCCTGCGCGGTGCGGTCCGGGCCGCGGCCGGTGGTGGTCGAGCAGCCGGCGGTGGCGGCGGCGGATGCGAGAACGAGGGTCAGGGCGAGGCCGGTTCGGGCGCGGTGGCGCATGGGTTCTCCGTCTGGGGGCGTGGGTGAGGGCGTGGGTGAGGGCGTGGTCGTGCACCGGGCAGGAGTGCCGCGTTCACAGAGTACTGTAATGGTTATCGTTTTCATTAATGGAATGAGGAGCACCACATCGTGGCGACCACACCTGCCCCCGCGGAGCCCAAGAACCGTCCACCGCAGGAGCGTTCCGTCCTGCGCGACGCCGCCTTCCTGCGCCTGTGGGCCGGCACCACCGCATCCGGTCTCGCGACCTGGGCCCTGCCCTTCGTCCTGGGCCTCGCCGTCCTGCAACGGGAACTGGGCGCGGTCGGCCTCGGCCTCGTCCTCGCGGCGCGCACCGCCGGCTTCCTCGCCGCCGTGGCCGTCGGCGGGGTCCTGGCCGACCGTCACTCCCGCCGGGCCGTCGTCCTGTGGTCCGCCCTCGCGGCCGCGGCCGCCGCACCCCTGCTCGCCGTCGGACTCGGGCGCTCCCTGCTGCTGATGACCGCGGCCGCGGCCCTGGCCGGCGCCGGCCAGGGAGCGTGCCGCCCCGCCTTCCAGGCGCTCACGGCCGAGGTCGTCGACGCCGGGCGCAGGCAGCAGGCCAACGCCGCGACGACCCTGGCGGTGCGCGCCTCCACACTGGCCGGGCCCGCACTGACCGCGCTGCTCGCGGCCTTCACCGACGTCTCGACCCTGCTGCTCGGCATCGGCCTGCTCTGGCTCGTCGCGGCACTCCTGCCGGGTCGGGGAGCCGCGGCCGGCGCGGGCGCCCCGCCCCGGCCGCAGCGGGCTTCCCTGCGTGCCGAGTTCGTCGACGGGATACGCGAGGCCCGCCGCCACCCCTGGTTCCTCGCCGGACTGGGCGCCCTCACCGCCGTGATCGCGCTCGGCTACTCCGCCACCAGCGTCGCCCTGCCCCTGATCAGCCGTGACCGCTACGACACCGAGTGGGTGCTGGCCGCCGCCATGACCGCCTACACCGTCGGCGCGCTCGGCGGAGCCCTGGTCACCGCCCGGTTCCGGCCGAGCTCCCGGGGCTGGGCCGCCTTCGCGGGACTGGCCGCCTACGGCTTCGCGCCGCTGAGCCTGATGTTCCCGGTGCACCCCGCCGTGGTCATCGGCGCCTACGCGGTCGCCGGCATCGGGATCGAGCTGTTCAACGTGCCCTGGTTCACCGCCACCCAGCGCGAGGTCGCCCCGGACAAGCTCGCCCGGGTCTCCTCACTCGACTTCCTCGTGTCCTACGGCCTGGCCCCGGTGGGCCTGGCGCTCATCGCCCCGGCCATCCATGCCTTCGGGGTCACCCCGGTCCTCGGGGTGTGCGCCGCGGCCTGCTTCCTCGTCCCCGCGGCGGCCGCGCTGGTGCCCACCGCCCGGCACTTCGGGCGGCCGCCGGCGCGGCCCGCCGGCTGAGTCCTGCCGCCGCCGTTCAGGAGCGTGAGTGCACGAGGGCGAACACCGCGCCCTCCGGGTCCGCGACCGTGGCCTGCCGCCCGCGCAGGCCCTCCCGCGGCGGGTCGACGATGCGCCCGCCGAGCTCCTCGACCCGCCGCGCGGCCGCGTCGGTGTCCTCGACCTCGAAGTACGCCAGCCAGTGCGGCCCCCGGTCGTGCGGCAGGGAGCGGCCCACGCCGTGCACGGCGGCGACGGGCCGGCCCGCCAGGTTCAGGGTGAGGTGGTCGAAGTCGTCCGAGGCGGTGACGTCGGTCTGCGCCTCATGGCCGAATACGTGCTCGTAGAACTTGCCGACCGCCGAGGTGTCCTGGGTGATCAGCTCGTGCCAGACGGGGGTGCCCGGACCGCCGCCCGGCCGGGCGCCCAGGCGGGCCTGTGTCTGCCACAGCCCGAAGACCGCTCCCAGCGGGTCCGAGCAGATCGCCACCCGCCCCGCGATGCCGGCGTCCAGCGGTCCCACCGCGACCGTGCCGCCGCAGGCCCGGACCGACTCGGCGGTCGCGTCCGCGTCGTCCGTGGCCAGGTACGTCGTCCACGCCATCGGAAGGTGTCCGTCCGGCGGCATCTCGCCGATCCCGGCCACCTCCTGTCCGTCCAGCACGGCACGGACGTACGGTCCGAGCTGCTCGGGCCCGGGCACGTACTCCCATCCGAACAGGTCGGCGTAGAAGTCCTCGGTGCTCCCGAGGCCGTGCACCATGAGACTCACCCAGCACGGGGTGCCGGGGGTGCGCCGGGTCGCTTCCGCTGCCTCGGTCATGTCAGCCGTCTCCTCCGTCGTGCCGTCACCGGTGCTGATGGTTCCACTCCGGCGGACGCGGCGCGCCCCGGCCGCGCCGCATTCCTGTGGTCCGGACCGGAGTTGACCGGAACAGGGTGCCCCGCTGATGACGGCCCTGTTACACGGGTGCCGGGCGGGGAGGAAGATGGCCGGCATGACTGCGAAAACTGCGATCCTCTCCGCCGCCGAACTGAGGAACGAACTGGCGGGCGCCAGGCCGCCGGTCCTGCTGGACGTCCGCTGGCAGCTGGGCGGCCCCGACCAGCGGCCCGCGTACGAGGCCGGACACCTGCCGGGTGCCGTCTACGTCGACCTCGACCGCGAACTGGCAGGTCCGGCCGGGTCGGGCGGGCGCCACCCGCTGCCGGACCCGGAGGCCTTCGGCGCGGCGATGCGCAGGGCCGGGGTCCCGGCGGCCGCGCCCGTGGTCGTGTACGACGGCGGCCAGGGCTGGGCGGCGGCCCGCGCATGGTGGCTGCTGCGCTGGACGGGTCACCCGAACGTGCGAGTCCTGGACGGCGGTCTGGCCGCCTGGACGGCGGCGGGAGGCGAGCTCACGGCCGAACGGGTGATTCCGGTGGAGGGCGATTTCAAGCCAACCGCTGGGGCGCTCGGGCTGCTCGACGCCGACGCGGCGGCGCTGCGGGCGCGCGAAGGCGTCCTCCTCGACGCCCGGGCGGGGGAGAGGTACCGCGGCGAGGTCGAGCCCATCGACCCCGTGGGCGGCCACATCCCCGGCGCGCTGTCGGCCCCGACCACCGAGAACATGGGCCCCGACGGCCGCTTCCTGCCGGCGGACGCGCTGCGGGCCCGGTTCGAGGCGCTCGGCGCGTCGGAGGGGACCCCGGTGGGCGTGTACTGCGGCTCGGGGGTCTCCGGAGCCCATGAGGTGCTCGCCCTGGAGGTGGCCGGTATCGAGTCCGACCTCTACGCGGGCAGCTGGTCGCACTGGTGTATGGACCCGGCCCGCCCGGTGGCCACGGGCCCGGACCCCCAGTAGCCGTGACGGGGCCGGGCACCGCCCGGCCCCGAGGGGCTACTCCTGCTTCTTGCGGCGGGTGCCGAAGACGATCTCGTCCCAGCTCGGCACCGCCGCACGGCGCCCGGGGCGGACCCCGTCTGCCTCGGCCTGCCGGTCCGTGGTGCCCGTCAGCCGGTCGCGGTGGCCCGCCACCGTGCGGGGCATCAGGACATCGGCGTACGCGGCGCCCGCGCCCGCCGACGCGGCGGGCGCCGGCGGCTCCTCCGCCTCCGGTTCCGTGTCCGTCGGCTCGGTGCGCTCGGGTACGACCATGTCGCCGCGGAAGCTCGGTACCGCCTCCAGCAGGCTGGTCAGCGTGTCCCGTTCCTCCTCCGGCTCCGGTACGGGCGCGGGCCGGGGTTCGGCCCGCTCCAGCTGCCGGTCCAGGGCGCGGTCCAGCGGCCGGTCGCGCGGCAGGCGCGCGATCCTCGGCACGAAGGGGAAGCTCGGCTCCGGCGTCGCCGGCAGGTCCTCGGACTCGCCGATGAGGGAACGGGCCTCGTCGTCCACGGCCACGACCAGCCGGCGCGGCGGGTCGTAGGTCCAGCTCGCCGAGTGCGGCTCGCCGGCGACCCGGTAGACCAGGAGGACCTCCCAGGTGCCGTCGTCGCGGCGCCACGAGTCCCATTGGACGGACTCCTTCTCGGCCCCGCGCAGGGTCAGGCGTTCCTGCACGGCCTCGCCGAGCTGCGGCCCGGTGTTCTCGCCGGGGCGACGCACCGGGGTCTTGCGGGCGCGCTCGGCCATGAAGGCGCGCTCGGCGAGCACGGGGCCCTCGAAGCGGCGTACGCGGTCGACGGGGATGCCGGCGAGTTGGGCGACCTCCTCCGCGGAGGCACCGGCTCGTATGCGGGCCTGGATGTCGCGGGGCCGGAGGTGGCTCTCGACCTCGATCTCGATCTGGTTCAGGCGCGCACGGTCGTTGCGTACGGCAGCCCGAAGCCGCTCATCGATCGGAAGCGTGTACTCCGTACTGTCCGCAGCTTTGAGCACCAGTCGTGTGCCGTCATTGGAGACGGCCACGACACGCAGTTCGGGCATGGGGACCTCCCGGGTGGTGCCTGCCGACGTCACGTGCGTCGCTGCTTCCGCTAGTCGAGTGTGGCCTGCCCGGGTGCAGCCTGCCACAACCTTGCCGAGTTAAACCGGCGTGTCGGGCATGCGCCCTTGATCGCCGTTATGGCACGGTTACCTGTTGGGCACGCACAGTGACCGAATGGTTACTGTGCGCAGCAGGATCCGTGCAATGCCGCGGCATCACCGGTCTTCGAGTGCCGCTTTCCGTCAGCCGGCCCCCTCTCCCGGATCCGGACATCCGAAAGGAAGGACAGACCCAGGGCTCGCCACAGTACTCCATTCGGGCCACCTGGGTGGACCGCCGCGCCGCCGAAGTTTCCTCGGACGGCGGGAGTTGGGCTGCCCGCTGTCGGGTCCCACCTGCGTCCTGTGCCCGAACGCGGGTGTCCTGCTTCACAGAATCACCCGAAACGGAACTATCCCCTTCGCTCAGCTGTCAGTAATTGCTGAAAGAGGAGAAGCACGAGAGGCCGGGCACACAGGGGATGGCGATGGGTCAGAAGGCGACGCGTGACGTCGGGACCGAACCGGAGGCGAAGAAGCTCGACCTGAGCGTGGCCCAGGTCGCCGGATCCTCCCTCGCCACCGTCGCGGCCGCGCTGCTCGCCTCGAAGATGGGCGTCTACGGGACCATCCTCGGCGCCGGCGTGGTCAGCGTCGTCGCCACCGCGGGCGGACCCGTCATCCAGCACCTCTTCCGGCGCACCGGCGACCAGCTGCGCGAAGGGGCCCGGCCGAAGGCCCGTCAGGCGCCCGCGCCCCGCGGGGAAGGCGGGGCCGCGGCCACGGCCTCCGGACCGGCCGGGGAGTTCGGCGAGCCCACCGTGCACGGAACCCGGATGCGCGGATGGAAGCGCACCGCGGTGGCATCCGGCGCGGCCTTCGCCATCGCCGTCGGAGGCCTCGGCACCTACGAGGCCGTGGCGGGCACCTCCGTCAGCAGCGGCGGCGGCACGCTCTTCTCCGGCGGAACCCGCACCGCGGGCGAGGACCGGCCCGGCCCGTCCGAACGCGGTCCGGCCGGCGGGGAGGAGGAACGGCGGGGCGGCACCGACGCCCCCGGCCCGGGTACCTCCCCGAGCCCCTCCCGTCCGGAGAGCGGCCGGAGCCCGGGCCCGGACCCGGGCCCGTCGCGCTCCGGCGAGCCGGCGCCCGGCCCCTCGGAGCCGACGCGCGGGCCGGCGCCGGCGCCGACCCCCACGCCGTCGGCGCCGGACCCGACCCCGACACCGGGTACCGGCGCTGCCACGCCGTCGGCGCGGCCCAGTGCCTCCTGACCCCGCTCAGACCCCCAGGACGCGCCGCAGGTAGTCGTTGCCGAAGACCCGGTCCGGGTCGAGGCGGTCCCGCAGCGCGGTGAACTCGCCGAAGCGCGGGTAGATCCGGGAGAAGTACTCCGCGTCCCGGGTGTGCACCTTGCCCCAGTGCGGGCGGCCGCCGTGCGCCGTGAAGATGTGCTCGGCCGCGGTGAAGTAGGCCTGGTACGGGGTGCCCTTGTACATGTGCACCGCGATGTAGGCCGTGTCGCGCCCGCAGGCCGTGGACAGCGCGATGTCGTCCGCCGGAGCCGTCCGCACCTCCACCGGAAAGCTGATCCGCAGCCCGGAGCGGTCGACCATCGCCCGCAGCTCCCGCAGCGCCTCGACCACGGCCTCGCGCGGGAGGGCGTACTCCATCTCCACGAACCGCACCCGGCGCGGGCTGGTGAACACCTTGTACGGGATGTCCGTGTAGGTGCGCGCCGACAGGGCGCGGCTGGCCACGCGGGCTATGGAGGGGATGGTGCCCGGGACGGCCCGGCCCAGAGTGTTGACGGCCTGGAAGAGGCCGTTGGAGAGCAGCTCGTCCTCGACCCAGGCGCTCACCGGTCCGGGCGGGGCGGCCGGGCCCTGGCTGCGGTTGTTGCGCTTGGTGTTGCAGTTGCCGGTGTGCGGGAACCAGTAGAACTCGAAGTGCTCGTTCTCCGCGAAGTGCTCCTCGAACTCGGCCGTCACCCGGTCGAAGCCCATGGGCTCCTCACGGGCGGTCAGGAAGAAGAGCGGCTCCACGGCAAAGGTGATCGCGGTGACGATGCCGAGCGCACCGATGCCCACCCGGGCCGCCGCGAAGACCTCGGGATTCTCCTTCTCGGAACACGTCAGCAGCTCGCCGTCCGCCGTGACCAGCTCCAGGGCGCGGATCTGGGCGGCGATGGAGGCCGAGTCCCGGCCGGTGCCGTGGGTGCCGGTGCTGGTGGCGCCGGAGACCGTCTGCTCCATGATGTCGCCCATGTTGGTGAGCGAGAGGCCCTCGGCGGCGAGGACCCGGTTCAGGTCCTTCAGCGCCGTGCCCGCCGCCACCGTGACGGTGCCCGCGGCACGGTCGAGCGACCGGATCCCGGCCAGGGCCTGCGGCCGGACGAGGACCCCGTCGGTCGCGGCGGCCGCGGTGAAGGAGTGGCCGGTGCCGACGGCCTTCACCCGCAGCCCTTCCTCGGCGGCCCGGCGGACCGCCTCCTGGAGCTCCCCGACCGATGCCGGGGTCACCACGCGGGTGGGCGTGGCGGTGACGTTGCCCGCCCAGTTACGCCACGCGGTCGCCGTGCTGCCGTTCCGTGCTGTCGCCGTCCCCATCGGTTGCTGGCTCCTCCCCTTGCGCCGGCCTCGTCAGCCGGCGGTATCCCGCGAACGCAACCGCCGCCGCGGCCGCTCCCGCCGAGATGGAGACGACGTACCCGGTCCGCGCGCCGGCCGCGTCGACGACCCAGCCGGTCACGGAGGACCCGAGCGCGATACCGACCGCGAGGCCGGTGCTGATCCAGGTCATGCCCTCGGTCAGCTTCGCGTGTGGTACGTGCGCCTCGATCAGGGCCATCGTGGTGATCATCGTGGGAGCGATGGCGAGGCCCGAGACGAAGAGCGCCACGGCCAGAAACGGAAGGTTCCCGGCCAGTAGGAGGGGGATCATACTCACGGCCATCGCACTGATGCCCACGACCCAGCGAGGTTCGGCCTTGCCCTTGAAGTGCAGCAGGCCGAAGACGATGCCCGCCAGGCAGGAGCCGAAGGCCCACACGGCGAGGAGGACGCCGCCGAGGGACTTGCTGCCGTGCTCCTCGGCGAAGGCGAGGGTGGCCACGTCCACGGAGCCGAAGATCGCGCCGGTCGCGACGAAGGTCGCCACGAGTACCTGCAGGCCGGGGGAGCGCAGCGCGGACGAGAGGTCCGAGTGCTCGTGGCGCGGATGCGGCTTCGGCTCGGTCGCCGTCAGGGCCGTCAGCCACCACACGCCCGCCACCAGGAAGACGACGGCGACCACCGGGCCGGCCTCGGGGAACCAGCCGGCCGAGAGCGTCGCGGCGAGCGGCGGGCCGACGATGAAGCACAGCTCGTCGACGATCGACTCGAACGAATAGGCCGTGTGCAGCTGGGGGGTGTCGCGGAACAGGGCCGTCCAGCGGGCCCGGACCATCGAGCCGACGCTGGGCACGCACCCGGCGACGACAGCGAAGACGAAGAGCGTCCAGCTCGGCCAGCCCCGGGCGGCGGAGATCAGCAGGCCGGTCACCGAAGCGGCCGCGATCAGGGTGGCGGGGCGCAGCACCCGGCGCTGTCCGTGCTGGTCGACCAGCCGGGAGACCTGGGGGCCCACGGCCGCGGCGGAGAGGGCGATGGTCGCGGTGATCCCGCCGGCCAGGGCGTAGCTGCCGCCCAGCTCGGTGATCATCGTGAGGACACCGATGCCCACCATGGACAGCGGCATCCGGCCTATGAGGCCGGCGGCTGTGAACCCCTTGGTGCCGGGGGCCGCGAATATCGCGCGGTAGGGACTGGGCAAGGTGCCCTCCGTAAGGGACTGGATTGGCTCACACAGATTACGTCCGCCGACGAAGCGCACGCACGGGGAAGGCGCCGGGCAGGAACTTAGGGTGACCTTACCTGTCATCCGATGTGTGAGACGGCGCCGGGTCCGTTACCGGGCGGGGAGGCCGGGTGGCAGGATTCGAGGCATGTCAGACCAGTTCCGTGCCCCCGACGCCGGCTCCGCCGCCCCGTACGACGCACTCCTGCTGCTCTCCTTCGGAGGACCCGAAGGGCCCGACGACGTCGTCCCGTTCCTGGAGAACGTCACGCGCGGGCGCGGCATCCCGCGCGAGCGGCTCAAGGAGGTCGGACAGCACTACTTCGGCTTCGGCGGGGTCAGTCCGATCAACGGGCAGAACCGCGAGCTGCTCGACGCCCTGCGCAAGGACTTCGCCGGACAGGGGCTGGACCTGCCGGTCTACTGGGGCAACCGGAACTGGGCCCCCTACCTGGACGACGTGATGCGCGAGATGGCCGCCGACGGGCGCCGCCGGATCGCGGTCCTCGCCACCAGCGCGTACGCCTCGTACTCGGGCTGCCGGCAGTACCGCGAGAACCTCGCCGACGCCCTGGCCGCGCTGGAGCGGGACGGCGTGGAGCCGCCACGGGTCGACAAGCTGCGGCACTACTTCAACCACCCCGGCTTCGTGGAGCCCATGATCGACGGCGTGGTGGCCTCGCTCGACGCCCTGCCCGAGGAGGTGCGCGCCGGAGCGCACCTCGCCTTCACCACGCACTCCATCCCGACCGCCGCCGCAGACACCTCCGGCCCGGTCGAGGACCACACCGCGGGCGGTGAGGGCGGCGCGTACGTCAAGCAGCACCTCGACGTCGCCCGGGTCATCGCCGACGAGGTCGCGGTACGGACCGGCGTCGCCCGCCCCTGGCAGCTCGTCTACCAGTCCCGCAGCGGCGCCCCGCACATCCCCTGGCTGGAGCCGGACATCTGCGACCACCTGGAGGCCCTGCACGCCGAGGGGGCCCCCGCCGTGGTCATGGTCCCCATCGGCTTCGTCTCCGACCACATGGAAGTCCTGTACGACCTGGACACCGAGGCCACGGCCAAGGCTGCCGAGCTGGGCCTGCCCGTCGCGCGCTCCGCGACCGTCGGCGCCGACCCGCGCTTCGCCGGGGCCGTGCGGGAGCTCGTCCTGGAGCGGGCCGCCAAGGAGCGCGGCGAGGCGGCCGAGGAGTGCTGGGTGGGCACGCTGGGACAGAGCCACGACCTGTGCGCGGCGGGCTGCTGCCCGGCCCGGGCCCCGCGGCCGGCCGCCGCGGGCGCGGACAGCCCGTACGACGCCCCGGAACGAGGAGGACGAGCGTGATCTCCGAAGAGCTGAAGGCCGAGCTGCTGGAGGCCGGCATGGAGGCCGCCCGGCAGGCCGGGGCGCTGCTGCGCGACGGCCGCCCGGCCGACCTGGCGGTGGCGGCGACGAAGACCAGCCCGATCGACGTGGTGACCGAGATGGACATCGCGGCGGAGAAGTTGATCACCGGCATCCTCGCCGAGCGGCGGCCCGAGGACGGGCTGCTGGGCGAGGAGGGCGCGGACACCCCGGGGACGAGCGGGGTGCGGTGGGTCGTCGACCCGCTGGACGGCACCGTGAACTACCTCTACGGCCTCCCGAGCTGGGGCGTGTCCATCGCCGCCGAGTACGGGGGCGAGACCGTGGTGGGCGTCGTGGCGGCGCCGATGCGCGGGGAGGTCTACCACGCGGTGCTCGGGGGCGGCGCCTGGCTGGGCACGGCACGCCTCGCCTGCCGTTCGGCGGCCCCGCTGGACCAGGCGCTGGTCGGCACCGGCTTCGCCTACGTCCAGGCCCGGCGGGCGCACCAGGCCGACGTGGTGCAGCGGATCATCCCGCTGGTGCGCGACATCCGGCGGGGCGGCTCGGCGGCCCTGGACCTGTGCGACGTGGCCGCGGGGCGGCTGGACGGCTACTACGAGCGCGGCCTGAACCCCTGGGACCTGGCCGCCGGCGACCTGATCGCCCGGGAGGCCGGTGCCGTGACCGGCGGCCGTCCCGGGGAGCCGGCCTCGGGCGAGCTGGCGCTGGCCGCCACCCCGGCCGTGTTCGCCTCGCTCCAGCCGCTGCTGGAAGAGGCCGGGGCCTGGCACGACTGAGCGCTGCGGCGGTGGACGCACGTGGACCCCGGCCGCCCCTTCGGGCGGCCGGGGTCCACGTGCGTCCCGGAGTCGGCTCTCGCAGCCGCTCAGCAGCCGCTCAGCGGCCGGTCAGCAGGCGGGCGCGGCGGCCGTGACCGGCACACCGTGCTCGGCGGCCAGACGCTGGAGGTCTTCCAGCTCCGCCTGTTCCACTTCCGCGAGGAAGTCGTCGCCCGTCTCGCGGGCGTGCCTGAGATCCGACTGCGTGGCCCTGATGCGCTGCAGGAGACCCGCGCTGAATGCGTCCATGATGGGTTCGCCCCCTCTTCGTGGGTCGGCGGCGGCACGTGGCAATACCGCCGTCAGGGAGTGGATGGGGTGTGCTCACGTCCTCCCCGGCACCCTGGGCGCAGAAACCTCCGGAGGCGAGGGAATCCTCACTTCCGTCCCGCGGGCCCCCTCCATGACCCGTCTTACAGCCGGTTTACGGCTGAAACGGGCAGGATGTACGACGCAATACACGTGTGCCCTTCTGGGCTCGGAGGAAGGAAACGACGTGCGCGTACTCGTCGTCGAGGACGAGCAGCTGCTCGCCGATGCGGTGGCCACCGGCCTGCGCCGGGAGGCCATGGCCGTGGACGTCGTGTACGACGGCGCCGCCGCCCTGGAGCGGGTCGGCGTGAACGACTACGACGTGGTCGTGCTCGACCGGGACCTCCCGCTCGTGCACGGTGACGACGTGTGCCGGAAGATCGTCGAGCTCGGCATGCCCACCCGCGTGCTGATGCTGACCGCCTCCGGAGATGTGAGCGACCGCGTGGAGGGCCTGGAGCTCGGGGCGGACGACTACCTGCCCAAGCCCTTCGCCTTCACCGAGCTGACCGCCCGTGTGCGGGCCCTCGGCCGGCGCACCACCGTCGCGCTGCCGCCCGTACTGGAGCGGGCCGGGATCAAGCTGGACCCGAACCGGCGCGAGGTCTTCCGTGAAGGCAAGGAGGTGCAGCTGGCCCCGAAGGAGTTCGCGGTGCTGGAGGTCCTCATGCGCAGCGAGGGGACCGTGGTCTCCGCCGAGCAGCTGCTGGAGAAGGCCTGGGACGAGAACACCGACCCGTTCACCAACGTGGTGCGCGTGACGGTGATGACCCTGCGCCGCAAGCTGGGCGAGCCGCCCGTCATCGTGACGGTGCCCGGCTCCGGATACCGGATCTGACCACGTGGCGACCACCCCGGCGCCACCGACGGCGCCACCGAAACCGACCTGGGACCCCGGCCAGCCCGAGGGTCCCTTCCCGTGGCTGAGGCCGACCATCCGGATACGCCTCACGCTGCTCTACGGCGGGATGTTCCTGATCGCGGGCATCCTGCTGCTGTCGATCATCTACCTGCTGGCGGCCCAGGCGCTGCGGCAGGGCAACGCCATGCCGTTCCAGATCGTCGGCGGCCAGAACGTCCAGGTCTCCAGCACCGCCTGTCCCGGCGTGGGCATCGGCCAGTCGTACGACCAGTTCAACGCTGCGATCAGCAAGTGTGCCCTCGAACAGCGCAGGCACGCCCTGGACGACCTGCTCAGCCGCTCGCTGATGGCCCTGCTGGGCCTGAGCATCATCGCCTTCGCCTTCGGCTACGCGATGGCCGGCCGGGTGCTCTCGCCGTTGGGCAAGATCACCCGTACCGCCCGCCGGGTGGTCGGCTCCGACCTGACCCGGCGGATCGAGCTGGACGGGCCGGACGACGAGCTCAAGGAGCTCGCCGACACCTTCGACGAGATGCTGGACCGGCTGGAGCGGGCCTTCACGGCCCAGCAGCGGTTCGTCGCCAACGCCTCGCACGAGCTGCGGACACCGCTGGCGATCAACCGGACCCTGCTGGAGGTGCACCTGTCCGATCCGGGCGCCCCGGTGGAGCTCCAGCAGCTCGGCAAGACCCTGCTCGCCACCAACGAGCGCAGCGAGCAGCTGGTCGAGGGCCTGCTGCTGCTGGCCCGCAGCGAGAACCAGATCGTCGAGCGCAAGCCCGTGGACCTGGCGGAGGTCGCCTCGCGCGCCGTCGACCAGGTGCGGGCCGAGGCCGACGCCAAGGGCGTGGAGATCCGCGGCGAGCGCGAGCCGGCCGTGGTGCAGGGCAACGGCGTCCTGCTGGAGCGGATCGCCCTCAACCTGGTGCAGAACGCCGTCCGGTACAACGTGCCGGAGGACGGCTGGGTGGAGGTCACCACCGAGGCCCAGCACGGCCAGGCGGTGCTCCTGGTGTCGAACACGGGTCCCGTGGTTCCCGCGTACGAGGTGGACAACCTCTTCGAGCCGTTCAGGCGGCTGCGTACGGAGCGCACGGGCAGCGACAAGGGTGTAGGACTGGGTCTGTCGATCGCGCGCTCCGTGGCGCGCGCACACGGCGGCAGGATCCAGGCGATGCCCCGGGAAGGCGGTGGCCTCGTGATGCGTGTCACTCTGCCTTTGTGAGACCCCCCACCCCGTGTTCGCTTTTGGCTGAATACTTGGCCCCTGAACCCATTCGCCCCTGTGTGATCGATCACAGTCGGCGGTGGCGGGTCATGTGCGTTCGGTGACCCGGGGGCGGCCGGAACGCCCGGGAAGTCCGGGTTTCCGGCCCCCCGAATGGCGGGAAATACACGGGGTGGCGTTTGTGCAAGACGGCGCCCGGACCGTGTACGGTCCCGGTCGTCATCCCAGCCGATCGCCCCTTCAGGTCGGCGGCTGGGTGTCGATTGAGTAACAGACCTTGATGTGAGGCAAAATCTCCGCCTCAGGTCGGGCACAAGTCCGGCCTCTCGTGCGTTACGTGCGCTGAGACACCGCTAACACCCAGAGGGGGAGAGCGAACAATGGCAACGGACTACGACACCCCGCGCAAGACCGACGACGACGTCGACAACGACAGCATTGAAGAGCTGAAGGCTCGACGCAATGAGAAGTCGTCCTCGTCCGTCGACATGGACGAATTCGACTCGGCCGAGAGCCTTGAGCTTCCCGGCGCGGACCTCTCCAACGAGGAGCTGGCCGTTCGAGTCCTGCCCAAGCAGGCCGATGAGTTCACCTGCATGAGCTGCTTCCTGGTGCACCACCGCAGCCAGCTGGCACGTGAGAAGAACGGTCAGCCGATCTGTCGCGACTGCGACTGAGAGGCGTCGGCCGTGGCTGGCTCGACACCCTTTCGGAGGCGCCCCTTCCGAAAGCAGGGTGATCCGGCGGAGACGCAGGTGGTGACCACGGACCCGGAGACGGGTCCCGAAGCCCCCGGCGGCTCCGCCAGTGCGGTACTCGCCGCTCCCTCCGACACCGCCCCGGCGGCGTCGGTCGCGGAGCCCGGCGAGGAGTCCCGGCGCGGTGCCGGGGGCCGTCGGCTGCAAGCCGTCAGGAACGGCGTGCGCAAGGGCGGCGAAGGCGTGCGCGGCGCCGCCCTCTACATCACCGACCGCATCATCGAGAACGCACCGCGCGTTCCGGTCCGGGACCTGGCGACGCTGCGCGCGCAGTTCCCCGGCCTCGGTCCCGACCAGCTCGCCGACAAGCTGATCTCGGGCGCCACCGCCGCCTCGGCGACCGTCGGCGCCAGCATCGGCGCGGCGGCCATGCTGCCCGTGCCGCCCGCGATGCCCGCCGAACTCGCGGCGGAGATCACCGGCGTCGCGGCGATCGAGCTGAAACTCATCGCGGAGCTCCACGAGGTCTACGGCCAGCGGCCGCACGGCAACCTCAAGGAGCGCACGTTCGCCTACCTGACCGCGTGGACGGAAGAGCGCGGGGTCGACCTCACCAAGCCCACGACGCTGAACGCGGCGCTCGGGGGGCAGATGAAGCGCGAACTGCGCCAGCAGATCATGAAGCGGATGATCCGCAGCCTGCCGAACCTCATGCCGTTCATGGTGGGCGCGGCGGTCGGAGCGGTCATGAACCGCCGCGACACCCGCAAACTCGCCGAGAAGGTCCGTGCGGACCTGCGCAGGCAGGCGGTGGCCTGGGAGGCCCTGCGCACCCTGCCGCCCCTGGAGCGGCCCGTGGAGCCCCTTCCCGAGGCCACCAGGGCCGCCTTGGAGGGGCCGGGTCACTTCAGGCGCGACTGACGGCGTCCGCGGCCCCGCCGTGGACCCGGCGGATCAGGCCGCCCGCGCCGCGCGCAGGGCCGAGACCAGGGCCTGCGGTTCGCGGGTGGAGACGTAGACGTACGGGGTGGGGTCGGCGGGGTCGGTGACCTCGATACGGACCGCCGTCGGCACGTAGCTGCGCATCAGCATGAAGGCCCGGGTGTCCGCCTTGTACGTGCGCCAGGCGCGCGCCTGCTCGGCGTCCAGGATCTCGGCCTCGCCCAGCGCCGACACCGGGATCCGGGCGTCGCCCACGGCCAGCGCACCGTTCACCACACGCACGCGCGCGGAGCCGTACGAGCTCACCACCAGCCCGGCCAGCGCGGTGCCGCCCACGAGGCCGGCCAGCAGCGGCAGCGTGCCCAGGGGCAGCAGCATCAGCGCGCCGGCGAGGCCGGTCATGACGGCGATGCCCCACCAGGAGCGGGGGGCGGTCAGGCGTTCGTCGTGGTGCGCGGTGGAGAGCTGCATGTGCTCAAGCCTGCCACGAGGCGACCGGCGGGTAGCCGCGCGGGTAAGGTCTGCGGCTGTGAGTGGACGAAACACAGCGTTGACGCCCCCGGCCGATGCCGCCGCACCGGTCCGGCATCCCGACGCGCCGGCACCCGGTGAGCTCCTCGGTGCCCACTACGAGCACTGTTTCGGCTGCGGCGGGGGCCAGCCGCACGGACTCCACCTGGAGGCCCGGGCCGGCGACGGCGTGCGCGTCACCGCCGAGTTCACCGTCAAGCCCGCCCACCAGGGCGCGCCCGGGCTCGCCCACGGCGGGGTGCTCGCCACCGCACTCGACGAGACACTGGGCTCGCTGAACTGGCTGCTGCGCGTCATCGCCGTGACCGGACGGCTGGAGACGGACTTCGTGCGGCCGGTGCCCGTGGACACCGTGCTGTACCTGGAGGCCGAGGTGACCGCCGTCGCCGGCCGGAAGATCTACTGCACGGCCGTGGGCCGGATAGGCGGGCCGGAGGGCCCGGTCGCGGTCCGCGCCGACGCGCTCTTCATCGAAGTGAAGGTCGACCACTTCATCGACAACGGACGGCCCGAGGAGATCCAGGCGGCCATGGCCGACCCGGACCAGGTCAGGCGCGCACGCGCCTTTGAGGTGAACCCCTGATGTCCCTGAACAACAACGGATCCCGCCATGACGTCGACGTGCTGATTCGCCGCGTCGACCCGGAGGTTCCGATTCCGGCGTACGGGCACCCCGGTGACGCCGGCTGCGACCTGGTCACCACCGAGGCCGCCGTACTGGAGCCCGGTGAGCGCGCGGTGCTGCCCACCGGGGTCGCGATCGCCCTCCCCGACGGGTACGCGGCCTTCGTGCACCCGCGCTCGGGTCTGGCCGCACGCTGCGGGCTCGCGCTCGTGAATGCCCCGGGGACGGTGGATGCCGGGTACCGTGGAGAGATCAAGGTGATCGTGGTCAATCTCGACCCTCGCGAGAGCGTCAGGTTCGAGCGTTTCGACCGCATTGCCCAGCTGGTTGTCCAGCGGGTCGAGAAGGTGCGCTTCCACGAGGTGGCGGAACTTCCCGGCTCGGCCCGGGCCGAGGGGGGCTTCGGCTCCACCGGCGGTCATGCGGCCGTGGCCGGATCCGGGGCTGGTCAGCAGGGTGGGAATGGCTACGCTTCGGTCGTAACCGACCGGGAAGGACAGTGACGTGTTCGGACGTCGCAAGAAGAACGACTCCGCCCATGACGGCGGCGCGGCCGAGCAGGTCGTAGACGGCGTCGCCGCCGCTGAGCAGGACGACGCGGGCGAGTCGGACGGCGGCGCTGCCGCGCCGCGCCGGATCAACCTGCCCCCGGCCCCGCGGCCGGACGGCCCCTGGGACGTCTCCGAGGTACTCGGGAACCCGGCCGACGGCCGGGTCGACCTGGGCGGCATCTTCGTACCCGGTGTCGACGGCATGGAACTGCGCGTCGAGGTCGCCGGGGACGCCATCGTGGCCGCCACCGTGGTGCTGGGCGACAGCGCCGTGCAGCTGCAGGCCTTCGCCGCGCCCAAGAAGGAAGGCATCTGGGGCGAGGTCCGCGACGAGATCGCCGCGGGCATCACCCAGCAGGGCGGCATCATCGACGAGGTCCAGGGCACCCTGGGCTGGGAGCTGCGCGCGCAGGTTCCCGTCCCGCTGCCCGACGGGCAGACCGGCGCCCAGCTGGTCCGCTTCGTCGGCGTGGACGGCCCGCGCTGGTTCCTGCGGGGCGTCATCTCCGGCCAGGGCGCGGTGCGCCCCGAGTCGGCGGGCGTGCTGGAGCAGATCTTCCGGGACACCGTCGTCGTCCGCGGCGACGGCCCGATGGCCCCGCGCGACCCGATCGTCCTGAAGCTGCCGAACGACGCCCAGATGGTGCCGGACGGCGTGCAGACGGAGGAGCAGGAAGGCTCCCGCTTCGGCGGCGGCATGGGCCAGCTGGAGCGCGGCCCGGAGATCACCGAGGTCCGCTGACCCGCGGATCCCGGACGGCCCCCGCGCACAGGGGGGCTCGTCGTCTTTCCGGCCGGTGGGCCCCACTCCTTCGGGGTGGGGCCCACCGGCTTTCGCGCACCGCGGAGGAGGCGCCGCGGCCCGCGTCAGAGATCCGTCAGGGATCGGCCCCCGGGACGGGATCGGTGCGTGCCCGGCCCGTACGTCCCCGAGAATGAGCGCATGGGACGCGGCAAGCTCAGGATCTATCTCGGCGCGGCACCCGGCGTGGGCAAGACCTACGCGATGCTCTCCGAGGGGCACCGCAGGACGGAGCGGGGCGCGGACTGCGTCGTCGGCTTCGTCGAGCACCACGGGCGGCCGCGTACGGAGGTCATGCTCCACGGACTCGAACAGGTGGAACGCCGGACCCTGACCTACCGCGGGGCCACCTTCACCGAGATGGACGTGGACGCGCTCCTCGCCCGCCGACCGGCCATAGCGCTCGTGGACGAGCTCGCGCACACCAACGTCCCCGGATCGCGCAACGCCAAGCGCTGGCAGGACGTGGAGGAGCTGCTGCGGGCCGGCATCGACGTCGTGTCGACCGTCAACATCCAGCACCTGGAGTCCCTCGGGGACGTGGTCGAGGCGATCACCGGGGTGCGGCAGCGGGAGACCGTGCCCGACGAGGTCGTCCGCCGGGCCGACCAGGTCGAGCTCGTCGACATGTCCCCGCAGGCGCTGCGCCGGCGGATGGCGCACGGGAACATATACAAGCCCGAGAAGGTCGACGCGGCCCTTTCCAACTACTTCCGGCCGGGCAACCTCACCGCCCTGCGCGAGCTCGCACTGCTGTGGGTGGCCGACCGGGCGGACGAGTACCTCCAGCAGTACCGGGGCGAGCAGGGCATCCGCTCGACCTGGCAGGCGCGGGAGCGGATCGTCGTCGGGCTCACCGGCGGGCCCGAGGGACGCACCCTCATCCGGCGCGCGTCGCGGATGGCGGCCAAGGGCTCGGGCAGCGAGATCCTCGCCGTCTACATCGCCCGCAGCGACGGCCTGACCGCCGCCTCGCCGAAGGAGCTCGCGGTCCAGCGGACGCTGGTGGAGGACGTCGGAGGAACGTTTCACCACGTCATCGGCGACAACATCCCCGACGCCCTGCTCGCCTTCGCGCGCGGGGTCAACGCCACCCAGATCGTGCTCGGCTCCAGCCGCCGCCGCTCCTGGCAGTACGTCCTCGGCCCCGGCGTCGGCGCGAGCGTGGCCCGCGACTCGGGACCCGACCTCGACGTCCACATCGTCACGCACGAGGAGGTCGCCAAGGGGCGCGGCCTGCCCGTCGCCCGCTCGGCGGCCCGGCTCGGCCGCAACCGGATCGTGGCCGGCTGGGTGGTGGGTACGGTCTTCCCGGTGCTGCTGTGCCTGCTGCTCACCCACGTCGACGCCGACCTCGGGCTCGCCAACGACATGCTGCTGTTCCTGGCGCTGACGGTGGCCGCCGCGCTGCTGGGCGGGCTCTGGCCGGCCCTCGCCTCCGCCGCCCTCGGCTCGCTGCTGATGAACTACTTCTTCGCGCCGCCGCTCCACCGGTTCACCGTGTCCGACCCCAGGAACATCGTGGCCATCACCGTCTTCTTCGGCGTCGCCGTCTCGGTGGCCTCGGTGGTGGACCTGGCCGCCCGCCGCACCCACCAGGCCGCCCGGCTGCGCGCCGAGTCCGAGATCCTCTCCTTCCTCGCCGGGAGCGTGCTGCGGGGGGAGACCACGCTGGACGCGCTGCTGGAGCGGGTGCGCGAGACCTTCGCCATGGAGTCGGTGGCCCTGCTGGAGCGGGCGAACGACCTGGAGCCCTGGAAACCGGCCGGCAGCGTCGGCCCCGGCCCGGTCGCCCGGCCCGAGGACGCCGACGTGGACATGCCCATCGGCGACCACATGGCGCTCGCCCTGTCCGGGCGGGTCCTGCCCGCCGAGGACCGCCGGGTGCTCGGCGCCTTCGCCGCCCAGGCCGCCGTGGTCCTGGACCGCCAGCGGCTGGTCGGCGAGGCGGAGGACGCCCGCCGGCAGGCCGAGGGCAACCGGATCAGGACCGCCCTGCTGGCCGCCGTCAGCCATGACCTGCGTACGCCGCTGGCCTCCATCAAGGCCTCCGTGACCTCGCTGCGCTCCGACGACGTGGAATGGTCGGAGGAGGACCGCGCCGTGCTCCTGGAGGGCATCGAGGACGGGGCCGACCGCCTCGACCACCTCGTGGGCAACCTGCTGGACATGTCGCGGCTGCAGACCGGGACCGTCACCCCGCTGATCCGGGAGATCGACCTCGACGAGGTGGTCCCGATGGCGCTGGGCGGCGTACCGGAGGACAGCGTGCTGCTGGACGTGCCCGAGTCGCTGCCGATGGTGGCGGTGGACCCCGGGCTGCTGGAGCGGGCCGTGGCCAACGTCGTGGAGAACGCCGTCAAGTACAGCCCGGCCGGCACACCGGTACTGGTGGCGGCCAGCAGCCTCGACGACCGGGTCGAGGTGCGGGTCGTCGACCGCGGGCCGGGGGTCCCCGACGAGGCGAAGGACCGGATCTTCGCCCCCTTCCAGCGGTACGGGGACGCCCCGCGCGGCGCCGGAGTCGGCCTGGGACTGGCCGTCGCCCGCGGTTTCACCGAGTCCATGAACGGCACCCTCGCCGCCGAGGACACCCCCGGCGGCGGGCTGACCATGGTGCTGACCCTGCGCGCGGTGCCCCGCGGCCCGGCACCGGCCCGTGGCACGGTGGACGGCGCCGGTACGGACCACCCCCTCGACACCGGTCACGACCGTGACCGGACGACACGACAGAAGGCAGGACCCCAATGACCCGGGTGCTCGTGGTGGACGACGAGCCGCAGATCGTCCGAGCCCTCGTGATCAATCTGAAGGCACGCAAGTACGAGGTCGACGCCGCCGCCGACGGCGCGAGCGCACTGGAGCTCGCGGCGGCCCGCCACCCCGACGTGGTCGTCCTCGACCTCGGCCTGCCGGACATGGACGGGGTGGAGGTGATCAGGGGGCTGCGCGGTTGGACCCGCGTGCCGATCCTGGTCCTCTCCGCCCGGCACAGCTCCGACGAGAAGGTCGAGGCCCTGGACGCGGGCGCCGACGACTACGTCACCAAGCCCTTCGGCATGGACGAGCTGCTGGCCAGGCTGCGCGCCGCCGTCCGCCGGGCCGAACCGTCCGCCGGGTCCGGCGAGGACGAGGTGGTCGTGGCGACCGAGGGCTTCACGGTGGACCTGGCCGCCAAGAAGGCGGTGCGCGAGGGGCGCGACGTACGGCTGACCCCCACCGAGTGGCACCTGCTGGAGGTGCTGGTCCGCAACGGCGGCAAGCTGGTCAGCCAGAAGCAGCTGCTCCAGGAGGTCTGGGGGCCCAGTTACGGCACCGAGACGAACTACCTGCGGGTCTACATGGCCCAGTTGCGGCGCAAGCTGGAGGCGGATCCCTCGCATCCGCGGCACTTCATCACCGAACCGGGCATGGGATACCGCTTCGAGAGGTAGTGGGCGCGCCGGTAGGCTTTCCTGTATGAGTGCTGAACCGCGTCCCGAGAAGCCCGCGAAGCCGGCCAGGCCGGCGGGCCGGTTCCGCCGGATGATCGAGCGGCTGTCGACCTCGCAGGAGGACCTGCACTCCGCGGAGCTGCAGGAGGACGCAGAAGCCGCGGGGTGTACGCGGATCTGCGACTGCGACGACCGCCAGATAGTCAAGGTGACCGGCACCCTCCGCACGGTCACCCTGCGGCCGCGGGCCGGAGTCCCCGCCCTGGAGGCCGAGCTGTTCGACGGCTCCGGCGCACTGGACGTGGTCTGGCTCGGGCGTCGCTCGATCGTGGGAATCGAGCCCGGGAGACGCATGATCGCCTCCGGGCGCATCTCGCTGAGTCACGGCCGTCGGGTGCTGTTCAACCCGAAGTACGAACTCCGACCGCTCGGACAGGAGCAGTAACCGGCGATGTCACTCGACAAACCGACCAACCCGGAGCCCGGCGCCGAGCCGTCCGAGGACCAGAAGGCTGTGACGCAGGCGGCGCTGTTCGACGCGTTCGGAGGTGTCCGGGGCACCATCGAGACGATGCTCCCCGGGCTGCTCTTCGTGATGATCTACACGATCAACAAGGACGTGAAGATGTCCGCCATCGCGGCGGGCGCGGTCGCCGTGCTGCTGGTGATCGTGCGGCTGCTGCGCAAGGACACGGTCAAGCACGCCTTCAGCGGCGTCTTCGGCGTGGGCGTGGGCGTGGCCTTCGCCCTCTTCACGGGCAGCGCGAAGGGCTTCTACCTGCCGGGCATGATCTACGGCGTCGGCCTGGGCGTGGCCTTCACGGTCTCGGCGCTGGTGGGCTTCCCGCTGCTGGGCGTGATCCTCGGACCGGTCTTCAAGGAGAACCTGTCCTGGCGCACCCGCAACCCCGGGCGCAAGAAGGCGTACACCAAGGCCAGCCTGGCCTGGGGGCTGATCTTCCTCGCCAAGTACGCGATCCTCTTCCCGCTGTACTGGTGGGGCGACGCGACGCAGCTGGGCTGGGTGCTGATCGCGCTGAAGCTCCCGCCGATGGTCCTCGCGGTGTACTTCACCTGGGTCTTCCTGGCGAAGGCGCCGCCGCCGATCGACGTGATCGCGGAGTGGGAGGCCAAGGAGGCCGCCGAGGAGGCCCGCAAGGCGCCGTCCCACCGGAAGGCGTGACCGGCCGGCACACGGCGAACCACGCAGGGGCGGGACCGGCCATCGGGCCGGTCCCGCCCCTGCGCCGTTCGCCGGACGACCCCGGCCGTGCGGCGGCGGGGGAGCGCGAAGGGGGCGCACCCGGCCGGGTGCGCCCCCTTCGCCCGTCGAGCCCGCCGCCGCACGGCCGAGCGCTAGCGGCGGGCCTGGAGGAGGTCCTCCAGCTGCTCCTCGCGGGCCTGGGCGGCCACGAAGAGCAGCTCGTCGCCCGGCTCCAGGGTCTCCTCGCCGTGCGGCGTCAGCACCCGGTTGCCCCGGATGATCGTGACGAGCGAGGTGTCCTCGGGCCAGCTGATCTCGCTGATCTGCGTACCCGCGACCGAGGAGTCGGGCGGCAGGGTCAGCTCGACCAGGTTGGCGTCGCCGTGGCTGAAGCGCAGCAGCCGTACCAGGTCGCCGACGCTCACGGCCTCCTCGACCAGGGCCGACATCAGGCGCGGCGTGGAGACCGCGACGTCCACGCCCCAGGACTCGTTGAAGAGCCACTCGTTCTTCGGGTTGTTGACGCGGGCCACCACCCGCGGCACCCCGTACTCGGTCTTCGCGAGCAGCGAGACGACGAGGTTGACCTTGTCGTCGCCGGTCGCAGCGATGACCACGTTGCAGCGCTGCAGCGCCGCCTCGTCCAGCGAGGTGATCTCGCAGGCGTCCGCCAGCAGCCACTCGGCCTGCGGCACCCGCTCCACCGAGATGGCGGTCGGCGCCTTGTCGACCAGGAGCACCTCGTGGCCGTTCTCCAGCAGCTCGCCCGCGATGGAGCGGCCCACCGCGCCTGCCCCGGCGATAGCGACCCTCATGCGTGTGCCTCCTCAGGCCCCTCGGCGAAAGCCGCCTCGACCTTGTCGATCTCGTCCGTGCGCATCATCACGTGGACGAGGTCGCCCTCCTGCAGCACCGTCTGCGACGTCGGCAGCATGGCCTCGCCCAGCCGGGTGAGGAACGCGACACGGACACCGGTCTCCTCCTGGATCTTGCTGACCTTGTGGCCGATCCAGGAGGGGGAGGTGTGCACCTCGGCGAGCTGCACGCCACCGCTCGGGTCCCGCCACAGCGGCTCGGCGCCCGACGGCAGCAGCCGGCGCAGCATCTGGTCGGCGGTCCACCGCACGGTGGCGACGGTGGGGATGCCCAGGCGCTGGTAGACCTCGGCGCGCTTGGGGTCGTAGATGCGCGCGGCGACGTTCTCGACGCCGAACATCTCGCGGGCCACCCGCGCGGCGATGATGTTGGAATTGTCACCACTGCTGACGGCCGCGAACGCGCCCGCGTCCTCGATTCCCGCCTCCCGCAGGGTGTCCTGGTCGAAGCCGACCCCGGTGACGCGGCGGCCGCCGAAACCGGCGCCCAGCCGGCGGAATGCGGTGGGGTCCTGGTCGACGACTGCGACCGTATGACCCTGCTGTTCCAGGGTTTGCGCGAGGGCGGAGCCCACCCTTCCGCAACCCATGATGACGATGTGCACGGCCGTCCTTCCGGCTGTCAGCGACTCGCTGGTTCCCAGCCTCATTGCATGCTCTGGTTTAACAGGGTCTCAGACCATGGCCCAAGCTACACACGGGCGGTCATGGCTGTGGCCTCTTGGGGCTTCTCGGGCCGCACCGGGACGCATCCGAGCGCGTCCGGGCCGCATCAGGGGCGCACTCGTGGTGCGGTCGTGGTGCGGTCGGGGAGGAAATGCAACGGGATTGCGGTATGAGGGGGTGGGGGGTTCGTCAGTCTGATTTCGAACGCTTACGATCCTCTGCGTGTCCAAACTGACCGACGTGCCCAAACGGATCCTGATCGGCCGGGCGCTGCACAGCGACCGCCTCGGGGAAACACTCCTTCCCAAGCGGATCGCCCTTCCCGTCTTCGCGTCCGACCCTCTCTCGTCCGTGGCCTACGCCCCGGGCGAGGTCCTGCTGGTCCTGTCGATCGCGGGGGTCGCCTCCTACCAGTACAGCCCCTGGATCGCCCTCGCGGTCGTGGTGCTGATGTTCACGGTGGTCGCCTCCTACCGGCAGAACGTGCACGCCTACCCCAGCGGCGGTGGCGACTACGAGGTGGCCAACACCAACCTCGGACCCCGGGCCGGCCTGACCGTCGCGAGTGCTCTGCTCGTCGACTACGTCCTGACCGTCGCCGTATCGATTTCCTCCGGAGTGGAGAACCTCGGCTCCGCCGTGCATTTCGTCATCGAGCACAAGGTGCTCTCGGCGATCGTCATGATCCTTCTGCTCACGCTGATGAATCTGCGCGGGGTGAAGGAGTCCGGCAAGCTGTTCGCGATCCCGACCTATGTCTTCGTCGCCGCGGTTTTCGTCATGATCGGCTGGGGTGCCTGGAAGGGCATCGTCCTCGGCGAGAGCATGTCGGCGCCGACGGCCGACTTCGAGATCGAACCGGAGCAGAAGGGCCTGGCCGGCTTCGCCATGGTCTTCCTACTGCTGCGCGCCTTCTCCTCGGGCTGTGCCGCACTGACCGGCGTCGAGGCGATCAGCAACGGCGTACCCGCCTTCCGCAAGCCCAAGAGCAAGAACGCCGCCACCACCCTCGCCCTCATGGGCGGGCTGGCCGTCACCATGTTCTGCGGGATCATCGGCCTGGCCATGGCCACCGATGTGCGGATGGCCGAGAACCCCGCCGTGGACCTGCTGCACAACGGTGTCCCGGTCGGCCCCGAGTACGTCCAGGACCCGGTGATCTCCCAGGTCGGCGAAGCCGTCTTCGGCGGCGACAGCATCCTCTTCCTCCTGCTGGCCACGGCCACCGCGCTCGTCCTCTTCCTGGCCGCGAACACCGCGTACAACGGCTTCCCGCTGCTCGGCTCGATCCTCGCGCAGGACCGCTACCTGCCGCGCCAGCTGCACACGCGCGGCGACCGGCTCGCCTTCTCCAACGGCATCGTGCTCCTCGCCGGCGCCGCCATACTGCTCGTCTGGATCTACGACGCGGACTCGACGAAGCTGATCCAGCTCTACATCGTCGGCGTGTTCGTGTCCTTCACGCTCAGCCAGATCGGCATGGTTCGGCACTGGAACCGGCACCTGAAGACGGAGCGCGACGTCGCCGCCCGCCGGCGCATGCACCGCTCCCGGGCGATCAACACCTTCGGCGCCTTCTTCACCGGCATGGTCCTGGTCATCGTCCTGGCCACCAAGTTCACCCACGGCGCCTGGGTCGCCCTGCTCGGCATGGTGATCTTCTACGGCACGATGACCGCGATCCGGAAGCACTACGACCGGGTGTCCGCCGAGATCGCCGCCGCCGAGGGCCCCAGCGACGACAGCGTGCGCCCCTCCCGGGTCCACTCGATCGTCCTGGTCTCCAAGGTGCACAAGCCCACGCTGCGCGCCCTGGCCTTCGCCAAGCTCACCCGCTCGGACACCCTGGAAGCGGTCAGCATCAGCGTCGACACGGCCGAGACCAAGGCCCTGCGCGAGGAGTGGGACCGGCGCGGGATCAACGTCCCGCTCAAGATCCTCGACTCGCCCTACCGCGAGATCACCCGCCCGGTGGTCGAGTACGTCAAGGGCCTGCGCAGCGAGAACCCGCGCGACGCGGTCAGCGTCTACATCCCCGAGTACGTCGTCGGCCGCTGGTGGGAGCACCTGCTGCACAACCAGAGCGCGCTGCGCCTCAAGGGCCGGCTGCTCTTCACCCCCGGTGTGATGGTCACCTCGGTGCCCTACCAGCTCGAATCCTCGGAGCTCGCCAAGCGGCGGGCTAAGAAGCGCCAGGACTGGAACGCACCGGGCTCGGTCCGCCGCGGTCCGGTGGACACGCCGCGGCCGCCGAAGGCGCCGACCGGCAAGGGCTGAACGGGTTGGTGAACGGCCGGACGAGATCCACGTAAACTGGTGGGTCGGTCGTCCGGCCGTTCACTTTTTTTGGTCTTTCTTAGCCTTGGAGCCTCCCCGCCATGACGGAGCAGAACGAGAAGCAGTCACTGGTCGGGGAGGAGTACGAGGTCGAAGTCGGTCCCGTCGCGCACGGCGGTCACTGCATCGCCCGGACCGCCGAGGGCCGCGTCCTGTTCGTCCGCCACACCCTGCCCGGCGAGAAGGTCGTCGCGAAGGTCACCGAGGGCGACGTCGACTCCCGCTTCCTGCGCGCCGACGCGATCACCGTGCTCGACGCCTCCAAGGACCGCGTCGAGGCCCCCTGCCCGTACGCCGGCCCCGGCAAGTGCGGCGGCTGCGACTGGCAGCACGCCAAGCCGGGCGCGCAGCGCCGGCTCAAGGGCGAGGTCGTCGCCGAGCAGCTGAAGCGGCTCGCCGGGCTCACCGCGGAGGAGGCCGGCTGGGACGGCACCGTGATGCCGGCCGAGGGCGACAAGCTGCCGGCCGGGCAGGTGCCGCAGTGGCGCACGCGCGTGCAGTACGCGGTCGACGAGGACGGCACCGTCGGCCTGCGCAAGCACCGCTCGCACGAGATCGAGCCGATCGACCACTGCATGATCGCGGCGCCGGGCGTCAGCGAGCTCGGCATCGAGAAGCAGGACTGGCCCCAGATGGCCACGGTCGAGGCCATCGCCGCGACCGGCTCCCAGGACCGCCAGGTCGTCCTCACCCCGCGCCCGGGCGGCCGCCTCCCGCTCGTCGAGCTGGACAAGCCGGTCTCCGTCCTGCGCGTGGAGGAGAAGGACGGCGGCGTCCACCGCGTCCACGGCCGCCCCTTCGTCCGGGAGCGGGCGGACGGCCGTACGTACCGCGTCGGCATGGGCGGCTTCTGGCAGGTCCACCCGCAGGCCGCGGACACCCTGATCAAGGCCGTCATGCAGGGCCTGATGCCGCGCAAGGGCGAGATGGCCCTCGACCTGTACTGCGGCGTCGGCATCTTCGCGGGAGCCCTGGCCGAGCGCCTCGGCGAGACGGGCGCCGTCCTCGGCATCGAGTCGACGAAGCGCGCGGTGGAGGACGCCCGGCACAACCTGGCGGACTTCCCCCGGGTCCGCATCGAACAGGGCAAGGTCGAGACGGTCCTCCCGAAGACCGGCATCACGGAGTGCGACCTGGTCGTCCTGGACCCCCCGCGCGCGGGCGCCGGCAAGCAGACGGTCCGCCACGTGGCCGGCCTCTCGGCCCGCCGCATCGCCTACGTGGCCTGCGACCCGGCGGCCCTGGCCCGCGACCTGGCGTACTTCGCGGAGGCGGGCTACAAGCCCCGCACCCTCCGCGTCTTCGACCTCTTCCCGATGACGCACCACGTGGAGTGCGTGGCCATCCTGGAGCCCATCGCGAAGGCGAACTGATTCGTCGCCGGGGGCGGTCGGCGCCGGAGGGTGGGCGGCGGCGGTCGGAAGGTGCGTTCGGCGTGTTCGTCTACGAAGAGTGACGGCCGTGCGGGGGACCGTGCCGTGGCTCGAGAGCGGCGTTGGGGCGGGTTGGCGCTGGTCCGTGACACTGACGGCCCTGCATCAAGGGCCCGGCTTCAGCAAGCGGTATGCATGCATAACGTCATACATCTGTCGCTGTGGGTGACTGATCGTCCACGGCAGGCGGCCCGCCTGTCCGCTCGTGCTCACAGGTGAGGAGTCACATGTCACGCAGGCACCGCCCCAGGAGGATCGCGGCGTCGCTCTCCGCGCTCGCAGCCACCGCCCTGTTCGTCGCCGCCGTTCCGGCCGCCGCCCATGACGGAGCCGGCCATCCCGATGAAGCTGCCGAAGCCGCGACCCTGGGGGCAGGGCACGCTCAGGAGCATGCCAAGATCCGCGCGGCGGCCCAGGCTCTGGGCGGGTACTCCCAGCTCGCGCGGATCGAGAGCCTCAGCGACCTGACCAGGTCCCAGGAGCTGGCGAACTCGAAGTTCCACCCCAAGGCGTACGGGCAGTTCGCGGAGTACTTCCAGTCGCCCGACTTCGCCGCCCACATCGCCATGCTGCCCACCGGCAAGGTGCTGCTGTTCTCCTTCGAGCGGGTGGAGACCGACCCCACGGAGGAGCCCGCGCCGACCAACACGCTCGGGCCGGAGAACGCCGGCCGTGCCTTCCTGTGGGATCCGGGGAAGGGGACGGGACCGGACGCGTTCACCAAGGTCACCCCGCCCGAGCTGGTCGTGCCGGATGGCACGGACGTGAAACGTCCGGCCCCGTTCTTCTGCGCCGGGCACGCCTTCCTGCCCAACGGCATGCTTGGCGTCTTCGGCGGCAACCTCGGCTACGGCGGAGGCGCCGGAGCGAAGCTGTCCCTCGTCTTCGACCCGTGGACCGAGTCGTGGGCGGTCAACAAGGACATGGCGGTGGGCCGTTGGTACCCGTCCGTCGCCACCGCCCCCGACGGGCGCCTGCTCATCATGTCCGGCCACACCGAACAGGGCTGGGGCACCTCCACCTCGGTCGTCGAGCGGTTCCCTGCCAAGAGCCACCCGGTGCCGTTCGAGAAGACGCTGATCCCGCGGGACGTTCCCACCGACACCCTTCGCGTGGACGCGCCGTTCGGCGAGGACAGCGACTACCCGCACCTGTTCACGCTGCGCGACGGCAAGGTGTACGGCCTGGGCCGCCACGCCGCTCGACAGTGGGCCTTCGACCCCGTCGCGGAGACCCGCACGGACCTTCCCGCGCGCCCGGACGGCGTTCACCGCGGCTACGGGTCGGCGGTACCGCTGCCCGCAGGCTTCCGGGGCCCGGACTCCGTACTGATCCTCGGTGGTGACCGCGACGACCCCAACACCTACCAGCTCGCAGGAGGGGTCTGGGAGAAGAAGCACCCGCGCGCCTTCGGCCGGACCCAGGACAACACCCTGATCCTCCCGGACGCGAGCCTGCTGACGGTCAACGGCGCCTACGGGATCCGGGATTACGGAAACGGCGACTACAACCCCAAATCCGATCTCAAGTACCGCCAGATCGAGACCCGCAACGCACTCGGGGAGTGGCGGCTCGGGCCCGTGCAGCGGCTGCCGCGCGGCTACCACGCCAACTCGGTCGTCCTGCCCGACGGCCGCGTCCTGGTCACCGGTGACGAACTCCAGCAGCTCGCCAACGATCCGAAGATCGACGACGAGATGAACGGCAGTATCGAGATCTTCGAGCCCGCCTACCTCCACCAGGGCGCCAGGCCCCAGCTCGACCAAGTGCCCGGCGGCCCCATCGGCTACGACTCCCGGTTCAGGGTGACGACTTCGACCCCCGGTCAGGTCAAGAAGGCCGTCCTGCTGGCACCGACCACCGCGACCCACGCGGTCAACACCAGCCAGCGCCATCTGGAACTGCGGATCGCCCACCGCCAGGGCGACGCGCTCTCGCTCCAGGCCCCGCCTTCCGCCAACGACGCCCCGCCCGGCCATTACATGCTCTTCCTGCTGGATGAGAGGGGGGTGCCGAGCACAGCCAAGTTCGTGTCCCTGCGCTGAACCGACCGAACGGCGGCGAAGCCGAAGCGAAGGCCCTGCTCTGGATTCCGGATCCCCAGGACTCCGGGTCGGGCCCTCGGGCAGCGCGAAGCCCGCGATCGCGACGGGTACGCGGTCTGCCGGTTTGGTTGCTTTGCGTCCTATGATCGCCACTCCGTGTACGAGGGGGGCTGGGCATGGGGGCTGGGGCATCGCAGGAGGCGCGGCGGCAGGAGCGGTTACTGCGGGAGCAGTGGGAGGCCGCCCGGCGGCAGGTGCGGTGGTCGGGGGCGGGCGGGGAGGGGGAGCGGCGGGTCCTCGCGCAGCTGCTCGTGCTGACCGCGCGCGGGTGGCGGTTGCTCGTGGGACGTGCGGACCTGGTGTTGGTGGGGCCCGGCGGGGTCTTCGTCGTCCGCGTCGACGACCGGACGAAGGACGGTGCGCCGCAGGAGGAGGGCGCGGCCGGGCTGCTCGCCGCGACGAAGGTCGCCGAGAGCGCCGCCGCGTCGCTCGGGATGTCGCCGGTGGCGGTGCAGCCGGTCATGGTGCTGGCCGGGCAGAGCCTCGACCGCGGGCTCGGGCGGATACGGCTGCTGGGCGAGCAGCAGGTCGGGCCCGTGCTGCTGGCGCAGCCGCGGCGGCTGCGGGCGGAGTCCGTCCGGGCGATCGCGGACCACCTCGAGAGGGTCCTCCCCGGCTGCGAAGGGCTCGCGCTCGAACAGGGCGTGGTACCGGACAGCGGCCGACAGGCGCCCCCCGACGGGCTGTTCGATGTGGACGGGCTGCGCGAGGCGGCCCTGGAGGGCGCGCGCCGCGCGCCGATCGAGCAGTGGATGACCTTCCTCCACCCGGACCAGGTGGCGCTCGTACGCCGCAACTGGTCCGGCCCGGCGCGCATCAGCGGACCGGCGGGGACCGGCAAGACCGTCGTCGCCCTGCACCGCGCCGCCCATCTGGCCCGGCGTACGACGGGCCGCATCCTGTACGTCACCTTCGCCAACAACCTGCCCCGCGTGCAGAGCACCTTCCTGAGGACCATGGCCCCCGCCGTCGCCGACCGGGTGGACTTCCGCAGCCTGCACTCATGGGCCCAGGAGTTCCTGCAGGAGCGCGGCGTACCGGTGCGGTTGAACGGGGACAAGGCCGAGACCGCCTTCAGCCTGGCGTGGAAGGACCACGGCCGCGAGAGCCGGCTGGCCCAGATCGACCCGGGCCCGGCGTACTGGCGGGAGGAGATCGACTACGTCATCAAGGGGCGCGGCATCACGCGCTTCGAGGAGTACGCGGTCGTCGTCAGGAAGCGGCGCAGGGCGGGCCTTCACCGTACGCAGCGGCAGTCGGTGTGGGAGCTGTACGAGGAGTACGAGGCGCGGCGCCGCGAGCGCGGCGTCCATGACTTCAACGACGTGCTCTCGCTCGCCCTCGACGAGGTGTCCAAGGACAGGGGCGGGCTTCCGTACGCGGCCGTCATCGTGGACGAGGTCCAGGACCTCACACTCGTCGGGGTGCGCCTGCTGCACGCGCTCGTCGGCGACGCGCTCAACGGCCTGCTGCTCGTCGGCGACGGCCAGCAGACCGTGTACCCGGGCGGCTTCCGCCTCACCGACGCCGGCATCGACATCCGCGGTGACCGCGGGCAGGTGCTGCGCACCAACTACCGCAACAGCAGGCAGATCCTTGACGCCGCCCTCGCGGTCGTGGCCGACGACGCCTTCGAGGACATCGACGGGGAACCCACGCCGGGCCGCCGCGATGTCGACCTCACCTACCACGACGGGAACGTCGTGCGGGTCGCCGAGCCCACGGTGGAGGCCCACGACCGGGAGCTGGTGGGTGCTTTGAAGGCCCTGCCCGACGGTGCGCTCGCCGACACCGCCCTGCTGTGCGCCTCCAAGCGGGCCCTCGGCCACTACCAGCGGCTGCTGGCCCGGGCCGAGATCCCGGTGTGCCAGCTGGAGCAGTACGACGGCCATCCCGTCGACGCCGTCAAGCTGGGCACCTACCGACGGGCGAAGGGGCTGGAGTTCAAGAACGTGTTGCTGCCCCGGTACGACGCCGAGTCCGCGGCCGGGGCGCCGGGTACGGACACGGCGCGGGAGCGTGCGGAGCTCCGGCGCGGCCAGCTCTTCGTGGCCATGACCCGGGCACGGGACCTGCTGTGGCTCGGCAGCGTCGCCGCCCCGCCGGCGCGGTGATCCCCGTGTGATCGTTCCGGCGCCGCGGGGAGGCGGCGGCGGGCATTCTTGGACCGTGCCCACTACCTCTCAACTCCCCTCGCCCGAAGGTCGGATGGTCGTCTGCGGAGACGACGGGCTGGCCCGGCGGCTGGCCTCCGAGCTCCAGGACGTGTACCGGGAGCGCGTGACGCTCGTGGTTCCCACCGCCCGGGCCCCGCAGCCCGTCGTGGGCCGCCGGGCCGTGGCACGTCTCGGGCTGTCGGCCCGGCTGCCCGTGGGCCGGCAGCCGCGCGGCGTTGACGAGCGGGCCCTGCGGGTGGTGGAGGCGGCGGAGCCGGAGGAGGAGGTCCTGGTCGGAGCCGGTGTCCCGGGTGCTGCCGCACTGGCCCTGGTGTACGAGGACGACGAGACGAACCTGCGGGCCGCGCTGGTGGCCCGCAGGCTCAACCCCCGTCTCCGGCTGGTGATCCGGCTCTACAACCGCCGGCTGGGCCAGCACCTGGAGGCACTCCTCGACCAGGCGGCCGTCGTCGCCGAGCCGGGTGCGGACCTGCGGGAGCTGGACGCGTCCACCACGGTCCTGTCCGACGCGGACACGGCCGCGCCCGCTCTCGCCGCGTCGGCCGTCGCGGGGACCAGCAAGATCGTCCAGGCGGACGGGCTGCTGCTGCGCGCGGTCGAGCGCACCCCTCCGGGGCGCGGCCGCGTCGCCGAACCCGGACTGTGCACCCTGGCGCTGCTGTCGGCCACCACCGGCGACCCGGCCGGCACGGAGGGCTCCGAGCGGAGCGGGGACCGCGGGCCGCAACTCCTCCCCGACGACAGGTCGGTCGCCGCCGCGACCGGCCGGGGCATCGTGGCGCTGGAGGCGGTCTCCCGCGCGGGCCCCACGGCACCCCTGCGGCGGGGTGCCGCCACGCTGCCGGTCGCCTCGCTGTTCTCGCGCCGGCTGCGCTGGTCGCTCACCGGCATCGTCGCGGTCGTGGCCGCCCTGGCGGTGGCGTCCTGGCTGACCACCGGGGACCATCCGCTGCACGCCGCGTACATCACCCTGCTCGACATCTTCGCGATCAACGACCCGGCCGTGACGGAGCCGCCCGAGCGGAAGGTGCTGCAGATCCTGGCAGGGTTCGTCGGACTGCTCCTGCTGCCGGTGCTCGTGGCCGCGGCCCTGGAGGGGCTGGGCGCGTTCCGGACCGCGTCGGCGCTGCGCCGGGTGCCCCGCGCTCTGTCCGGGCACGTGGTGCTGCTCGGACTGGGCAAGATCGGGACCAGGGTGCTGGCCAGGCTGCGGGAGATGGAGGTCCCCGTCGTCTGCGTGGAGTCCGACCCCGAGGCCCGCGGGGTCGCGCTGGCCCGCAGGCTGCGCGTTCCCGTCGTCCTCGGCGACGCCACGCAGGAAGGGGTGCTGGAGTCGGCCCGCGTCCACCGGGCGGACGTCCTGCTGGCGCTGACCAGTTCGGACACCACCAACCTGGAGTCCACCCTGTACGCGAGGGCGGTCCGGTCGGACCTGCGGGTCGTGATGAGGCTGTACGAGGACGACTTCGCGACCGCCGTCTACCGAACCCTGCGCACCGCGCACCCCGACGCCCTGACGCGCAGCCGCAGCGTCACGCACCTGTCGGCCCCGGCCTTCGCGAGCGCGATGATGGGCCGTCGGATCCTCGGGGCCGTACCGGTGGAGCGGCGCGTGCTGCTCTTCGCCGCCCTGGAGGTGGCCGGGCACCCGCAGCTGGAGGGGCGGACCGTCGCCGAATCGTTCCGCCCCGGGGCCTGGCGGGTGATCGCGCTCGACACCAGTGCTCCGGAGGACCGCCGCCCCGATCTGTCCGCCGCCGCACCCGAGGGCGAACCGGCCCCTGCCGCCGGGCTGGTCTGGGAGTTGCACCCCGGGTACGTCCTGCAGGCCCGGGACCGGGTCGTGCTGGCCGCCACCCGTCGCGGGCTGGCCGAGCTCCTCGGCCGTCACGCCGCCACCGCACCCGGCCCCTGAGACGCCGGCTGCCGTCCCGCAGCGGGTGCCTTCGCACCCCTCCGTGCCGTGTCACCCTGGAGTCCTGTCGACGACGCGGGATCGGACCGCGTGACTTCGGATCGGGGGAGGACGGTGGCTGACCTGCGGGCGGTCGAGGAGTTCGTGGAGGACTACCGGCGGATGCTGGGCGACGCGGGTGCGACGGGCCGCCGTCTCACGCGCGACGAGCTGGAGGCCCGCCGGCGGGAGGGCGAACGGGCGGCCGAGGCCGGTGCCCGGCTGCGCCTCCTGATACGGGCCCATCTCGCCGCGTCGCACGAGACGCAGGCGCAGTCGCCGCCGGCCGCCGCGGTGCGCATGTTCGCCGTCGCGGAACAGGCGGTCGACGCCTTCGTCGAGGGCTACGAACGGGCGCAGAGCAACGCCGTGCGCCAGGAGGAGGCGGCGCGGCGGGAGTTCATCGACGACCTCCTGTACGGGCGCAGCGATCTCGGCAAGCTGGCGGAGCGGGCCGCACGCTTCGGGCTGCGGCTGTCGCAGGCGCACGCGGTGGCCGTCGCCGAGGGGCGGGAGCCCTATGGCGACGGGTACCCCGTCGCCCGGGGCATCGAGGAAGCGGTGCTCGCACGGTTCGGGAACCGGCACATCCTGGTGGCCACCAAGCAGGGCCGGCTGGTCTGCGTGGCCTCCGGCGACCAGCCGGAGGTCCTCACCTACTTCGCCAAGCGGGCGTACGCGGCGACCGACGGCGGCCGGGTCGGCATCGGCCGCCCCCATCCGGGACCGGGCGGGGTGGTCCACAGCTACGAGGAGGCGCTGGGCGCCCTCGACCTCGGCGGGCGGATGGCACTGGACGGCCCGGTGCTGCACGCGGCGGACCTGCTGGTCTATCCGGTCCTGGGCCGCGACCGACAGGCCATGGAGGACCTGGTGGAGAGCACGCTCGGCCCGCTGTGCCAGGCGCGCGGCGGAGCGGGGCCGCTGCTCGACACCCTCCACGCCTACTTCGACACCGGCTGCGTGGCCACCGAGGCTGCCCGGCTGCTGTCCCTCAGCGTGCGGGCGCTGACGTACCGCCTCCAGCGCATCCACGTCCTCACCCGGCACGACCCGGCCGACCCGCGGCACCGCTACACCCTGCAGACCGCGGCGATCGGGGCGCGCCTCCTCGGCTGGCCCGACGGCTCCTCAAGCTGAGACCCGGCGTCCGACAGGTCCGGCGTCCGGCAGGTCCGGCGTCCGGCGCAGCGCACCGCGGCGTGCGTCAAAGACGCGTAAAGATTGCCGACGGCAGGCAATGTGCGTCCGTGTGGTTGCCGGGCAATCTGTCGGTGTCCGGCGGAAACGGTGGCCAGACGGGGGAGGTGTCCGATGGGCTGGTTTCTGGGGCTCGGCATGGGCGGGATCGTGGTGCTGGCCACCGCGCTGGTGTTCGACGGAGTGCTGGAGGGAGTGTTCCACGGCGCTCTGGGCGGACTGTTCGACGGGTGGCTGTCGCTTCCGGTGGTCGCGGGCTTCGTATCGATGCTCGGTTTCACGGGGGCGATCGTGCTCGGGTCCACGGGACTCGGGCCCGGAGCGGCGGCTGCCGCGGGGGCCGTGGCGGGAGCGGCAGCGGCCTGGGCGACGTACCGCCTGGGCCGGGCCCTGCTCCGTGACGGCAGCGGGCGTGCCCCGCAGCGGGCGGACCTGGTCGGCGTCGCCGGTCGCGTGGTCACCGCCATTCCGCACGGCGGCTACGGCGAGGTGCTGCTGTCGCTGGCCGGGCAGCCGGTCAAGTACGCCGCGACCGCCGACGCCCCGGTGGAGCGCGGGGCCGAGATCTGGGTGACGGCGACCCCGTCGGACACCTCGGTCGCCGTCCGCGCCATCGAGCGCTGACGCATCGCTTCATCCGCTTCGTGCCCATCACCGATCTGCCCCTTCGTGGAGGCAGGGGGGAACCATCATGAGTCCAGTCGCCGCAGCAGCCATCGGGATCGTCGTACTCCTGGTCCTGCTGGCCCTCGTCGTCGTCACCCGGTACAAGGTCGCCGGTCCCAGCGAGGCGTTCATCATCACGGGCCGCCGCGGGAAGCGGTCCACCGACCCGGCCACCGGGCAGGTCTTCACCGACAACAGCGGCCAGAAGGTCGTTGTCGGCGGCGGCGTGTTCGTCGTCCCCTTCGTCCAGCAGCGGTACAGCCTGGACCTGTCCAGCCGGCACATCCCCGTCGCGGTGCGGGGCGCGGTCACCCTGCGCGGCATCAAGGCCAACCTCGAAGGGGTGGCCATCGTCAAGGTCGGCGGGACCGAGGACGCCATCAGGGCCGCCGCCCAGCGCTTCCTGCGCCAGCAGGACGGGATCGTCGGCTTCACCCAGGAAGTGCTCTCCGGCGCGCTGCGGGCGATCGTCGGCCGGATGTCGGTGGAGGACGTCATCCGCGACCGGGCCGCGTTCGCCGGACAGGTCGCGGAGGAGGCGGAGGCCAGCCTCTCCGGGCAGGGCTTGGTCCTGGACGCCTTCCAGATCCAGGACATCACCACCGAGGGCTCCTACCTGGAGGACCTGGGCCGTCCCGAGGCCGCCCGGGCCCGGCAGGAGGCCGACATCGCGGAGGCCAACGCCCGGCGGGCCGCGGAACAGGCCCGGCTGAAGGCGGAGGAGGAGATCGCGCTCGCGCAGCGCACGCTCTACCTGCGCCAGGCGGAGATCAAGGCCGAGACCGACGCGGCCGCGGCCCGGGCGAGCGCGGCCGGTCCGCTCGCCGACGCCGACCGGCAGCAGCAGATCCTCACCGAGCAGGAGAAGGTGGCCGAGCGGCAGGCCGCGCTGACCGACCGTCAGCTCGACACGCAGGTACGCAAGCCCGCCGACGCCAGGCGGTACGAGGCCGAACAGCAGGCGGAGGCCCAGCGCACCGCCCGGGTCAAGCAGGCGGAGGGCGAGCGCCTGGCCGGGATCGCGGCCGCCGAGGCGGAGGCGGAGCGCGCCCGCCTGACCGGTCAGGGCGAGAAGCAGCGCCGCCAGGCGCTGGCGGAGGCGGAGGCCATCGAAGGCGCCAAGCGCGGCGAGGCCGAGCGGGCGCGCCGCGCCGCCATCGCCGACGCCGTCCGCCTGGAGGGCGACGCCGAGGCTGCCGCCATCGCCGCCAGGGGCGCGGCCGAGGCCGACGCGATGGAGAAGCGGGCCGACGCCTTCGAGAAGTACGGGGAGGCGGCCATGCTCCAGATGATGGTGGAGGCCCTGCCGCAGATCGTCGCCAAGGCCGCCGAACCGCTGGGCGCGATCGACAGGATGACCGTGATCTCCACCGACGGCGCTTCCAAGCTTTCCCGCACGGTCACGGACAACGTGGCCCAGGGGGTCGAGCTGCTGGGCTCCGCCACCGGGATCGACCTCGGAGCGATGCTCCGCAGCCTGGCCGCGGACAAGGCCGGGAAGGCGGGCGAGACGGGGACGGCGCGCGAGGCGGGAACGGTCCCGGTCACCGTGAACGGCGCGATCCCCATCACCGACTGACCACTACGGACCGGCTGCCGCGGCCGTACCGGACCTCCGGTACGGCCGCGGCGGCGACGTTCGGACCCGGAGTCGCTAGGCCGTCTCTTCCGGATCTTGCCGGGCCCGCGCCGCCCGGCACCGCACCCGGCCGCGTTGTCGGAGCGCCCGAGTACGTCCGGTACACGGGCGCCCCTCCGCCTTGCCGGCCACGGCACCGGACGACGCGGGCCCGACCGACAAGATCCGAAAGAGACGACCTAGGAGGCGCCGAGCAGGGTGAGGGCTTCGGCCGTCGGGGTGCCGGGGGCGGCCTCGTAGACGATGAGCTGCTGGCCCGGGGCGGCGCGGACGTCGAAGGACTGGTAGGTCAGGGTCAGGGGGCCGGCCACCGGGTGGTGGAGGTGCTTCGCGTCCCGGGTCTTGGCCAGGACGTCGTGGGTGGTCCACAGGCGGGCGAAGTCGGGGCTGTGCGCGGTGAGGGTACGGACGAGGTCGCGCAGGCGGGGGTCGTCCGGGGTGATGCCGCAGGCCTCGCGGAGGTGGCCGGCCGTGGCCCGGGACGTGGCGGCCCAGTCCGCGTAGAAGCGGCGGCCCGCCGGATCGAGGAAGACCATGCGGGCCAGGTTGTCCGCCGGGGCGAACGGCGCATGCAGGGCCCGGGCGCAGTCGTTGGCCGCCAGGACGTCCAGGGCGGCGTTGACGACGAACGCCGGCGAGCCGGGGAAGCCGTCGAGGAGTCGGCGCAGGGCCGGTTCGACCAGGTCGGTGGGCGGGCGGTCGGCCGGCGGCGAGCCGGCCAGGCGGTGCAGGTGGGCGTGGGCGTCGGGGTGCAGCCGCAGGGCGCGGGCGAGCGCGTCGAGGACCTGCGGGGAGGGGTGGCGCTCGCGGCCCTGCTCCAGGCGGGCGTAGTAGTCCACGTTGACGTCGGCCAGGACGGCGACCTCCTCGCGGCGCAGGCCGGCGACCCTGCGCACGCCGTGGCTCGCCATGCCGATGTCCTGCGGCCGCAGGGCCGCCCTGCGCGCGTGGAGGAACTCTCCGAGGGCCCGGTCCGTCGTGGTCGTGGTCATGGCCACAGGTTAGGCCGCCGGGGGTGGGCCGTGCCTGGGTGTGCCGCACCCGGGCAACTCGCGTCCTGGTCGGCCCTCTTCGGCTCGCGAAGACTCGGCCGGGCAGGACGGACCTGCACCCGTGGTCGAGGAGTAGGGCAGGCATGAGCAACGAACCCAAGGTCGTGGCAGTCACCGGAGCGAGCAGCGGGATCGGGGAGGCGGCCGCCCGGCGGCTCGCCGCCGACGGGCACCGCGTGTTCCTCGGGGCGCGGCGTGTCGAGCGGCTGGAGGCGCTGAGCGAGGAGATCGGCGCGGCGGGCGGGACGGCGGCGTTCCGGCGGCTGGACGTGACGGACGCCGGGGACGTACGCGGCTTCGTGGCCGCGGCGGGCGAGCGGTACGGGCGGGTGGACGTGGTGGTCAACAACGCCGGGGTGATGCCGCTGTCGCCACTGGACGCGCTGGAGGTCGAGGAGTGGGACCGGATGATCGACGTGAACGTACGGGGAGTGCTGTACGGGATCGCCGCCGCGCTGCCCGTGATGCGCGCCCAGGGCACCGGGCACATCGTGAACATCGCCTCCGTGGGCGCCTATGAGGTCTCGCCCACCGCGGCCGTGTACTGCGCCACCAAGTTCGCCGTACGGGCGATCTCCGAAGGGCTGCGGCAGGAGTCCGGCGGGGGCGTCCGGGTCACCCTGGTCTCCCCGGGGGTGACCGAGTCCGAACTCGCCGACGGCATCTGCGATCCTGCGGCGAGGGAGGCCATGAAGGCCTACCGAGCGGTGGCGCTGCCGGCCTCCGCCGTCGCGGACGCCATTGCGTACGCGGTGTCCCAGCCGCCGGAGGTCGATGTCAACGAGCTCGTCGTGCGGCCTGTCGCGAGCGCCCGATGACCGCCCCGGGCGACTGCGGAGGCCTGGTCCGGCGGCTGCGGGTGCTGGAGGACAAGGAAGCACTGCGCGGGCTGCTGGTCCGGGGGTGGCGGGCGCTGGACCGCAAGGACTGGCGTACCTGGATCGCGTGCTGGGCCGAGGACGCGGTGCTGGAGTTCGGGCCGTGGGGCGAGATACGCGGCAGGGAGGCGATCCGGGCGAAGGTGGAGGAGGCCGAGGCGCCCTTCCCGAGCATGCAGCACCACATCCTCAACACGCACTTCGAGGTGGACGGGGACCGGGCGACCGGCATCGGCTACATGTGGTTCGTCGCCGTCACGGGCGAGGCGACGAGGTCCGCGCCGTACTCCATGGGAGGCCCGTACGACTGGGAGTTCCGCAGGAGCGGCGACGGCGGCTGGCGCCTGACCCGCCAGCGGCTCGGCGTCCGGTGGACCGCGGGGGAGGACTCCGGCCCGGAGGCCTTCCGGTAGGCCGGGCGTGTCGATCTTGTGGCTCGCGCGGGCCCGACAATGGTTTCCCCAGCACGAGAGAACAGGGACCCTTTGATGCAGTCGTACTCGTACCCGCCCGCCGACGACCCGCTGTTCGGGACGGTCACCGTCGAACTCGACCATGGTGCGGGCACCCTCGTCGTGCACGGCGAAGGTGTTCCGCGGGTCGAGATGAGGCGTACGGGCGACGCGGCGGCGGAGAGCCATGTGCCGATCGGGACCCGGGACCCCGAGCACCTGACGATGCGCGTCGGCGGCTCGGAGGTGGAGCTGCGGCCCTCCAAGGGGTTCCTGACCCGCACGTCCTACCGGGTCGACGTCGGCGACCACCGGTTCGTTCCCGTCTCGCTCGACGGCAGCCGGCTGTCGCGCGGCGGCGTGGAACTCGGGGTGTTCGTCTCGACCGGGGACGGGCGGGTGGCCGCCGAGTGGGGGGACCGGCAGCCGGAGGGGTACGACGCCGCCGTCGGGTACGCGCTCGCCGCGGCGTTCGGGACCGGCGCCGAGCCGGCGTGGAAGCTCACCCTGGACGCCCTGCTGGAGGCCATGCCCTGAAACCGGAAATTGGCCACCTGTTCACCCGCTCCTATTGAGTGTGGCGGCGGCCTGGATATCGTGGCTCGAGGTATCCGTGAACCGACTCCGCATCGAGGGAAACCATGAGCCAATCAGGGCGAACGGCAAGGCCGCGGCATTATCTGATGTGTCGTCCGCATTACTTCGACGTACGGTATTCGATCAATCCGTGGATGGATCCGATGAAGCCCACGGTGACGGAAACCAGCCTTTCCCAGTGGAAGCGGCTGCACGACCTGTTCGTCGAGCTCGGGCACCGGATCGACCTCATCGAGCCGGTGCCCGACCTGCCGGACATGGTGTTCGCGGCCAACGGGGCCACCGTGCTGGACGGGCGGGTGCTGGTCGCCCGCTTCCGGCACGACTACCGGGCCGGCGAGTCCCCGGCGTACCTGGACTGGTTCGCGGAGCGGGGGTGGGGCGAGGTCCGGCAGGCGGAGTACGTGAACGAGGGCGAGGGCGACTTCCTGCTCGTCGGCGACACCCTCCTGGCGGGCAGCGGGTTCCGCAGCGACCCGCGCTCGCAGCAGGAGGCGCAGGAGTTCTTCGGGCGGCAGGTCCTCGGGCTGACGCTGGTCGACCCGCGTTTCTACCACCTCGACACCGCGCTCTCGGTCCTCGACCGCGACGAGGTCATGTACTACCCGGCGGCCTTCTCCCCGGAGAGCCGCGAGGTGCTCGCCGACCGGTTCCCCGACGCGGTGCTGGCCGAGGAGGCCGACGCGGTGGCGTTCGGGCTGAACGCCGTGTCCGACGGCCTGCACGTGGTGCTGCCCGAGCAGGCGCGGGGGCTGGCGGCGCAGCTCGCCGAGCGCGGGTTCGAGCCGATCGGTGTCGACCTGTCCGAACTGCTCAAGGCCGGCGGCAGCGCCAAGTGCTGCACGTTGGAACTGCGTCGGGCGCCAGCCGCCGACTGACGCGGCCGGCCCGATCCGCCGCCCGCGCCCATGGTTCGTACGGGTATTTCCGCAGTGCCGCAATTCTCCGTGGACCGCCGCGGGGTCGTCCTGTCGACAGGACGACCCCGCGGTCGTATATGGGGGTGCCGTGAATTCTTATGCGCCTCTCCGGATAATTCAAATGGGCGCCTCCGTGGAATTCGCGACTCCCGCGGCGGCGCCACGGGCGCCGATCCCGAGGGTGGATCCCGCGGGTCCGATCCCGAGGGGCCGGCCCCGAGCGGCCGATCCGGAGGGCCTGAGCCGGCGTGGTGCCATGTGGCTCAGCTTGGCTCATGAGTGGCACACGCTTTGACCTGGGCTTTCTTGAGTGCCAGCGAATGTGGCGCCAAATTGGCTCGCCATGGCGCCATGTGTGTGTCATGCTGAGGGCATGGACCTCAGCCCCTATGTCGCAAATCTTCGGCGCGAGCTCGCGGTGGCCGCCGAAGCGGGCGGCGAAGAAGCCCGCGCTCTCGCCGAGCGCATCACCGCCCCGCTGGAGTCGGCAGCCAGGCTCACCCTCCTCAACGCCCTGTCGGACGCCATGGGCGAGGTCACCCGGGAGCTCGCTCCCGGCTCGGTCGACGTACGGCTGCGCGGGCTCGAGCCCGAGTTCGTCGTGACCGCCCCGCCGAGGGAAGAGCCCTTCGAGACCGGCGGCTTCGACGAGGCCCCCGCCGCCCTGCCCGCCGTACCGCTCGCGCCGGAAGGGGAGGACAGCAGCACCGCACGCATCAACCTCCGGCTCCCAGGCCACGTCAAGACGCGTGCCGAGCAGGCGGCGGCGCGCGAGGGGCTCTCCCTCAACGCCTGGCTCGTCAGGGCGGTTTCGGGCGCCCTGGAGACCGGCGGCGGACGGCCGCCGGCCGAGGCCCAGGCACCGCGGCGCGGCAGCGGCAGGCGGAGCTTCACCGGCTGGGTGAGCTAGGCCGTCTCTTCCGGATCTTGCCGGGCCCGCGCCGCCCGGCACCGCACCCGGCCGCGTTGTCGAGGCGCCCGAGTACGTCCAGTACACGGGCGCCCCTCCGCCTTGCCGGCCACGGCGCCGGACGACGCGGGCCCGACCGACAAGATCCGAAAGAGACGACCCAGGGCCGCGACCCGGCGCCGCAGGGGGCGGCGCCGGACAGGACACCGGAGTACGGGGGCCGACCACTCCCGCGCCATCTTCACGTCCCCGGAGCGGGGGCGGCCACCAGACCCACGAGGACGGGACAGCCATGCCTTCTTACGAGACCGAGGGACCCATCACCGCGACCATCCACGTCGAGGTCGGAGTCGCCCGGATCAGCGCCACGGACCGCACCGACACGGTCGTCGAGATCCACCCGCGCACCGCCGGGGACAAGGACGACCAGCGCGTCGCCGAGGAGACGAAGGTCGACTTCGCCGACGGGCTCCTGACGATCTGTACCCCGAGGGCGCGCGGCCTGTTCAGCGCCCGCGGCTCGGTCACGGTCGACGTCGCCCTGCCCCGGGGCTCGCGTCTCGTCGGCACGCTGGAGATGGGCGACATCACCTGCAAGGGAACGCTGGGCGAGTGCGAGGTCCGCACCAGCGCCGGCAGCATCCGCCTCGACCAGAGCGGCCCGGCGAAGCTCAAGACCCAGCACGGCGACATCCGGCTCGACACGGCCGCGGGCGACGTGGACGTCACCACCGGCTCCGGCGAGGTCAGGATCCGCACCGTCGGCGGCGACGCCGACATCAAGAACTCCAACGGCAACACGTGGCTGGACGACGTGGCGGGCAATCTGCGACTGAAGGTCGCCAACGGGAACATCACCGTCGGCCGGGTGCAGGGGTCCGTGTCGTCGAAGAGCTCGAACGGCCACGTACGCATCGAGGAAGTGGCGCGGGGCACCGTCGAGCTCCAGACCAAAGCCGGCAACCTCGAAGTGGGGATCCGCCAGGGGACTGCCGCCTGGCTCGACATCAACTCCCAGGCCGGAACGGTCTACAGCACCCTCGGAGCCGCCGAAGGCCCCACCGAGGGCGCGGAGACCGTCAAGGTGCACGCGAGGACCAGCCTCGGCGACATCACCATCCAGCGTGCGCACGGCGCCTGAGGTCAGAGCTCTGTCTCGCAACAGCTACGAAAGGGAGGGGGCACGATGAGTGCCGCGACCGAGCAGAAGGCCCCGCCCCGGGGGATCAGCGCAGTCGGCCTGCGCAAGTCGTACGGCGAGAAGCGCGTACTCGACGGGATCGACCTGCACGTGCAGGCGGGCACGATCTTCGCGCTCCTCGGTCCGAACGGCGCGGGGAAGACCACCACCGTCCAGATCCTCTCGACGCTCATCTCCGCCGACGGCGGCGAGGCGACCGTCGCGGGGCACTCGCTGCAGCGCAGCGCGGACGCCATTCGTGCCAGGATCGGTGTCACCGGCCAGTTCGCGGCGGTCGACGGGCTGCTGACCGCCGAGGAGAACATGCTCCTCATGGCGGACCTGCACCACCTCGACCGCGCCGAGGGCAGGCGCCGCACCGCCGACCTACTCCGGCAGTTCGAACTCACCGAGGTCGCCGGCAAGATGGCCTCCACCTTCTCCGGGGGCATGCGCCGCAAGCTGGACCTGGCGATGACCCTCGTCGGCAACCCCGACCTGATCTTCCTCGACGAGCCGACCACCGGCCTCGACCCCCGCAGCCGCCGCACCATGTGGCACCTGATCCAGCAGCTCACCGCCCAGGGCGTGACCATCTTCCTCACCACGCAGTACCTGGAGGAGGCCGACCGGCTCGCCGACCGGATCGCCGTCCTCGACCAGGGCAGGATCGTCGCCGAGGGCACCGCGGACGAGCTCAAGCGCCGCATCCCCGGCGGCCACATCCGCCTCCAGTTCTCCGACGTGCCCAGCCTCGACGCCGCCGCCCGCCGGCTCGCCCTCGGCCCCGGCGCCCGCGACGAGGAGAGGCTCACCCTCCAGATCCCCAGCGACGGCAGCATTCCGGCGCTGCGCTCCGTACTCGACCTGCTGGAGAGCGCCGGAGTCGACGCGGACGCGCTCACCGTCCACACGCCCGACCTGGACGACGTCTTCCTCACCCTCACCGGCGACGGCTCGCGCCACCACGCGACGACCGTTCCCGGCCCGGCCGACCCGGCACAGGAGGCCCGCCGATGAGCACCGCGTATGCGATGCGCGACTCGATGACGATGCTGCGCCGCAACCTCAAGCACGCGCAGCGCTACCCCTCGATGACGATCTCGATCGTCGCGATGCCGATCCTGATGCTCCTGCTGTTCGTCTACGTCTTCGGCGGCGCGCTGGGCGCCGGCATCGAACTGCCGGGCGGCGGCGAGGGGGACCGGGGTGACTACACCGACTTCGTCGCCCCCGGCATCCTCCTGATGGCCGCCACCGCCGGAGCCGTCTCGACCGCCGTCTCCGTCTGCACGGACATGACCGAGGGCATCATCAACCGCTTCCGGACCATGTCGATCTCGAAGTCCTCCGTGCTGACCGGGCACGTCGTCGGCAACGTCATCCAGACCATGATCAGCCTGGTCCTGGTCATCGGTGTCGCCCTTCTGGTGGGCTTCCGCCCCAACGCCACCTTCGGCGAGTGGCTGGCCGCCCTCGGCATGCTCGCCCTCCTCGCCTTCGGCCTCAGCTGGCTGTCCGCGGCCATCGGCCTGGGCTCCAGCAGCGTCGAGGCGGCGAGCAACGCCCCCATGCCGCTGACCTTCCTGCCCTTCCTCGGCAGCGCGATCGTCCCGCCGGAGTCCATGCCGGTCGGCCTGCGCTGGTTCGCCGAGTACCAGCCCTTCACCCCGATGACCGACACGCTCCGCGGCCTGCTCATGGGTACGGAGATCGGCAACAGCGCATGGCTGGCGCTGGGTTGGGGAGTCGTCCTCAGTCTCCTCGGCTTCCTGTGGGCCCGCTCGGCCTTCAAGCGCGAGGCGAAGATCTAGCGCGGTCCTGCGCACACACCGCAACGCGAACGGGGCTGCCCGGCCGGAAGGCCGGGCAGCCCCGTTCGCGTTCGCCGCGCCCCGGCCGACCGCGCCCCGGCCATCCGCCGGCCATGTTTGGCATCATGGTGACGCCGCATGGCGCCGTATGGCCCCGGTCGGTGCCACTGCGTCCGCCCGGGTGTCGGGGTGGGCTGTGGCTGGTACCAACCCTGCTGTCGAAGCCGGTCTTTGACCGGAATTCGGGCCGGCCGCGGCCCCGGCCGCCCACGCCGGCGGGGGCGGTGTGCCCGCGCCGGGCGCCTCGTGCGGCGGTCAAGCTGCCAGCTCCTTTCGGCCTCTTCCGCTGCCTGGCTCAGATTCGGCGAGACAGTGGCACCATAAGTGTGCCATCATGGCATCACGGAAGCGGCGCCGATCCCGTCCGGGCGGCGCATCCCCTGATCCCGTCTTCACGGCCTTCGACGGAGCCACCCCGCTCGCGCCATCGACTCACACAGGAGTTCCTTTCGCTATGGCCACCTTCCTTTACAAAGTGGGACGATTCGCCTTTCGGCGGCGCGGTCTGGTCGCGCTGTTGTGGGTCGCCGTCCTGGTCGGCGTCGGTTTCGCGGCCTCTGCCGCGCCGGCTCCGCCCGCCGATACGTTCTCGATGCCGGGTACGGAGTCCCAGAAGGCCTTCGACCTGCTGAAGGAGAAGTTCCCGGCCATGAGCGTGGACGGTGCCACCGCCCGCGTGGTGGTCCGTACGCCCGGCGGCGAGAAGCTCGCCGACCCCGCGCAGAAAGCCAAGGTCGAGACCCTCGTCGGGGCCCTCGCCAAGGCCCCGGACGTGGTCTCCGCGTCCGACCCCTTCAAGACGAACGCCATCAGCCGGGACGGCACCACGGCCTACGCTGTCGCCACCTACAGGCCGACCGCGCTCAAGCTGACCGACGAGGCCCACGCCGGCCTCGACAAGGTGCTCGCGGACGCCCGGGCCACCGGTCTCGTGGTCGAGGCCGGCGGCGACGCCGTCAAGATCGACGGAGCGCCGGGCGGCGGCGCCGAGGGCCTCGGCATCCTCGTCTCCGCCATCGTCCTGGTCCTCACCTTCGGCTCGATGATCGCCGCCGGCATGCCCCTGCTCACGGCCGTCCTCGGCGTCGCCATCGGCGGCGCGGCCATCACCGCCCTCGGCAGCACTCTCGGCCTGTCCGGCACCACGTCCACCCTCGCGCTGATGATCGGCCTCGCCGTCGGCATCGACTACGCCCTCTTCATCGTCTCCCGCTACCGCTCCGAGACGGCCGAAGGCCGTGAGCGCCAGGACGCCGCGGGCCGGGCCGTCGGCACGGCCGGCTCCGCTGTCGTCTTCGCCGGCCTCACCGTCATCGTCGCCCTCGCCGGCCTCACCGTGGTGAACATCCCGATGCTCACCAAGATGGGCCTCGCCGCCGCCGGCACGGTCGCCGTCTCGGTCCTCATCGCCGTCACCTTCGTCCCGGCCCTCCTCGGCTTCGCACCGGTCAAGGTCATGCCCCGCCGCGACCGCAAGCAGTACAGCGGCAAGCCCCTCACAGAGCGCCAGCAGCGCAAGGCCGACCGGCGCGCCGCCAAGGGGCACAAGCCGAACCTGGGCACCCGCTGGGCGCGGTTCGTCGTCCGCCGCCCGCTCGTCGTCCTCCTCTTCGGCGTCGTCGGCCTCGGCGCCGTCGCGGTGCCGGTCGCGAGCCTCCAGCTCGGCCTGCCCGGCGAGGGCACCATGGCGCCGGAGACCACCCAGCGCAAGGCCTACGACATGCTGTCCGAGTCCTTCGGGGCCGGGTTCAACGGGCCGCTGACGGTCACCGTCCAGGCCAAGGACGCGGCGACCGCCGCGGCCGGCGTGGGCAAGGAGCTCGCCAGGATCGAGGGCGTCGCCACGGTCACCCCCGCCACGCCCAACGACAAGGGCGACACCGCGGTCCTCACCGTCATCCCGAAGACCGGACCCACCGAGACCGCGACCGAGGAACTCGTCGGCCACATCCGCGGCGCCGCGGGCACGCTCGGGGCAGCGGACGGCGGCGCCGAGATCCTCGTGACCGGCCAGACCGCGCTGTTCATCGACTTCTCCCGGACCCTCGACGACGCGATGCTGCCCTACCTGGGGCTGGTCGTCGGACTCGCTTTCCTCCTGCTGGTCCTGGTCTTCCGCTCGCTGCTCGTCCCGCTCAAGGCGGCCCTCGGCTTCCTGCTCTCCGTGAGCGCGGCCCTCGGCGCGGTCGTGGCCGTCTTCCAGTGGGGCTGGCTCGGGGAGTTCTTCGGCGTCGAACACCCCGGCCCGATCATGAGCACGCTGCCGATCTTCATGATCGGTGTGGTGTTCGGCCTCGCGATGGACTACGAGGTCTTCCTCGTGACCCGGATGCGGGAGGCGTACGTCCACGGGGCGCGGCCCAAGGACGCGGTGATCACCGGATTCCGCTACGGCGGCCGGGTGGTCGGCGCCGCCGCGGTCATCATGGTCAGCGTCTTCTCCGGCTTCATCATGGAGGACAACGTCTTCGTCAAGATGGTCGGCTTCAGCCTCGCCATCGCCGTCCTCTTCGACGCCTTCGTGGTCCGCATGGCCCTCGTGCCCGCCCTGTTCGCCCTATTGGGCCGCACCGCCTGGTGGCTGCCCCGCCGGCTCGACCGGGTGCTGCCCGACATGGACGTCGAGGGCGCGAAGCTGAGCCGCAGCGCTCCCGCCGTGCCCGCCCGGCAGCGCCGCGAGCAGGAGGCCGGCGCCCTGCGCTGACGCCCCGCCGCAGGCCGGCAGCGCCCGTACCCGACGGCAACGAAGCCGCCTGGTACGGGCGCTGCCGTCCGTCCGCCCCGCTCAGGTGACCGGCAGGCCGGTCGGCTCCTTGATGCGCTTCATGATGATCTGCGAGTTGACCTCGGTGATGCCGGTGAGCGCGGTCAGCTTCTCGATCCACAGCCGCTCGTACGCGCGCAGGTCGGCGACGGCGATCCGCAGCAGGCAGCCGGGGCTCCCGAAGAGGCGGTAGGCCTCGATGACGTCCGGGATGTCCTGGAGGGCGGCCTCGAAGGCCTCGACCGCCTCGCGGTCGCGGCGCACCTCCACCGAGACGAGCACCTCGAACCCGCGCTCCACCGCCTCGGGGTCGATCACGGCCCGATAGCCCTGGATCACCCCGTCCTGCTCCAGCTGGCGCACCCGGCGCATGCAGGGCGACGGGGTCAGCCCCACTCGCTGGGCGAGCTCCTGGTTGCTGAGCCGCCCGTCGGCCTGGAGCTCGCGCAAGATAGCGCGGTCAATGGCGTCCATGGCGCAATTATCACCCACGGCTTCTCGGCCATACCGGCGGAAGACGCAAGCATATTGCGCGTAGATCGCTCTATCATTGCTGCTTTGAGTGCATATGTGCGAGTGAAGGGTGGCCAGGCAGCATGGGACGGATCGTCGTCATCAGCACCGGCGGCACGATAGCCAGCCGCTGGCAGGGCTCCGGCTTCGCGGCGGACGCCGACGGCAACGAGGTCATCGCCACGGCGCCCCTGCCCGAGGGCATGACCGTCGAGGTCGTCGACCTGTTCAGCGTCAACAGCCCCCGGCTCACCACGGCCCACCAGCTCACCCTCCTGCGCACCGTGCACGAGGTGCTCGCCGACCCCGGCGTCGACGGAATCGTCGTCACCCACGGCACCGACACCCTGGAGGAGTCGGCATTCCTCGTCGACCTCCACCACCACGACCCGCGCCCCGTGGTCTTCACCGGCTCGCAGCGGCCCATGGGCACCGCCGACGGCGACGGGCCGGGCAACCTGTACGACGCACTGCTCACCGCCGCCACCACCCGCGGGCTCGGCGTCCTGATCGCCTTCGCCGGACGCGTGCACGCCGCCCGCGGCACCGTGAAGACACAGGCCGTGGACCTGGACGCGTTCGCGGACCCCTCCAAGGAACTGCTCGGGAAGATCGGCTTCGGCAAGGTCACCGTCCTGCGCACCCCCCAGCGCCCGGCCGCCCTCCCCCTGCCCGCGATGCCCGAACTCCCGCCGCGCGTGGACATGGTGATGCACCACGCCGACGCCGACCCGGTCCTGCTGAACGCCTCCGTCGAGGCCGGCGCCCGCGGCATCGTCCTCATCGGGACCGGCGCGGGCAACGCCACCCCGGAGATCGCCGAAGCGGTCCGGGCCGCCGTGGCGCGCGGGGTGCTGGTCGCCCTGACCACCCGGGTCATGGCCGGGCCGGTCACCGAGATCTACACGCACGGCGGCGCGGTGGACCTCGTCGCCGCCGGCGCCGTCCCCACCGGCACCCTCCGCGCCGGCCAGGCCCGCATCGCGGTCCTCTCCGCCCTGCTCGCCACCGACGACACCGCGGAACAGGCCCGCATCCTGCGCGACTCCCTGACCCCGGAGGGCCCGGTACTCGTCGAGGCATAACACCCCGGGCGGCGTACGCGACCGTTAGGCTCCCGTCAACGGTCGCTACGCTGCGGGGGGTTGCATGGAGCCCGGCACCATCGGCATCCGACTGGCCTCGGCGGCCGTCGGCCCCCTCGTCAAGAGGCTGTTCGTCAGCGAGGGCGGCGGCGCCGGCCTCGTCGACAAACCGATCCGCATCTCGGGCTACGTGTCCTTCACGGGCGAGAAGCGCACGCTCACGGACGCCGAGCTCCACGACCTCGCCGCCAAACTGGTGAAGCAGGCGCTCCGCACGGGTGAACGTCCCGTCCTCCGGGACGAGGAGCTGGCGGTCATCGACGCCCTCGCATCCACCCTGTACGCCCTCGGCGACCTCACGATGACCGACCTGGACGCCGTCGGGCTCGGCTCGGCGGACTTCGCCCGCGAGCTGCGCAGGGCCGCCGGCCGGCCGGAGAAGCACCTGAGCGCCGACGCCACCTACTTCTACGAGCGGCTCGTCGAGGCCGCCTGCGTGCACGTCCTGCAGTTCTTCACGGGGCGCTCGACGTTCGTCGCGCACGCACTGGTCCAGCAGACCCGCCGCCTCGCCGAACTGACCGCCAAGGTCGACGAACTGATCCGCCGCGCCCCCCTGCCCGGCGCCGAGGACACCGCGTTCGAGCAGCAGTACCTGCCGTACGTGGAGAACAAGCACAGCAAACTGACCATCTACGGCGTCGACCTCATCAACTCCCCGGCACGGTGGCCCCTGGACACGGCGTACCTGAGCCTGGAAGCGACATCGCTGCACGGGCAGCGGTTACGGACCGAGCGCCATGCGGAGCCCCGGGGCACCTCGGCGGCAGCTGCCGCCGCGGCCGGTGCGGCAACCCGCACGAACGCCTTCCTGGACGGGCTCGATGCGCCGGATCCGGTGCTCATGCGCACGGTGACGCGGGGGCTGCGGGCGGCGCTGGAGCCGCGACCCGCCGACCAGGCCCTGGCCGGGAGCCCCCGGGTGCTGCTCCGCGGCGAAGCCGGATCCGGCAAGACCACGCTCGTGCAGTGGCTGGCCGTCACCGCCGCCCGGCAGGACCTCACCCCGCAGACCGAGTACCTGGACGACCGCATCCCCTTCGTCCTGCCGCTGCGCACCCTCACCCGGCACGGCGAACGGCTCCCCGCGCCCGCCGACTTCCTCGCCGCCTCCGGCTGCCCGCTGGGGGCCGAGCAGCCCGCCGGATGGGCCCACCGCATCCTGGCGACGGGCCGCGGCCTCGTCCTCGTCGACGGCATCGACGAGATTCCCGACGCGGAACGCGAACGCGCCCGCGGCTGGCTGCGGGACCTCATGGACACCTACGGCGGGGACAACCGCTGGCTCGTCACCTCCCGCCCCTCCGCCGTCGGCGCGGACTGGCTCGCCGACGAGGGCTTCACCGAGCTGACCCTGTCCGCCATGGGCCGGGCGGAGGTCGCCACCTTCATCAGGCGGTGGCACACCGCCGCCCGCGAGGGCGGGGACACGGACGCGAAACTCCGCACGTACGAGAGCCAGCTCCTCACCGCCGTCCGCACCAAGCCCGACCTCGGACGCCTGGCCACCAACCCGCTGATGTGCGGCCTGATCTGCGCCCTCCACCGCGACCGCAGCGGCTACCTCCCGCACGGCCGCAAGGACCTCTACGAAGCGGCCCTCTCCATGCTGCTGAGCCGCCGCGACCGGGAACGCGACATGGCGGTCCCGGACCTGCGGGAGGAGCCGCAACTCGACCTGCTGCAACGCCTCGCGTACTGGCTGATCAAGAACGGCCGCACGGAGATGGACCGTTCCCGCGCGGAGGAGATCATCGCCCGCGCCCTGCCCGCGGTGCGGGAGGCGGCCGCCCTGGGCGGGGCGCCCGTCGTCTTCGAGTACTTCCTCCAGCGCAGCGGACTCCTGCGGGCACCGGCTTCCGCCACGGTGGAGTTCGTCCACCGCACCTTCCAGGACTTCCTCGGCGCGCGGGCCGCGGTCGAGGAGAGCGACTTCGGTCTCCTCACCAGCCACGCCGACGACGACCAGTGGGAGGACGTCATCCGGATGGCCGTCGCCCTCGCCCGCCCTGCCGAGCGCGTCGCCATCATCCGCGACCTCCTCGCCCGCGGCGAGAACTCCACCGACCAGCGCACCCGTGCCCGCATCTACCTGCTCGCCGCCGCCTGCCTCGAACACGCCACCACCCTCGACCCCGAGGTACGCGCGGCCGTCGAAGCACGCACCGCCACCCTCATCCCCCCGGCGAACGCGGAGGAGGCCCGCGCCCTGGCGAAGGTCGGCCCGCTCGTCCTGAGCCTGCTCCCCGGTCCGGAGAAGCTGGACGACATGGACGCGTACCACGTGGTGATCGCGGCCTCCCGGGTCGGATCGGACTCCGCCGTGTCCTACCTCGCGCAGTTCGTGGCCCACCCGTGGCCGCCGGTACGCTCCGAACTCCTCCTGGCCTGGCCGCGCTTCGACAGCGCCGAGTACGCCGACGAGGTCGTCGCACACCTCGACCCGGCAGGTCTGCACTACACCGTCCGCTCCGACGACCAGCTGGACCAGCTGGAACGGCTCGCCGTCCGGCCGGAGGGCCTGATCGTCAGGAGCGGCGTATCCTCCGGGGCCCTGGCGGCCTACCTCGGCCGGCACGGCCTGCAGGCGATCACCTTCGCGAGCGAATCCACCGTGTCCGGTCTGGAATGCCTGCGGGGGCAGTCCGCCCTGCACACGCTCGAGATCGACGGCTGCCCCGACCTGGCGGACCTCTCCGCGATCGGCGGCCTGCCGATCCGGCGACTGAACATCGCGACGTCCCGGCCGGACCTCGACCTGCGCGCCGTCGCACAGCTTGGCCACCTGGAGGCGCTCACCGTCGACGGCCCCGCCGGTCTGAGCTGGTCCCCCCGCGAGCTGCCCACGAGCGCCCCGCTCCAGGGACTGCTGGTACGCGGCGAAACGAGCCCCGCGCACGGACTCGACGGGCTCGGCTCGCTCCCGGGCCTCGTGCGCCTCGTGCTCAACGCCGAGTCCAGTCCGGCCTCGGCCGCCGACTGGCAGGAGATCCGGGCCCTGCACCACCTTGCCGGCCTCAGGGTGTCCGCCGCCTCGGTCGGAGCCATGCCGGCGGGCATGACGCTCCCGGGCGTCAACAGCCTCACCCTGGACGGCACGTGCGGGGAGAAGGTGCTGCGGATGGTGATCCGGCGGCTGCCGCTGGCGTTCCCCGGGCTCGGCGAGTGCCGCTTCCCGGGGAAGTTCACGGCGGAAGGCGACACCGGCATCGACATCGGACCACTGGGCGGACTCCCCGGCCTGAAGGAGATCCAGATCCCCGCGAGCCGTGACCGGGTCCGCGGAGCGGAGCTGCTGCCGCCTTCGGTACGGCTGTACTTCACGTGACCGGGCGGCGCCCGAAGGGGTGCCGCCCGGTCCGTCGTCCGTCAGCGCCCCGGGCTACCGAACGCCGCCAGGATGCGGTCCGCCGCCGAGGTCGGGGTGAGCGAGCCCGCCCGGACCGCGGCCTCCAGGTCCGGCGCGAGCTCCCGTACGGCCGGGTTCGCACGGAGCCGCTCCAGCAGTTCGTCGCGGACCATCGACCAGGTCCACTCCACCTGCTGCGCCGCCCGCTTCGCCGCCAGCCGGCCGCCCGCGTCCAGCAGGGTCCGGTGCTGCTCCAGGCGGCTCCACACCTCGTCCAGGCCCGTCGACTCCCGGGCGCTGCACGTCAGGACCGGCGGTGTCCAGGCCGCGTCCACCGGGTGCATCAGGCGCAGCGCTCCCGACAGTTCCCGGGCCGCCGCCTTCGCGTCGCGCTCGTGCGGGCCGTCCGCCTTGTTCACCGCCAAGACGTCGGCCAGCTCCAGGACGCCCTTCTTGATGCCCTGCAACTGGTCGCCCGTACGGGCCAGGGAGAGCAGGAGGAAGGAGTCGACCATCCCCGCCACCGTGGTCTCCGACTGGCCCACGCCGACCGTCTCGACGAGGACCACGTCGTAGCCCGCCGCCTCCATCACGATCATCGACTCGCGGGTGGCCTTGGCGACCCCGCCCAGCGTGCCCGCCGACGGCGAGGGCCGCACGAACGCCGCAGGGTCCACCGACAGCCGCTCCATCCGGGTCTTGTCACCCAGGATGGAGCCGCCCGTCCGCGTCGACGACGGGTCCACCGCGAGCACCGCCACCCGGTGGCCGAGCCCCGTCAGCATCGTGCCGAAGGCGTCGATGAAGGTCGACTTGCCCACCCCCGGCACACCGCTGATGCCGATCCGGCGGGCCCGGCCCGAGTGCGGCAGCAGCTCCGTCAACAGGCCCTGCGCGAGCGCCCGGTGAGCGGGCAGAGTGGACTCGACGAGGGTGATCGCACGCGCGATGAACGCGCGCTTCCCGTCGAGCACCCCCTTCGCGTACGCCTCGATGTCGATCTTCGGCACCGGCGCCCGCCTACAGCTCGTGGCCCAGGTCCGCGGCCAGCCGCGTCACCAGGTCGTGGGCCGCGTCCGGGATCACCGTGCCGGGCGGGAACACCGCGGTGGCGCCCATCTCCAGCAGCGTCGGGACATCGGCCGGCGGGATCACTCCACCCACGACGATCATGATGTCCTCGCGGCCCTCCTCCGCCAGCTGCTCGCGCAGCGCCGGTACGAGGGTCAGGTGGCCGGCCGCCAGCGACGACACGCCCACCACGTGGACGTCCGCCTCGACGGCCTGGCGGGCCACCTCCGCCGGGGTCTGGAACAGCGGGCCGACGTCCACGTCGAAGCCCAGGTCGGCGAACGCCGTCGCGATCACCTTCTGGCCGCGGTCGTGGCCGTCCTGGCCCATCTTGGCGACCAGGATGCGCGGACGACGTCCCTCCGCCTCCTCGAACCGGTCCACCAGCGCCCGGGTGCGCTCCACCGACGGGGACTCGCCTGCTTCGTTTCGGTACACGCCCGCGATCGTACGGATCTGGCTCGCGTGCCGTCCGTACACCTTCTCCAGTGCGTCCGAGATCTCACCGACGGTCGCCTTGGCGCGCGCCGCGTCCACCGCCAGGGCCAGCAGGTTGCCGTCGCCGCGCTCCGCCGCGTTCGTCAGCGCCCGCAGCGTGTCCTGCGTGACCGCCTCGTCGCGCTCCTCGCGCAGCCGCCGCAGCTTGGCGATCTGCTGGCTGCGCACCGAGGAGTTGTCGACCTTGAGGACGTCGATCGCCTCGTCGTTCTCCACCCGGTACTTGTTGACGCCGATCACCGGCTGCCGGCCCGAGTCGATGCGGGCCTGCGTACGGGCCGCGGCCTCCTCCACGCGCAGCTTCGGGATGCCCGCGTCGATGGCCTGCGCCATGCCGCCGGCCGCCTCGACCTCCTCGATGTGCTGCCAGGCCCGCCGCGCCAGGTCGTACGTCAGCTTCTCGACGTACGCGCTGCCGCCCCACGGGTCGATCGACCGGCAGGTCCCCGACTCCTGCTGCAGCAGCAGCTGGGTGTTGCGGGCGATGCGCGCCGAGAAGTCCGTCGGCAGCGCGAGCGCCTCGTCGAGGGCGTTGGTGTGCAGCGACTGGGTGTGGCCCTGGGTCGCCGCCATCGCCTCGATGCAGGTGCGCGTCACGTTGTTGAAGACGTCCTGCGCGGTGAGCGACCAGCCCGAGGTCTGCGAATGCGTGCGCAGCGACAGCGACTTGGCGTTCTTCGGGTCGAACTGCTTGACCAGGCGCGCCCACAGCAGGCGGGCCGCGCGCAGCTTCGCGACCTCCATGAAGAAGTTCATGCCGATCGCCCAGAAGAACGACAGGCGCGGCGCGAAGGCGTCCACGTCCAGCCCCACCGCCTGCCCGGCCCGCAGGTACTCCACGCCGTCCGCGAGGGTGTACGCCAGCTCCAGGTCGGCCGTGGCCCCGGCCTCCTGGATGTGGTAGCCGGAGATGGAGATCGAGTTGTACCGCGGCATCTTCTGCGAGGTGAACGCGAAGATGTCGGAGATGATCCGCATCGAGGGCTTGGGCGGATAGATGTAGGTGTTGCGGACCATGAACTCCTTGAGGATGTCGTTCTGGATGGTCCCGGCCAGCTTGTCGGGGGAGACGCCCTGCTCCTCCGCCGCCACGATGTAGAGCGCGAGGACCGGCAGCACCGCGCCGTTCATCGTCATCGACACCGACATCTTGTCCAGCGGGATCCCGTCGAACAGCTGCCGCATGTCGTAGATCGAGTCGATCGCCACGCCCGCCATGCCGACGTCGCCCGTCACGCGCGGGTGGTCGCTGTCGTAGCCGCGGTGCGTCGGCAGGTCGAAGGCCACCGACAGGCCCTTCTGGCCGGACGCCAGGTTGCGCCGGTAGAAGGCGTTCGACTCCTCGGCCGTGGAGAAGCCGGCGTACTGCCGGATCGTCCAGGGCTGGTTGACGTACATCGTCGGGTACGGGCCGCGCAGGTACGGGGCCACGCCCGGGTACGTCCGCAGGAAGTCCAGGCCCTCCACGTCCCGCCCGGTGTAGAGCGGCTTGACGCCGATGCCCTCGGGCGTCTCCCACAGCAGGTCGGCGGCTGCGGTGCCGGTGGACTCCTTCACCGAGGAGCGCCACTGCTCCTCCGAGACCCCGGCGGCGGTGGGACCGAGCGCCAGCTCGGAGAAATCGGGGATGCTCATGCGGGCACTCCCATCCGGTCGAGTACGGAGGACAGCACGGCGACGGCGTCACAGCCGGCGAAGACGTACTCGTCCACGGAAGCCTCAGCGGTGCCCGGCCGCCCGGCGAGGAAGACCGTCGTGGCCCCCGCGGCGCGCAGCGCCCCGGCCACCGCCTCGGCCTGCTCCTCGTACAGGGCGTCGCTGGAGCAGAGCACGGCCATGCCGTCGGCGCCGCTCGCGGCGTAGGCCGCACCCGCCGACTCCGGGTCCACCGACACCGGGTCGTGCACGGGCTCGACGCCGCCCGCCTGGAACAGGTTCGAGGCGAAGGTGGCGCGTGCGGTGTGCGCGGCCGCCGGGCCCAGCGCGGCCAGGAAGATCCTCGGCCGGGCACCCGTCGCCGCCAGGTGCGCGTCGCTGCGGGCGCGCAGGGCCTCGTACGCCTCGTCGCGCCGCACGCGCGGCAGTCCGCCCGTGGGGGCGGCGGGCGCCGGCTCGCGGACGACCGGCTTCTCCGAGAGCAGCGGGAACTCGCTGACGCCGGTGATCGGTTCGCGGCGCTTGGCCAGCTTCTTGGAACGCTCCGCCCAGGTGGCGGCGAGCCGCTCGGCGACCAGGCCGGAGCGCAGGGCCGCGGCCATGCCGCCGGCCTTCTCCAGTGTCCGGAAGAACTCCCATGCTGCGTGGGCGAGTTCGTCGGTGAGGCGCTCGACGTAGTACGAGCCGCCGGCCGGGTCGATCACCCGGGCCAGGTGCGACTCCTCCAGCAGGATCGTGGAGGTGTTGCGGGCGATGCGGCGCGCGAACGCGTCCGGCAGGCCCAGCTCGTTGTCGAAGGGGAGCACGGTGACCGAGTCGGCACCGCCGACGCCCGCGGCCATGCAGGCCACGGTGGTGCGCAGCATGTTCACCCACGGGTCGCGGCGGGTCATCATCACCGGCGAGGTGACGGCGTGCTGCAGTTGGGCACCGGACTCCGGGGCCCCCGAGGCCTCGGCGATCCGGGCCCACAGCCGGCGCGCGGCGCGGAACTTGGCGATGGTGAGGAACTGGTCCGCGGTCGCGGCGTACCGGAACTCGATCTGGCCGAGCGCGGCTTCGACGCCCAGCCCACCTGCGGAGAGGGCGCGCAGGTAGGCGACTCCGGTGGCCAGCGAGAGCCCCAGCTCCTCGGCGGCGCTGCCGCCGGCCTCGTGGTACGGCAGGGCGTCCACGGTCAGGGCGCGCACCCCCGGCAGACCGGCGGCGGCCTCCCGGGCCAGCTCGACGGCGGCGGCCTCGTCCAGCGCCTCGCCGGTGCGGGCCTCGTGGCCCAGCGGGTCGGCGCCCAGGGAGGCCCGCACGGCCTCCGGAGCCACCGAGCGCTCGGCGTACAGGTCCAGCAGGGCGCGGGCCGCACCGGCGTAGTCGGCGCCGGCGTCCAGGGCGATCGGGGCGAGGTCCAGGTAGACCCCGTCCAGGGCCCGGGCGAGACCGTCGACCGGGATGCCGCCGCTGCCCACGGTGAGCCAGAGGGACGTGACCCCGTTCTCCAGGTCGGCGAGGGCCGCCCCGTTCAGGCGCTGCGGGTCGGTGCCGGCGAGGCGCTGGCGCACGTCCCAGCCGTTCGCGGTGGTGCCTTCCGGCCTGCCTCCGCGGACGAAGGGGGCGAAGCCGGGAAAACCGGTGTCGGGCACCGTCCCGTCGGACGGCGCGGTGTACAGCGGGCGGGTGGTGAGCCCGTCCTCGAGTTTGGTGGACAGCGCATCTTCTGCGGCCTCGCCGGAGACTTCCTTGCCCGACTTGCGCAGTACGCCTTCTACAAGGCGCTGCCACTGCTCATGCGTCGCGTCAGGGAACTCGGCGGCCAGGGAGAGCCCGTCGTCAGGCAGGACCGTCATGGCTCGAATGTAGGGGAGCGCGCTCAGGTGGCACCATACCGACGGGTGTGATCTCCCCCTCTCGGAGGGTACCGAGAGGGTCCTGGAACACCCGGCTGAGCAGCACGGTTGCGGCGGCCTCCGGCAGCACGGCCGGACCCGCGTGCGGGACCACGATCCGTTCGGGGTCGTCGCAGACGTGCGAGAGCTCCAGCGCGGCGGCCCGCAGCTCCTCCAGGTAACCCTCGTGCAGGACGCTCGCCAGCTCGGTCACGACCATGACCGCCGGATTGAAGACATCCAACAGAAGGGACGCCGCACGGCCCACCGCGCGGGCCCGCTCGCGCAGCAGTCGGTCGGCGCGCGGGTCCCCGGTCGCCGCCGCGTCCACCAGCAGCGGGACGGAAGGGTCGGGCACGATGCCGCGGCGCACCGCCTCGGCGCCCAGCGCCGTGTCGGAGGCCGTCGCCTGCAGGCAGCCCGTACGCCCGCACGCGCACGGCACGGTCGCCCCGGGCACCGGCAGGTGCGCCACGTCCCCGGCGGCGGAGCCGGGACCCTGGTGCACGGCACCCTCGATCCCGAAGGCGGCGTCGACGACGTTGCCGATGAACAGGTGCACCAGGCTCCGGCGGGCCTCGGGACGGCCGAAGAGGATCTCCGCCCGTGCGACGGCCCGGGCGTGGTTGTCGATCCGCACCGGCAGCCCGAGTGCGCCGGACAGCTCGGCGGCGAGCGGCTTGCGCCGCCACCGCAGCACGGGGTGGCGCACGACGACGCCCTCGTCGGGCCTGACCCAGCCGCCCAGGGCCGCTCCGACCCCGAGCAGCGGTCGCCCCGAGTCGAACGCGGCGAGGAACCGGCCCAGTTGGGCGGTGATCTCGCCGGACAGCCCGGCCGGGTCCCGCCCCTCGTGGGGGAAGGCCCGACGGGCCAGCAGCCGGCCCCGCAGGTCGACGAGGCTGAAGGTGGAGGCCGGCACGCCGATGTGCAGCCCGGCGGCGACCGGCCCGCCGACCGCCCCGGTGTGCAGGTCCAGGGGGATCCGCGGTCGGCCCACCCCGCCGCCGGGCCCGGGCAGCTCGCGCAGCAGCCCGCCCCGGAGCAGCCCGGTGGCCTGCCGGGACACGGCGGCGGGGCTCAGACCGCAGAGCGGGGCGATCGCGCTGCGCGCGACCGGGCCGTGGTCCAGCACCGTCCGCAGCACGGTGGCGGCATTGGCGGCCGTCCGGCTGTCACCGGCCATACGCGTCACGCGGTCTCCTCGGGGGCGGGGTGTGTCCCCCGATGATGCCGGTTCCCCTGCGGGGGAGACGGCGGGGGAGACGGCGCCCCGCCCGCCCGGGGCTCGGTCGGGGGCGGATCCCGGCGAACGCGTGGCGGCCGCATTGCGGCACCGTGAAATCCGGCCACGGTTTTCGGCCGTCGCGGTGGGGTGGGGAGTGGGCCAGAACACGGGGAAACGGGCAGGTCATAGGGGGTGTACGGGGCGAACCCGGGGGCCGGTGAAGAGTGCGCCCGGTGGCTGCGGACGGGGGTTGACCCGGGTCTGAGGCGCTGACACGCTCCGGGACATGTCCGCGAACGAACGCCTCGCCCCGCGGCTCCGCACCCCCGGCCCCTGCACCGCGCCGGGCCAGTGTCCGGGCCGCTGTCCGGCCCCCTGTCGCCCCTGATCCCACCGCCCCGGCCCGTCCGCGGCGCGTACCGCGCCACCGGCGGCCGACCGGGCCGACGGCCCGCGGCCCGCGCGAGCCGGTCCGGCCGGTCCGGCCGGTCCGGCCGGGCCGGCCCGCAGGCCACCGGTCCGGCGGACCCGCACCCGTGGTCCGCAGGCCGTACGGCCCGCGCCGACGGCCGGTCGGGACTGCGGACCGCAGCTCCGAGATCCGTGGACCCTCGACCGCCCCGGCCGCCGGGCCGCTCCGCCGGACCCATGGCGGGTGGTCCGCAAGCAGGTGGTCCGGGCCCGCAGACGGGCCGGTCCTGCGGTCAGCGCGCCGCGGGGCCGGCCGGGCCACCAGCCCGGGGCGGCGGCCCGCAGACCACCGGTCCGCCCGACCGGGGGCCCTCCGCGACCTCGGTCCGACGCCCGCCCCGCGACGCGGCCCGCACTCGTACCGGCACCCGCACCCGCACGAAGCCGTATCCGCACAGCTCAGCGCAGCGCAACCGCTCGTCCGATCCTCCTAGCTCCATTTCTTCCGCTGCGGAAATAACCTCCGCAGCCGCACCCGGGAGTCACCATGGCCACTGCCACCCGCACCGACGTCCACGCCGACACCACGCTCACCGTCACCAGGATCGGCGGCCGCATCGGCGCCGAAATCGCCGGTATCCGGCTCGGCGGCGACCTGTCCGAGGCCGATGTCGCCGGCGTCCGCGCCGCCCTCCTCGCCCACAAGGTCGTCTTCTTCCGCGGCCAGGGGCACCTCGACGAGGCCTCCCACGAAGCCTTCGCCGAGCTGCTCGGCGCGCCGGTCGCGCACCCCACCGTCCCCTCCGCGGACGGCCGCTACGCCCTCGGCATCGACTCCCACCACGGCGCCCGCGCCAACCAGTGGCACACCGACGTCACCTTCGTCCCCGCCTACCCCGCCTTCTCCATCCTCCGCGCCGTGACCATCCCCCCGTACGGCGGCGACACCCTCTGGGCCAACACGGCCACCGCCTACACCAACCTCCCCGAGCCGCTCCGCGCCCTCGCCGACGGCCTGCGCGCGGTCCACTCCAACGAGTACGACTACGCCGCCCTGCGGCCCGACGCCCTCCCCGAGGCCCTGGCCCAGTACCGCGAGGTGTTCACCTCCACCACGTTCCTCACCGAGCACCCGGTGGTCCGCGTGCACCCCGAGACCGGCGAACGCACCCTGCTGCTCGGCAACTTCGTCCAGCGGATCCAGGGCCTCACCGGCCGCGACTCCCGCGCGCTGCTCGACCTGTTCCAGGCCCACATCGAGAGCCCCGAGAACACCGTCCGCTGGCAGTGGCAGCCCGGCGACGTCGCGATCTGGGACAACCGCGCCACCCAGCACTACGGCGTGGACGACTCCGACGACCACGAGCGCACCCTGCGCCGCGTCACCGTCGACGGCGACGTCCCGGTCGGCCCCGACGGCGCCCCGTCCCGCCTGATCAGCCCGGAGGACGTCCCGGATCCGGCCTTCGGCATCGCCTCGGGCGCCTCCACCTCCGACGGCTCCACCGCCGCCTGATCCGGCAGAGGCCCGATCCAGCACAGACCGTACGCCGCCCAAGGAGTCACCATGCCCAACCTGCTCGCCCTCACCGGCAGCCCCTCCGCCCACTCCCGCACCGACGTCGTCGCCGACCACGCCCTGCGCCACCTGACCCGTTCCCACCCCGGCTTCGAGACCGCCCGCCTCGCCGTGCGCGAGCTCCCCGCCGCCGACCTGCTCGCCGCCCGCCGCGGCGAGCCCGAGATCCGCCGCGCCCTCGAAGCCGTCGCCCGGGCCGACGGCCTGATCATCGCGACTCCGGTGTACAAGGCCTCGTACACCGGCCTGCTCAAGGCCTTCCTCGACCTGCTCCCGCAGGACGGCCTCGCCGGCAAGACGGTTCTGCCGCTCGCCACCGGCGGCAGCCTCGCCCACGTCCTGACCATCGACTACGCGCTGCGCCCCGTGCTCGCCGCCCTCGGCGCCCGGCACGTCACCGCCGGCCGGTTCGTCCTGGACTCCACCGTCGAGCGCGGCTCCGGCCCCGACCGGCTGCGACCCGAGGCGGAGCTCGACCTCCTCCAGGCCGTCGACGAGTTCGCGGACGCCCTGCGCACCGTCGGCACCCCGCCGGCCGACGCCGCGCCACTGACCCCCGCCACTGCGCTGACCCCCGCCACCGCTCTGACCACCGCCGACGCACTCACCGCCACCGCCGCCCCGTAAGCCCGTACCCGCCCTTCAAGAACCGCACCGACAAGGATCCGTCATGCCCGCAGCACTCACCTCGACCACCACCTCCCGGCGCCAGTTCCTGACCCTGCTCGGCATCTCGGCGGCCGCGGTGAGCTGCGGCACGGCCACCGCCGGCAGCGGATCCGGCTCCGGTTCCGGCGGGCAGGTCACCACCCTCAAGTACCAGGGCAGCGTGGGAGCCGTCACACTCCCCGAACTGGCCGCCGACCTCGGCCACCTCGGCGACCTGAAGCTGGAGTGGATCGGCAACACCATCAGCGGCCCGCAGGACATCCAGTCCGCCGCCACCGGCCAGATCCACTTCGGCGGAGCCTTCAACGGCGCCGTGGTCAAACTGGCCGCCAGCAAGGCCCCGATCACCTCCGTCATCTCCTACTACGGATCCGACCAGCACTCCTACAGCGGCTACTACGTCCTCGAGGACAGCCCCATCCGGTCCGCCCGCGACCTGATCGGCAAGAAGGTCGGCATGAACACCCTGGGCGCACACGCCCAGGCCATGCTGGAGATCTACCTGAAGCGGGGCGGGGTGTCGAAGACGGACTCGGCCAAGGTCGAATCCCTGGTGGTCCCGCCGGTCAACACCGAACAGGTCCTGCGGCAGAAGCAGATCGACGTCGCCGTGCTCGGCGGGGTGCTGCGCGACAAGGCCCTCGCCGCCGGCGGGATCCGCCCGCTCTTCACCGACTTCGAGCTGCTCGGCCCGTTCAGCGCGGGCAGCTACGTGATGACGAAGCGCTTCATCAAGGAGAACCCCGACACCGTCCGGACCTTCGTCACCGGAGTGGGCAAGGCCATCGAGTGGTCCCGCACCACCCCGCACGAGCAGGTCATCGCCCGGATGACGGAGATCGTCACCAAGCGCGGCCGCAACGAGGACACCGCCACCCTCAAGTACTGGCGCTCGTACGGCGTGGCGGAGGCCGGCGGCCGGATATCCGACAAGGAGTTCCAGGTCTGGCTGGACTGGCTCGCCGAGCGCGGCGACATCAAGGAGGGCCAGCTGAAGGCCACCGACCTCTACACCAACGAGTTCAACGGAAACGGGAAGGGGTGACGACGGCCATGGCGAAGATCGTGTTCGAGGGCGTACGCAAGACCTTCGGGGACTTCACGGCCCTCGACGGCATCGACCTGGAGATCCAGAGCGGCGAGTTCCTGGTGGTCGTCGGACCCAGCGGCTGCGGCAAGTCCACCCTCCTGGACCTCCTCGGCGGACTGTCCACGCCGACCGCCGGCCGGATCCTGCTCGACGGCAAGCCGGTCACCGGGCCGGGCCTCGACCGGGGCATCGTCTTCCAGCAGTACGCGCTGCTGCCGTGGCGCACGGCGCTCGGCAACGTCGAGTTCGGCCTGGAGGCCACCGGCGTCCCGCGCCGTGAACGCAAGTCCCGGGCGAGGGAGTTCCTCGACCTCGTCGGCCTGACCGGCTTCGAGGACCGGCACCCGCACCAGCTGTCCGGCGGCATGCGCCAGCGCGTGGCCATCGCCCGCTCGCTGGCGTACGACCCGGACGTGCTGCTGATGGACGAGCCGTTCGCCGCCCTCGACGCCCAGACCCGCGAGTCCCTCCAGGACGAACTGCGCCGCATCTGGCAGCGCACCGGCAAGACCGTCGTCTTCATCACGCACGGCATCGAGGAGGCCGTGTACCTCGGCCAGAAGGTGGCCGTCATGACCTCCCGGCCGGGACGGATCAAGGAGATCGTCCCCGTCGCCTTCGGCGAACGCCCGGGAACCGCCGCCGCCATCGGCACCGGCACCCGCACCGGCCCGGTGTCCGCCACCGGCCCCCAGGGCGAGGACCTGCGCTCCAGCCCGGAGTTCGCCCGCTACCGCCACGAGATCTGGACCCTCCTCCACGACGAGGTGGCCCGCGCCCAGCAACTGGAGAAGGAGGAGGCCTCCGTATGACCACCGGAACCGACACCGCTGCCCCCGCCGTGCTGCCCGCCGCCCCGGCCCCCGCCGAGGAGGCCCGGGAGTCCGCGCCCCCGCCGCGGCCGGCGCCCGCCACCGGGCCCGCCGAACGCCCCGCCCGGCAGCCCCTCGGAGCGTTCGGACGCCGGCTGCGGGCCGTCGCCCTGCGGTCCGCGGCGGTCCTCGCCCTGCTCGCCGTGTGGGAGGTCGCGCCCCGCCTGGGCCTGGCCGACCCCACCTTCCTGCCGCCGGTCAGCGAGGTGGCCGCCGCCTGGTGGGAGCTCCTGCTCAACGGCCAGCTCGGCCAGCACACCTGGGCCAGCCTGGTCCGCTCCTTCGGCGGGTTCGCCATCGCCGTCGTCGTGGCCGTCCCGCTGGGGCTGCTCATCGGCTGGTACCGGCCGGTCGCCGCCCTGCTCGGCCCCCTGCTGGAGGTGTTCCGCAACACCGCCGCGCTGGCCCTGCTGCCGGTCTTCGTGCTCCTGCTCGGCATCGGCGAGACCTCGAAGGTGTCCATCGTCGTCTACGCCTGCGTCTGGCCGATCCTGCTGAACACCATCAGTGCCGTCGGGAACGCCGACCCCACCCTCGTCCGGCTGGCCCGCTCCATGGACCTGTCCACCCCGAGGCTCTTCCAGAAGGTGATCCTCCCGGCGTCCGTACCGGCCGTCTTCACCGGCATCCGGCTCGCCGGCGCCGTCTCCATCCTCGTCCTCGTGGCCGCCGAGATGATCGGCGCGAAGGCGGGCCTGGGCTACCTGATCAACGCCTCGCAGTTCAACTTCGCGATCCCGCAGATGTACGCGGGCATCGTCACCATCTCCGCCATCGGCGTGGCCTTCAACCAGCTCCTGGTCGCGATCGAACGCCGCCTGAGCACCTGGCGCGTCCCCTCCTGACACCCGTCCGGCCCGGTCCGGACGGACACGCCCCTCCCGGCCCCCGGCCGGTACCCCTTTCCACCCCATGCCACGCCACGACCCAGAACCACGAGGACCCGCCATGACCGCTCCCCGGACCCTCCACCTCAACGCCTTCCTGATGAACGCCGGGCACCACGACGCAGCCTGGCGCCACCCCGCCAGCACCCCCGAACGCGTCACCGACCTGACGTACTTCCAGGAACTGGCCCGCACCGCAGAGCGCGGCAGGCTCGACTCCATCTTCTTCGCCGACGGGCTCGCCCTGTGGGGCAAGGCCCGCTACAACGCCCTCGGCGGGTTCGAGCCGCTCACCCTGCTCTCCGCCATCGCCGCGGTCACCGAACACATCGGCCTCATCGCCACCGTCTCCACCACCTTCAACGAACCCTTCAACCTGGCCCGCAAGTTCGCCTCCCTCGACCACATCAGCGGCGGCCGGGCCGGCTGGAACATCGTCACCTCCGGCACCCTCGACGAGGCGCGCAACTTCAATCGGGACGAGCACCTGGAACACAGCCTCCGCTACGACCGGGCCCGCGAGTTCCTCGACGTCGCCACCAAGCTCTGGGACAGCTGGGAGGACGACGCGATCGTCCTCGACAAGCAGGCCGGCATCTACGCCGACACCGACAAGCTGCACCCCGCCGCACACCGCGGCGAGTACTTCGGCGTCGCCGGCCCGCTCAACGTCCCGCGCTCCCCGCAGGGCCACCCGCTGCTCGTACAGGCGGGCTCCTCCGAATCCGGGAAGGAGTTCGCCGCCCAGTACGCCGAGGCGGTCTTCACCGCCCAGCAGACCCTCGCCGACGGCCAGACCTTCTACAAGGACCTCAAGTCCCGCCTGGCCGGGTACGGCCGCGCCGAGGGCGACCTGCTCGTGCTGCCCGGCATCGCCCCCGTCATCGGCTCCACCGAGGCCGAGGCGAAGGCCCTGGAGCAGGAGCTCACCGACCTCCAGGTGCCGGAGTACGGTCTCGCCCAGCTCTCCGGCATGCTCGGCGTGGACCTCACCGGCCTCCCCCTGGACGGCCCGCTGCCCGACCTGCCCGAGGAGCGGGACATCAACGGCAACAAGAGCCGCTTCACGCTCGTCGCCGAACTCGCCCGCCGCGACGGCCTCGACCTGCGCGGGCTGATCGCACGCCTCGGCGCCGGCCGCGGCCACCGCGTCTTCGCCGGCACCCCCGAGCAGATCGCCGACCAGCTGGAGCAGTGGTTCACGCAGGGTGCCGCCGACGGCTTCAACATCATGGCGCCCGTGCTGCCCACCGGCCTGACCGACTTCGTCGACCAGGTCGTGCCCATCCTCCAGCGCCGCGGCCTCTTCCGCACCGAGTACACCGGCCGCACCCTGCGCGAGAACTACGGCCTGCCCCGGCCGGCCAACCGGTACGCGGCGGCCGCCTCGTGACCGGCCGCCCCACCGTCTGAACGGGCGCGCGCCGCCGGAGTCGGAACTCCGGCGGCGCGCCGGTCGTGCGGCCCGGGCCGCACGCGGCGCTCAGACCGTCAGGACGATCTTGCCGCGGGTGCGGCCCGCGGCGCTCAGCTCCCAGGCCGTGGCCGCCTCGGCGAGCGGCAGCGCGTGCTCCACGTTCACCGTGAGCCTGCCCGCGTCCGCCAGCTCCGCGAGGAAGGTCAGGTCGGCGGTGTCCGGGCGCACCCACAGCTGGTGGGCGCCCTTCGCGGCGGCCTCGTAGTCGGCGATGGACACCACCCGGTCGCGCCGGCGCACCAGCGACTGGAGGGTCTCGACGACGCCGTCCCCGTAGAAGTCCAGGCCCGCGTCCACGCCTTCGGGCGCGAGCTCGCGGACCCGGTCCGCCAGCCCCTCCCCGTACAGCACGGGCTCCGCGCCGAGCGAGCGCAGGTAGTCGTGGTTGTGCGCGCCGGCCGTACCGATGACCCGCAGACCGAGGGCGACCGCGATCTGCACGCCGAAGGATCCCGTGCCGCCCGCCGCGGAGTGGATGAGGACGGTCTCGCCCGCCCGTACGCCGACGCGGGTCAGCGACTGGTAGGCGGTGAGGCCGGCCAGCGGGATGCCCGCGGCCTGCTCGAAGGTCAGCCCGCGCGGCTTGCGGGCGAGGGTGCGGACGGGGGCGGCGACCAGTTCGGCGTAGGTGCCGAGCTCCACCCATTCCTTGCGGACGTAGCCGAAGACCTCGTCGCCCACGGCGAAGTCGAAGGTGTCCGGGCCGACGGCCTCGACGACACCGGCCACGTCCCAGCCGGGTATCACCGGGTGGCGGACTTCGAGGATGGGATCGAGGTAGCCGGCAGCGAGCTTCCAGTCGACCGGGTTGACCCCGGCGGCCTTGACGCGGACGAGTACCTCGCCCGGCCCCACCTTGGGCTGTGGGACGTCAACGACCTTGAGGGAGGCGGGAGTTCCGTATGCGCTGTATGCGATGGCCTTCATGATCGCCCCCAACGCGGCTCCCGCCCGGGGTATTCCGGAGGGATCAGGCCGGCAGCGTGTTGCGGTGCGAGCGCCTGCGCGCCGCGCTGAACAGCGCCTGGATCTGCGCGCCCGACTGCTCGACGTCGTCGAGGGGCGAGGGGAAGGACAGCCGCACGTCGCGGTGGCCGCGCCGCTCCTCCAGCCGCAGGGTGATCCCGTAGCGGTCCATGGCCAGCGGCAGGGCGCGCACGACGGCGGCGGTGGGCTGCGGCTGGACCAGGCGCAGCAGCAGCGTGACGAGTTCGTGATGGTCGTCGAGGAGGTGCGTGAGCATGCCGGCCTCGTAGGCGGCGAGCGGGTCGGGGCCGGCCTCGTCCAGCTCCTCCAGGCCGACGTACGCGATGCCCTCGGCCGTTTCGAGCTCGGCCCGCTCGAACTCCATGCAGGTGGACTCGGCGCCGGACTCGGCGGACAGGTCCGAGTAGGGGGTGAGCAGCCGGCCCAGCACGGTGACGCGGGCACGCACCCGGTCCCGTACGGGGGTGGGCGCGACGTCGGTGAACTCCAGCCGGATCGCGGGCCGGTGCTCGGCGTGGCCGCCGGGCTCGGCGGGGTGCAGGTGCAGCCGGCCCATGGGGTCGCCGCCGTCGAGGTGGCGGACTTCGGAGCGCAGGCCGTCGGTGATCACCGTCATGGAGTGGGCGGCGGCCAGGATCGACCGGATCCGCTCGGCGGCGGTGGGCAGGGCGGCCGAGGTTGCGGGGTCACCGAACAGGCGCATGCGGATCTCTCCATCGTCCGTGTGGGTTAGGTATGCCTAACCTAACTCATCCTGGCTCCAGAGAGTACCCGGCACGGTTCGTGTCGTTGTTGGGCTGAACGGGTGAAACACGAGAGGATGGGGGGATGCACATGAAGCGCGCGGCCGAGGCGGCCCGGTGAGCAGGTACGACGTCACCGACGAACAGTGGGAGGGGCTCGCGCAGGTGGTACCCCTGCGCAGTCGCAACGAATGGCCCTCCCGGGTGGACCACCGCACGATTCCCAAGTCGCCCGGGGCGACGGCGGCGGAGCAGCGGCGCTTCGTGGTGATCAGAGTCCAGATCTTCGCGGACGCGCGGGAGGTGGCCGAGTACCTGATCGCGCAGATCCCGGTACTGCTCGACCTCACCGGCGCGGACAGCGAAGTGGCCAAGCGGATCCTCGACTTCAGCAGCGGGGTGGTCTTCGGGCTGGGCAGCGGGATGCACCGGGTGGACCGGAACGTCTTCCTGCTCGCGCCCGTCGGGACCGAGGTCGAGGGGATCGCGGCCGCGGCCGTCCCCCGATCGTAGGAAGGTTCGTACGAAGGAACGGTTCGCCGGGGCCGCGGGGGGCCCGGCGGCCCGTACCGTCCGGCGCATGGACGCCACCGACGTCGCGTTAGGCGACGCCCGTACCGATTCCCCCGAGACCGGACCCGCCGACAGGCCCTCCGGCACCCCGGCCGCCCCGGTCGCCGGGCCCACCGGTCCCGCGGCTTTGCCGCCCACGGCCCCGGACCCCGCAAAGCCTTCTGTGCCGACGGCCGTTTCCGCGGGCGGAGCCGCGGCCGGCGAGCGGCCGGGCCCTGTCTCGGCGGCCACTGCGGACCGGGCTCCGGCCTACGCGCCTCCGGCACCGGCGGCGACGGGCGGTGACCCCGTCGTCCCCGCGCAGGCGGCGCACCGTGGGTCCGGCCGTCCGCCCCGGCCCGCGCAGCGGCACGCGCGGCCGGTGATCACCGAACTGCGGCTGTCCGCCTTCGGGCGGCACCGCGGCGCGGCCTTCCCGATCGGGCCCGTCACCCTCTTCGCCGGGCCGAGCGGCAGCGGCAAGTCCCAGGTCCTGGCCGCCTACGAGGCCCTGGCCGGACTGGGCGCGGGCGCCACTCTCGAGGAGGCCTTCCCCGACCCCGCCGCCCGCATCCCCGAAAGGGCCGTCCCCGACGCGCAGCGGCGGCGCGGATTCCGCCTGGGCTGCACGGTCGACGGCCCTGCCGGACCGGTCCGGCTCGACCTCGCCGTCCAGGCCGAACCCACCCTGCGGATCGCCGGCGAACGGCTCTCGCAGGACGGGCAGGTCCTGTTCGCCACCGCCCTGCGCGACCCCGGCCGGCGCTCGGTGCAGGCCTCCTGGCTGACCGGCGGCGCCGTCGGCGTCACCCGGGCCCCGCTGCCCGACGACCGCCTCGGCACCGCGCTGCTCCCGCTGCGGGTCGCAGGGTCCACCGCCGGCCAGCGGAAGGTGCTGACCGCCGCCGAGCAGGTGATCGTGGCCCTGCGCTCGGTGTTCGCCTGCGACCCCCGCCCGGACCTGATGCGCGCACCCGTCCCGCAGGGCGAGGGCCGGCTGCTGGGCGACTGCGCCAACCTGGCCGACGTACTGCGCCGGACCCGCCACGAATGCGGGACCCGCCACGCGCTGCTGGCCGAGGCCGCCCGTACCGGCTGTGCGGGCCCCGTTGCCGGCCTGGACGTACGGGCCGCCGAGGGCGGCGGGGCCGTCACCGCGGCCCTGGACCGCGGACCCGGCCGGCCCGCCACGGAACTGGCCCGGCTCGGCGCGGGCGAACTCCGCTTCCTGGCGCTGGCACTGGTCCTGCTCACCGGGCCGGGTGTGCTGGACATGGACCCGGCCGCCGAACTGCTCTCCGCGCAGCAGGCGCTGACCGTACTGGCCGACGGCCTCGACCGCGGCCTCGACGGCGGGCAGGGCGGCGAGCTGCTGCGGCTGGCCCTGCTGTCCTGCGGCCGCGGCCACGTCCGGCTGGTGGCGGCCGTGGGGGAGGGGACCGCGGCCGCCGCCCGCCGCCTCGAGGGCGTGTCGGTGGTAGACCTGTCGTCATGAACGAGACGCAGGAGCCCCGGCAGTCCGAGCGGCGGCCCGAGGAACGGCTGGACCTGCTGCAGCGCAGGCTCGCGCAGTTCGCGGCGGCGCGCGGCTGGGAGCCGTACCACACGCCGAAGAACCTGGCGGTGGCGCTGAGCGTGGAGGCGGCCGAACTGGTCGAGGTCTTCCAGTGGCTGACGCCGGAACAGTCGGCGAAGGTCATGGAGAAGCCGGAATCCGCCCACCGCGTGGCCGATGAGGTCGCCGACGTACTCGCGTACCTGCTGCAGTTCTGTGAGGTTCTCGGGGTGGATGTGCTGGATGCGCTCGCCGCGAAGATCGAGAGGAATGAACTGCGCTTCCCCGTAACGGGTGGTCCGACACCGAATCGTCACTCTTCGGAGTGATGGACTCTTCCACAATCACGTTTCTGTCCACATTTTCCGAATACCCCTGGCTTTACTGGTCCGTTGCCCTCACTCTGGGTAGTGGTGAGGACGGCGGGGTGTCGTGCGGACGGGGGACGGCATATGGATGCGGTACGGCTCATCGCGGCCGGCCGGCACGCTCTGGCACAGAGTGGGGCTGAGTGGGACATCGTGGGCGAGGCCTGGCAGGCCCAGGCGCTCGCACAGGGGATCGGGAGCTGGCTGGCGGTCACCGGGCCGCCGGAGCTGAGATCGGAGGCACGGGGACTGGGGGAAGCGGGAGGCAGAGGATGCGGGGTACTGGACCGGGCGGCCCTGCGCGGCGAGGGCAGCGCGCCCGAGTACCCGCCGCGAGCCGCACAGCTGAGCGTGGTGGCGGATGTCCGCCAGGCGCTGCTGGGTCTCCAGGCGCTGCTGGGCGAAGTGGGGATAGCCCTGGTCGGGGTGGCCTGCGGCACGGACGACGAGGCCCTGTACTGGCAGTGCATAGAGTCGATCGACGCGGCTGACGAGTCGAGCGACCGGGTACGGGCGATCCTGCGCCGCATGGTGGTGCGCGAGAGGGGCTCCGCCTCGGGCGTGGCCTGAGCCGGGCACCGCCCGGTACGGGCGGCGGGCGGTAAGGGCGGTGCGGTGCGGGGCGGCCGGGCGGTACGGAGAGCGGCACGGGCCGGGTCCCGCCGTGCGCGACGGGACCCGCACGGTCAGCGGGGCCGGTGGGACGGGCGCTCGCTCTCGGCGGTGCGGTCCGCGGAGGACTGGAGATCGGCGTCGAGTTGGGAGAGGTCGGCGTTCAGCGCGGCCATCAGCTCCTCCATCTGCTGCAGCAGCCCCTTCGGCGCGCCGCCGCCCGGGGCGGACACCGCGGCGGACCCCGGCTGTGCGGTGTCGTGTGCTGCCTGTCCGGTCCAGCCGGTCTGTCGGGGGGTCTCCGGCACGGCCTCGTGGGACATGGCGGCCTCCTGGGCCCTGGCCCTTCCGAGGGGAAGGGGGCGGTGGACGCACCGGCGGGAAGCCGCCGGCACGCGGGCCGGGCGGTCCGGCTCCGTCCGGGCAAACGATCCCCGTCCGTGCTGGTCACTGGCGGCCCCGGGCCCCGACACGTCCGGTTGACGAAGATTCACCCCGGCGGGGCGGGAGGGGCAGGATGGGAGGTATGGATCTTCGCATTTTCACCGAGCCCCAGCAGGGTGCGAGCTACGAGACCCTCCTGAGCGTCGCCAAGGCCACCGAGGACCTGGGCTTCGACGCGTTCTTCCGCTCCGACCACTACCTGAGGATGGGAGCCGCCGACGGCCTGCCCGGCCCCACCGACGCCTGGATCACCCTGGCGGGCCTGGCCCGGGAGACCAGGCGGATCCGCCTCGGCACCCTGATGACGGCGGGCACCTTCCGGCTGCCCGGCGTCCTCGCCGTCCAGGTGGCCCAGGTCGACCAGATGTCCGGCGGCCGCATCGAGCTGGGCCTGGGCGCGGGCTGGTTCGAGGAGGAGCACAAGGCCTACGGGATCCCCTTCCCGGCGGACCGGATGTCCCGGCTGGAGGAGCAGCTGGCCATCGTCACCGGCCTGTGGGCCACCGCGCCCGGCGCCACCTTCGACTACGCGGGCGACCACTACCGCGTGGAGAACTCGCCCGCGCTGCCCAAGCCCGTCCAGGCCAGGATCCCGGTCCTCGTCGGCGGCCACGGCGCCAAGCGCACCCCGCGGCTCGCCGCGCGGTACGCGGACGAGTTCAACATGCCGTTCGCGTCGATCGCGGACAGCGAGCGGCAGTTCGGCCGGGTCCGGGAGGCTGCCGAACAGGCCGGCCGGGGGCCCGACGACCTCGTCTACTCCAACGCCCTCGTGGTGTGCGTGGGCAAGGACGACGCCGAAGTGGCCCGCCGGGCCGCCGCCATCGGCCGGGACGTGGACGAGCTCAAGGCCAACGGCCTGGCCGGCTCGCCGGACGAGGTCGTCGAGAAGATCGGCGCCTACGGCGCCGTCGGCTCCTCCCGCGTCTACCTCCAGCTGCTCGACCTCGACGACCTGGACCACCTGGAGCTGATCTCCGCCCAGGTGCTCTCCCAGCTCCGCTAGCGGCAGGGGAAGGCGATGCCACGCGCGACCGGCCCGCTCGCCGAGGCCCTGGCCCGGCGGACCGTCGTCCTGGACGGCGGGCTCAGCAACCAGCTCGCCGCCCAGGGCTGCGACCTGACCGGAGGCCTCTGGACCGGCCGGGTGCTCGACGAGCGGCCGGTCCAGGTCGAGGCCGCCCACACGGCGTACGCGCAGGCCGGCGCCGAGGTCCTGATCACCGCCAGCTACCAGGTCGGCTACGGGGCCTTCGCCGCCCGGGGCCGCGACCGCGACGCGACCACCGCCCTGCTGCACCGCAGCGTCGCGCTCGCCGCCCGGGCGGCCGAGGCCGCCGACCACGAGGTGTGGGTCGCCGCCTCCGTCGGCCCGTACGGAGCGGTGCTCGCGGACGGCTCCGAGTACCGCGGCCGGTACGGCCTGGGCGTGCGCGAGCTCGCCGCGTTCCACCGCCCCCGCATCGAGGCCCTGCTCGCCGCGGGCCCCGACGTACTGGCCGTGGAAACCCTCCCCGACCCGGACGAGGCCGAGGCCGTGCTCACCGTCCTCGCGGAGACGAACGCCCCCGCCTGGGTCGGCTACACCGTGGCCGGAGGCCGCACCCGGTCGGGACACCCCCTGCCCGAAGCCTTCGCGCTCGCCGCGCAGGCCCCGCAGGTCATTGCCCTCGGGGTCAACTGCTGCGACCCCGCGGAAGTCCTCCCGGCCCTGGAGGCGGCGGCCACCGTCACCGCCAAACCCCTGCTGGCCTACCCCAACGACGGCTCCGTCTGGGAGGCGGCCACCGGCACCTGGCGGGCACCCGGGGCCGAGCCCCCCTGGCCGACGGCCGCCTGGCGGCGTACCGGAGCCCGCCTCGTCGGCGGCTGCTGCCGCATCGGCCCCACCCGCATCGCGGAACTGGCCCGCGAGACCGGCCGGCCCGGCGAATCGATCATGTGATGAACCGTCAAGTCCAGTCATTCTTCGTGCAGTTCCGGCCCGGCTTCCCTCCAGGCGCTTGAGCTGACAGGTGCCACCAGGGTGGGCACGATGCTCCGACATCGGACGGGGGGTCGTGATGAGTGCTGCCGAAAACGCAACCGGGCTCGAAGGCCGGGACGCTGATCCGAGCGGCCCCGGCCCCGGCCCCCAGGACGCCCAAGGCGCTCTCGGCCAGCCGGGACAGCCCCAGGACCCCGAGGAGCGGGCCGCCCGAGGGCCTCGCGGACTCGCTCGCCGCGGCGCTCGCCACCATGCGGCCGCCGGGCACCGACACCGACCTCGTCACCATCGACGCCACCCTGATCCGTACCGTCGCCCGCCGCCTCGACGCCCCGCGAGGTCGCCCGGCTCACCGATGCCATCGACTCCGGCGCAACTGCAGGCACTGCCCCCGACCGGGATCATCCTGGTCGAGTCGGGGGCCGGAGGACGGCGCGTGGTCTTCGGGGACTGCAACCCGGCCATCGTCGCCATGCCCCGCGTCTCCTCCCGCCCCCGGTCACAGCACTAGCGTTCGCAGGCGACGCCGTCGCCGTCGCGGTCGAGGTGGCGGCCGTAGCCGGGGTCGCCGCGGCGGATGGGGGCCGCGCCCGCGGCCCTCACGGCAGCGCAGTTGTTGTACGAGACGTTCGCGCCGCCGCCCGTGTCATCGGTGTCGGGCTCCGGAGCTGCCGCCGGAGCGGTCGTGGGGGCGGGGGCCGGGGCGGCCGGCTTCGGGTGCAGCTCCGTGCCCGGGGCAGCGGGGCAGGCGGTACCGGGAGCCGCGAGGTGGGCCGTCGGCGAGGCGTACTGCGGTGCGAGTCCGGTACCGGCCTTCAGGTCCTGGAAGCAGACCTGCCAGGTGCCGGGGTCGGCGGGGAGGGGGACGTCGGAGTAGGCGCTCTGCGCCTTCAGTTCGCCGTCGATCAGGTTTTCCACCATGCGCTCCGCCTGCCCGAAGGGCTGACCGGTGATCTCGGGCATCAGCGGCTCGGCGCTGGGGGTGGGCGCGGGGGTCGCGGTCGCGGTCGCGGTCGGGACGGGCGTGGGAGATGCCGCCGCCCGGGGTCTTGCGTCGGTCTCCGGCTTCTCCGGCGAGTCCGACAGCAGCGGTATCAGGAACCAGACGCCGGACAGCACGGTGGCGAGGACCTTCTGCGTCCGCTCCCACTGGCTCGTCCAGGCGAGCGCGATCCCCGCGGGCGGAAGGACGACGAGCGCCGTGATGATCAGGGCGGGGTGCTGCCACCAGCGGCGCGGCGGCCTGGGCGCGGGCATCGGGGCGGGGGCGTAGGCGTGCGGGGGCGGGTACATGGCGCTCCTGGTGGCCGAACTCGGTGCGGGGCGCGCGAGCCTACCCAGAAGGTTGAAGATCGTACTTGTTTTCGCTCGAAATCCGTTGGCCCGAGGATGATCCGGCCGTCATGCTGAACCGCATGTTCCTTACGATCACCACCACCGGGACCGCCGAGAATCCGGCGACTGACCTGGGCTTTCTCCTGCACAAGCACCCGGACCGGGTGCGCGTGGAGAACCAGTCCCACGGCACCGCCCACGTGTTCTACCCCGAGGCCACGGCCCAGCGGTGCACGGCGGCCCTGCTGTTGGAGGTGGACCCCGTCGCGCTCGTCCGGCGCGGGAAGGGCAAGGGCCGGGGCGGGGCGCCCGACGCCGCGCTCGCGCAGTACGTCAACGACCGGCCGTACGCCGCCTCCTCGCTGCTCGCCGTCGCGCTCAGCGCGGTGTTCCGCACCGCCCTCAAGGGGAGTTGCGTCCTGCGCCCGGAGCTTCCGGAACAGGCGCGCCCGCTGCGCGTCGAGATCCCCGTGCTCCCCGCACGCGGCGGCGCCGCGATGGTGCACCGGCTGTTCGACCCGCTCGGCTGGGACCTCGTACAGGCCGAGGCCGTACCGCTCGACGAGCAGTTCCCCGCGTGGGGGGACTCCCGCTACGTACGCCTCGTGCTGGAGGGCGAGCTGCGCCTCGCCGACGCCCTGCGCCAGCTCTACGTGCTCCTGCCGGTCCTCGACGACGCCAAGCACTACTGGATCGCGGCCGACGAGGTCGACAAGCTGCTGCGCGCCGGAGACGGCTGGCTCGCCGCGCACCCCGAGCACGCGCTGATCAGCTCCCGCTACCTGGCCCGCCACAAGCGGCTGACCCAGGAGGCCGTGGAGCGCCTGGAACTGGTGCGCTTGGCCGAGTCCGACGGCAGCGAGGTCGAGGAGATCGACAACGCCGTCGACGAGACGCGCGACACGCAGGAGCGGCCCGTGCCGCTCGCCGTGCAGCGACGTGACGCGATCCTCACCGCCCTGCGCGCCGCCGGAGCCCAGCGCGTGCTGGACCTCGGCTGCGGACAGGGCCAGTTGGTGCAGGCGCTGCTGGGGGACCCCGCGTATACGGAGATCGTCGGCATGGACGTCTCCGTGCGCGCCCTGACCGTCGCGGCCCGGCGGCTGCGGCTGGAGCGGATGGGCGAGCGGCAGAGGTCGCGCGTGACGCTGCTCCAGGGCTCGCTCGCCTACACCGACAAGCGGCTGGCCGGCTACGACGCGGCCGTACTGAGCGAGGTCATCGAGCACCTGGACCTGGAGCGGCTGCCCGCGCTGGAGTACGCGGTGTTCGGCTCGGCCCGTCCCCGCACGGTCCTCGTGACCACCCCGAACGTCGAGTACAACGTCCGCTGGGAGACCCTGCCGGCCGGCCACGTCCGGCACGGCGACCACCGCTTCGAGTGGACCCGCGAGGAGTTCCGCGCCTGGGCCGGCCGGGTCGCGGAGCGCTTCGGCTACACGGTCGCGTACGTCCCCGTGGGTGACGACGACCCCGAGGTCGGGCCGCCGACGCAGATGGCCGTCTTCACTCAGGGGGCGGTCAGCGACACCGCCACCGAAACCGACACCGACACCGAGGCCACCGGAACCGCCACCACCACCGACTCCCCGAAGGAGGGCGAGGCAGCATGACCACCGAGACCAGGCGCACACTTCCCGTCACCGACCTGTCCCTCGTCGTCCTGATCGGGGCCACCGGATCGGGCAAGTCCACCTTCGCCCGCAAGCACTTCAAGCCCACCGAGGTCATCTCCTCCGACTACTGCCGGGGCCTGGTCTGCGACGACGAGAACGACCAGAGCGTGAGCCGGGACGCCTTCGACGTCCTGCACTACATCGCCGGCAAGCGCCTCGCCGCAGGCCGCCTGACCGTCGTCGACGCGACCAGCGTGCAGGCCGACGCCCGCCGGCAGCTCGTCGCGCTCGCCCGCGAGCACGACGTCCTGCCCATCGCCATCGTCCTGGACATGCCCGAACAGGTCTGCGCCGAGCGCAACGCGGCCCGCCCCGAGCGGGCCGGCCTGCCCCGCGCGGTCATCCAGCGGCACCGCCGCGACCTGCGCCGCTCCCTGCGCGGCCTGGAGCGCGAGGGCTTCCGCAAGGTGCACGTGCTGCGCTCCGTCGAGGAGGCCGAGGCCGCCGAGGTCGTCCTGGAGAAGCGGTTCAACGACCTCACCCACCTCACCGGCCCCTTCGACATCGTCGGTGACATCCACGGCTGTTCCTCCGAGCTGGAGACCCTGCTCGGCAAGCTCGGCTACGAGGACGGCGTCCACCCCGAGGGCCGCACGGCCGTCTTCGTCGGCGACCTCGTCGACCGCGGCCCCGACAGCCCGGGCGTCCTGCGCCGCGTGATGGGCATGGTCAAGTCCGGCAACGCCCTGTGCGTGCCCGGGAACCACGAGAACAAGCTCGGCCGCTACCTCAAGGGCTCCAAGGTCCAGCAGACCCACGGCCTCGCCGAGACGATCGAGCAGCTCTCCCACGAGCCGCAGGAGTTCGTCGAGGAGGTGCGGGAGTTCATCCGCGGCCTCGTCAGCCACTACGTCCTCGACGGCGGGAAGCTGGTGGTCTGCCACGCCGGCCTGCCCGAGAAGTACCACGGCCGCACCTCCGGCCGGGTCCGCTCGCACGCCCTGTACGGGGAGACCACCGGCGAGACCGACGAGTTCGGCCTGCCCGTGCGCTACCCGTGGGCCGAGGACTACCGCGGCAAGGCCGTCGTGGTCTACGGCCACACCCCCGTCCCGGACACCACCTGGATCAACAACACGATCTGCCTCGACACCGGCGCCGTCTTCGGCGGCCGCATGACCGCCCTGCGCTGGCCCGAGCGCGAACTCGTCGACATACCGGCCGAGAAGGTCTGGTACGAGCCGGTCAAGCCGCTCGTCACCGAGGCGCCGGGCGGGCAGGACGGGCGCCCGCTGGACCTGGCCGACGTGCACGGGCGCCGGGTCGTGGAGACCAGGCACCTGGGCAACGTGGGCGTCCGCGAGGAGAACGCGGCCGCGGCCCTGGAGGTCATGAGCCGTTTCGCCGTCGACCCGCGGCTGGTCCCGTACCTGCCGCCGACCATGGCGCCGACCGCGACCTCCCGCGAGGACGGCTACCTGGAGCACCCGGCCGAGGCCTTCGCCCAGTACCGCAAGGACGGCATCGACCGGGTGGTGTGCGAGGAGAAGCACATGGGCTCCCGCGCCACCGTCCTGGTCTGCAAGGACGCCGACGCCGCCCGCGAGCGGTTCGGCGTGGACGGTCCGACCGGTTCCGTCTACACGCGCACCGGACGGCCCTTCTTCCGCGACGCCGAGGTCACCGAGGAGGTACTGGCGCGGCTGCGCGCGGCGGTCACCGGCGCCGGGCTCTGGGAGGAGCTGGGCACGGACTGGGTGCTGCTCGACGGGGAACTCCTGCCCTGGTCGCTGAAGTCGGGCGGCCTGCTGCGCAACCAGTACGCGGCCGTGGGCGCCGCCTCGCGCGCCGTCTTCCCGGATGCCGTCGGCGCCCTGGAGGCGGCGACCGCCCGCGGCGTCGACACCGGCGCCCTGCTGGAGCGCCAGCGCGGCCGGGCCGCCGACGCGGCGGCCTTCACCGAGGCCTACCGCCGCTACTGCTGGAGCACCGACGGGCTGGAGGGCGTACGGTTCGCGCCGTTCCAGCTGCTGGCCGCGGCCGGGAGGTCGCTGGCAGCCGTCCCCCACGACCAGCAGCTGGCCTGGCTGGACCGGCTGGTCGAGGCCGACGACCCGGGCACCCCGGGCGGCACCGGCCTGCTGCGCCGCACCGGGCGGATCCTGGTGGACACCGGGGACGAGGACTCCGTACGGGCGGGCACCGACTGGTGGCTGGAGCTGACGGCGGCCGGCGGCGAGGGCATGGTCGTCAAGCCGCTCCGGGCCTACGCCCGGGACGGCAAGGGCCGGCTGGTCCAGCCCGGGGTGAAGGTGCGCGGACGGGAGTACCTGCGCATCATCTACGGCCCGGAGTACACGCGTCCGGAGCAGCTGGAGCGCCTGCGGGAGCGATTCCTCGGGCACAAGCGCTCGCTCGCGCTGCGGGAGTACGCGCTCGGACTGGAGGCGCTGGACCGGCTGGCGGCCGACGAGCCGCTGTGGCGGGTCCACGAGCCGGTCTTCGCGGTCCTCGCGCTGGAGTCCGAGCCGGTCGACCCGCGGCTGTGACGGCCACGACGGCTGTCGCAGAGACGGCCGCGGCGTAAAGGCGGAGCCCCCGTACGGCCTCGAATTAGGTCGTATGGGGGAACTTTCGCGGAGAACTCCGGGAAACCCACCGGCGGGATCGTTCATCCAGAGCAGCGGAACGACCGTGACCCTGGAAGGACGGAACATCACCTATGAAGATGACCGCGCGCGGAAGCATTGCGGCGCTCTTGACCTGTATGGCCGCGGCCGGCGTGGCCACCCCGGCCGTGGCAGACGGGGTGCCGGTGGGTGTGCCGCTCGAAGGTGTGGAGACCACGACGGGCCTGGACGTCCCGCGGATCGCCACCGCGGTGCCGCTGCCGGTCGTCGGAGCGCCCGAGGCTCCCCGCATGCACAAGGGGGACATGCTGCCCACGCCGCTGCTCCCGGCGGTCCCGATCGCCGCCGAGCTCGGCGAGACCCTGGTCACCTCCCCCCTGCCGAACCTGGCGGGCAAGCCGGAGACGGACGGCCAGGGATCCCTGGAGTCGCCGTCCACCACTGTGCGCACCCGTACCCCGGGCGCGGTCCTCGGCTCCCCGCTCACGATGCCGGACGCGTCCAACTCCGGGCTGCCGAACCTGACCACGCCCAAGCTGGGCCTGCTCACGCCGGAGATCACGGGAGCGCCGGAAGCACTTCTCGGTGTGGCCCTGCCCCGCTGAGCCGACGCCACCTCAAAAGGCCGCCCGGTCTGCGAACGTGTACGGCATGGGATTCCATGTCGACTCCGAGACCGGGCGGCTTCGCCGCGTCATCCTCCACCGGCCCGACCTGGAGCTGAAGCGGCTCACACCCGGCAACAAGGACGCGCTCCTCTTCGACGACGTGCTGTGGGTGCGCAGGGCCCGTCAGGAGCACGACGGCTTCGCGGACGTGCTGCGGGACCGGGGCGTGGAGGTCCACCTCTTCGGGGACCTGCTGTGCGAGGTCCTGGGGATCCCGGAGGCCAGGCGCCTCGTACTGGACCGGGTGTTCGACGAGAAGGAATACGGCCCGCTCGCCACCGACCACCTGCGGTCGGCCTTCGACGGCCTGGCCTCGGCGGAGCTGGCCGAGGCGCTGGTCGGCGGGATGACCAAGCGGGAGTTCCTGGAGCGGCACACCGAGCCGGTGTCCGTGCGCTTCCACGCCCTGGACCTGGACGACTTCCTGCTGGGGCCGCTGCCCAACCACCTCTTCACCCGCGACACCTCCGCCTGGATCTACGACGGGGTGTCGATCAACGCGATGCGCTGGCCCGCCCGGCAGCGCGAGACCGTCCACTTCGAGGCGATCTACCGACACCACCCGCTCTTCACCACGTCCGGCGCCTTCCACTACTGGTCGCAGGGGCAGGCGGACTACCCCTCGACGATCGAGGGAGGGGACGTCCTGGTCATCGGCAACGGCGCGGTGCTGATCGGGATGAGCGAGCGGACCACGCCGCAGGCGGTGGAGATGCTGGCGCGGGGCCTGTTCGCCGCCGGGTCGGCGACGTCCATCGTGGCCCTCGACATGCCGAAGCACCGGGCCTTCATGCACCTGGACACGGTGATGACGATGGTCGACGGAGATACGTTCACTCAGTACGCGGGGCTCGGCATGCTCCCCTCCTACACGATCGAGCCGGGTGACGGGGGCAACGAGCTGAAGGTGACCGACCATCCCGCCGAGCACATGCACCGGGCCATCGCCGCGGCACTCTCGCTCGACTCGATCCGGGTGCTGACCGCCACCCAGGACGTGCACTCGGCGCAGCGCGAGCAGTGGGACGACGGGTGCAACGTGCTCGCCGTCGAGCCGGGGGTGGTCGTCGCCTACGAGCGGAACGTGACCACCAATACGCACCTGCGCAAGCAGGGCCTCGAGGTGATCGAGATCCCGGGCAGCGAGCTGGGGCGGGGCCGGGGCGGCCCGCGCTGTATGAGCTGCCCGGTGGAGCGGGACGCCGTCTGAGCAGGCAGGCCCGCGGCCGGACCGGGAGACGTCACACCGCCACTCTGTATATCAATGCAGAGTGTCGTATAGACTTCCAGCATCCCCTGTCACCGTGACGCTGGAGCGACCCCATGGCCCCCGACCTCAAAGGCCGCAGTTTTCTCAAGGAGCTGGACTTCACGGCCGCCGAGTTCCGCGGCCTGGTCGAGCTCGCCGCCGACCTGAAGGCGGCCAAGAAGGCCGGGGTCGAGCAGCGTCTGCTCCGGGGCAGGAACATCGCGCTGATCTTCGAGAAGACCTCGACGCGCACCCGCTGCGCCTTCGAGGTCGCCGCAGCGGACCAGGGTGCCCACACCGTCTATCTCGACCCGGCCGGCTCCCAGATGGGCCACAAGGAGTCGGTCCGGGACACCGCCCGCGTGCTGGGCCGGATGTTCGACGGGATCGAGTACCGGGGTGACAGCCAGGAGGCCGTCGAGGAGCTCGCCGCGCACTCCGGCGTGCCGGTCTTCAACGGCCTGACCGACGACTGGCACCCCACCCAGATGCTGGCCGACGTCCTCACGATGACCGAGCACAGCGCCGAGCCGCTGCACCGGATCGCCTTCGCGTACCTCGGTGACGCCCGCTTCAACATGGGCAACTCCTACCTCGTGACCGGCGCCCTGCTGGGCATGGACGTACGGATCGTCGCGCCCAGGAGCTACTGGCCCGCCGAGCACGTGGTGGCCGAGGCGCGCAGGCTCGCGGCGGACAGCGGCGCGCGCATCACCCTGACCGAGGAGGTCGCCGAGGGGGTCGCCCAGGCCGACTTCGTGGTCACCGACGTATGGGTGTCCATGGGGGAGCCCAAGGAGATCTGGGACGAGCGGATCGCGGCGCTGTCGCCGTACGCCGTCACCATGGACGTGCTGCGGGCCACCGGGAACCCGGACGTGAAGTTCATGCACTGCCTGCCGGCCTTCCACGACCTGGGCACCAAGGTGGCCCGGGAGATCCACGACCGGCACGGCCTCGACTCGCTGGAGGTGACGGACGAGGTGTTCGAGTCGGAGCACTCCGTCGTCTTCGACGAGGCCGAGAACCGGCTGCACACCATCAAGGCCGTGCTCGTCGCCACGCTCGGCCGTCCCGGCCCCGCCGACGCGTAGCCGTACGAGGGGCCGGGCTTCAGGCGTCGGCCGGCAGGAGCCGCCGCGAGGGCAGGGTGAACCAGACCGCCTTGCCGTGCGGCGTGCGGCGGTGGCCGCAGGTGGAGCTCAGCGTCCGGATGAGCAGCAGGCCGCGTCCGTGCTCCTGCCAGGGGTCGGGGTGGGCGTCGTCCGGGCCGGCCGCCAGCTCGCCGAGCGGCTGCGGGTCGCCGTCGTGGACCTCGACCTGGCAGCCGTTCGCCAGGAGCTCCACGACGAGCTCGATGGGGTCGCAGGCGGGGGTGTGCTCGACGGCGTTGGCGACCAGTTCCGCGGTCAGCAGCTCCGCCGTGTCGCTGTCGGCGGGCGCGTCGGCATCGGCCAGCGCCGTGCGGACGAGGGCGCGGGCGAGGGGTACTGCGGCCGCCGAGTGGGGCAGGGTGATCCGCCAGGCGGGGTTTTCGGGCACTGCGGGATCTTCCTCTCCGTGATGGGCCGCATCGCGTCGGGGGGCCGGGCCGGGGACTCGCGCGCGGGGTCCGTGCCGGCCGGCTCGCGCCGGGGGTGCGTGAGGGGCATGGGATGTCCGGGCATGGGGGGGAACTGCCTCTTTCAACGATACGGAGTCGAAATTCGATCCCGTAGGGCACCCCGCAGTCGGTACGGGGGGACCGAGGTCCCGTCTCTCGCGTTTCTCTGACGGTAGTCACGATCTGGTGATAACGTCGGTCCTGTGAGCCCCTTCACCGGTTCCACACCAGCGACCGAACGGTGGCACCATCTCCGGGTCACCCGGCAGGACGGCGTCGCCACCGTCACCTTCGACCGCCCCGAGAAGATCAACGCGCTCACCTTCGGCGCCTACGCCGACCTGCGCGATCTCCTCGCCGAACTGTCCCGCGAGCGTTCCGTGCGCGCCCTCGTCCTGGGCGGCGAGGGCCGCGGCTTCTGCTCCGGCGGAGACGTCGACGAGATCATCGGCGCCACCCTCGCCATGGACACCGCCCAGCTCCTGGACTTCAACCGGATGACCGGGCAGGTCGTCCGCGCGATCCGCGAATGCCCCTTCCCGGTGATCGCCGCCGTGCACGGGGTGGCCGCCGGAGCCGGCGCCGTCCTCGCGCTCGCCGCCGACTTCCGGATCGCCGACCCCACCGCACGCTTCGCCTTCCTCTTCACCCGCGTCGGCCTCTCCGGCGGCGACATGGGCGCCGCCTACCTGCTGCCCCGCGTCGTCGGCCTCGGCCACGCCACCCGCCTGCTGATGCTCGGCGAGCCCGTCCAGGCACCCGAGGCCGAGCGGATCGGGCTGCTCAGCGAGCTCACCGAGGAGGGCAAGGCCCATGTACGGGCCGGCGAACTCGCCGCCCGCCTGGCCGCGGGCCCCTCCCTCGCCCACGCGCAGACCAAGGCGCTGCTCACCGCCGAACTCGACATGCCGCTCGCGGCGTCCGTCGAGCTGGACGCGGCCACCCAGGCCCTGCTCATGAACGGCCAGGACTACGCGGAGTTCCACGCGGCCTTCACCGGGAAGCGGCCGCCGGAGTGGAAGGGCAGGTAGCGCCATGCCCCTCGGCAGCGCATTGCGGGTCGCCGTCGTCGGAGGCGGACCGGGAGGGCTGTACGCCGCCGCACTGCTGGCCCGCCGGGGCCACGCCGTGGAGGTGTGGGAACGCAACGCCCCCAACGACACCTTCGGCTTCGGCGTCGTGCTCTCCGACGAGACCCTCGGCGGCATCGAACGCGCGGACACCGTCGTCCACGCCGCCCTGAGCGCGGAGTTCGTACGCTGGGACGACGTCGACGTCGTGCACCGGGGACGGCTGCTGACCTCCGGCGGCCACGGCTTCGCCGCCATCGGGCGACGCCGGCTGCTGGAGGTCCTGCACGAGCGCTGCGCCGGACTCGGCGTCCGGCTCCGCTTCCGCACCGAGGCCCCGGACGTCGCCGACCTGCGCGCCTCCCACGACCTGGTGGTCGCGGCGGACGGCGTGCACAGCGCGATCCGCGAGGCCGACGCCGAGCACTACCGGCCCACCCTCACCGCGGGCCGCTGCCGCTACATCTGGCTCGCCGCCGACTTCGCCTTCGAGGCCTTCCGCTTCGAGATCGCGGAGACCGAGCACGGCGTCATGCAACTGCACGCCTACCCCTACGCGGCCGACGCCTCCACCGTCATCGTGGAGATGCGCGAGGAGGTCTGGCGGGCTGCCGGTCTCGACCTCTGCGACGAGGACGAATCGGCGGCCCGCTGCGCCAAGATCTTCAGCGAGGCCCTGCGCGGCCGGCCGCTGCACGGCAACCGCTCCGCCTGGACGCAGTTCCGCACCGTCGTCAACGAGCACTGGTCCCACGGCAACGTGGCGCTCGTCGGCGACGCCGCGCACACCGCCCACTTCTCCATCGGCTCCGGCACCAAACTCGCGGTCGAGGACGCCCTCGCCCTCGCCGAAGCGGTGGACGGCGCCGAAGGGGACGTACCGGCCGCCCTCGCCGCGTACGAGGCGGCCCGCCGGCCCGCCGTCGCCAGCACCCAGCGGGCCGCGGCCGCCAGCAGCCGCTGGTTCGAGGAGCTCGCCGGATACGTCGACCAGCCCGCCCGCCAGTTCGCCTTCAACCTCCTCACCCGCAGCCGCCGCGTCACGCACGACAACCTGCGGCTGCGCGACGAGCGGTTCACCCGCGCCGTCGAACGGGACTTCGGCTGCCCGGACGAGGCCACCCCGCCCATGTTCACCCCGCTCACCCTGCGCGGCCTGACCCTGCGCAACCGGGTCGTCGTCTCGCCCATGGACATGTACTCGGCCGAAGAAGGCCTGCCCGGCGACTTCCACCTCGTCCACCTCGGCGCACGGGCCCTCGGCGGAGCCGGCCTGGTGATGACCGAAATGGTCTGCGTCAGCGCAGAGGGCCGCATCACCCCCGGCTGCGCGGGCCTCTACACCCAGGAGCAGGCCGACGCCTGGCGGCGCATCGCCGACTTCGTCCACACCTCGGCACCCGGCGCAGCCCTCGGGGTCCAGCTCGGCCACGCCGGCCGCAAGGGCTCGACCAAGGTCATGTGGGAGGGCATGGACGACCCCCTCCCGCACGGCAACTGGCCGCTGGTGGCCGCCTCGGCCCTGCCCTACCGGCCGGGCGTCTCCGCGTTCCCGCGTGCCCTGGAGCGTGCGGACCTGGCCGCACTGCGCTCCGACTTCGCAGCGGCCGCCGTACGCGCCGCCGACAGCGGCTTCGACCTGCTCGAACTGCACTGCGCCCACGGCTACCTGCTCTCCGGCTTCCTCTCGCCGCTGACCAACCACCGCGGCGACGCCTACGGAGGCTCCCTGGAGAACCGCCTGCGCTTCCCGCTGGAGGTCTTCGACGCCGTCCGCGCGGTCTGGCCCGAGGACCGGCCCATGACCGTGCGCCTGTCGGCCACCGACTGGGCACCGGGCGGCACCTCGCCCGAGGAGGCGGTGGAGATCGCCGCCGCGTTCGCCGCCCGCGGCGCCGACGCCATCGACGTCTCCACCGGCCAGGTCGTCGCGGACGAGGCCCCCGAGTACGGGCGCTCGTACCAGACCCCGTACGCGGACCGGATCCGCAACGCGCTCGGCGTCCCCGTCATCGCCGTCGGTGCCATCTCCTCCTGGGACGACGTCAACTCCCTGCTGCTGGCCGGCCGGGCGGACCTGTGCGCCCTCGGCCGCCCCCACCTCTACGACCCCCACTGGACCCTGCACGCGGCCGCCGACCAGTCCTACGAGGGCCCGGCAGCCCCCTGGCCCACCCCCTACCGCGCCGGCAGCCGCAAACCCCCGACGGGCCGCGGCTGATACTCCCGCCACGGACCGTTCAGGCGGGGACGATCCGGGCCCGGTCCTCCACCGGCCGGTAGCCCAGCCGCAGGTAGACGCGGTTGCTCGTCGGGTTGGCCAGGTCGGTGAAGAGGACGACCTCCGCGGCGCCGGCCGCGTACGCCGCCTCGCTCGCCGCGTGCGTGACCGCGGCGGCGTACCCGCGGCCCCGGAACCCGGGCGGAGTGTAGACGGGCCCGATGCGGGAGGCGGACCCGATCGGACGGGAGAAGGCGGCCAGTGAGACGGGGACGCCGCCGTCCTCCCACACCAGGAAACCCCCGTACGAGAGCCGGTCGCGCACCTGGGCCTCCGAGGGGCCGGCCGGGATCTCCACCTCCGTGTGGAACGCCTCCAGCCAGCCGACCAGCAGCGGCAGGTCGGCCTCGGTGGCGGCCCGCGCCCGGCCGGCGGGGGCGGGCTGCGGGGCGACCAGTGCGGCCAGCCGGTACAGCCGGTGCTCCTCGGCGACGACCGTGGGCCGACCCCAGGCCAGGGCCAGCGCCTCCGCGTCCGGGCGGCGGGCGTTGATCCCCCCGAGCCCGGCCAGCAGCGGCTCGGTGGTGAGCGCGCGGGCCAGCGCGCCGACCGCTTCCCCGGGCAGTGCGCCGAGCTGCAGCGGGTGCGGCGGGGTGCACACCAGTGCGCCGGCGACGGCGCCGTCGGGCCCGGTCCACCAGCCGAAGACGGGGGCCGCGGGCCCGAAGGCGTGCAGCCCGCGCCGCTCCAGTGCGTCGGCGACGCTCAGCAGCAGGGTGTTGGGAACGGGCCGCGCGGCCACGGCCGGGCCCGCCGCGGCCCGGTAGGCGGCCAGGTCGGAAGTGAAGGTCCAGGTCATGGCTCATCCTGCCGCGGCGGAGCCACCACCCGCACCGTCATTTCGGGCCGCCCCCTTCCCGTCGGCAAGGCTGCAGCCACCGGGACCGAGCACCGGCCGACGGCCGAGCCCGACGGGCCGGTCCACCCGACCGGGGGCCGCAGCGACGGGTACACCGTGGGGTCCCTCCGGGAGGTCTCCTCGGCTCGCGCCGTACGGCCGCGGTCCAGCAGTACGGCCACGGTTGCGCGCTCGTCCTGCGGGGACCTCCCTGCACGCCCCCACTCCCCACGAGGCACGGCCGGGCACAACACCCCCGCCCAGGCGGGCAGGCCGAAAGGCACAGCCACCGGGCAACCCCGCAGGGGCCGGGGTACCGCTACAGTTCCACGAACTCCGCCCCGATGTCCCGCAGCCGGGCGTGGAGTTCGGCGAAGACGGCCGCGGACCGGTCGCCCGGCCAGCCCGCCGGGAGCAGCTCGCGCGGCAGGCCCGGATCGGCGTAGGGCAGGCGGCGCCAGCTGTCCAGCGCGAGAAGGTAGCCGCGGTAGGCCTCCTCCGGCGTCGGCATGGGGCCCGACTGGAGGGCGCGCAGGGCCGGCTCGTGCAGATCGAGGAACTCCTCGTGCTGCTTGGCCAGCGCGGCCAAGTCCCACCAGCGGGCCACCGCCTCGGCGCCCGGCGCGAAGCCGAGATGGCTGCCGCGGAACAGCTCCACGTACGGCGTCAGGTGCAGCCGCTCCAGCGTGTGCGCGGTCTCCTCCGCGAGGCGGGCCGGGGCGATCCACACCCCCGGCGCCACCGCGCCGAAGCCGAGGCCGGCCAGCCGGGAGCGCAGCAGGTGCCGCTTGGCCCGCTCCTGCTCGGGCACGGAGAACACCGCCACCAGCCACTCGTCCGACGACTGCGGGCCGCCGTAGATGCGGCGGTCGCCGTCGTCCAGGAGCCGGCGCGCCTCGCCGGAGAGCTCGTACGCCGCCGCGCCGTCCGCGGCGCGTGCGGGCAGCAGGAAGCCGCGCCGCTTCAGCCGGGACACCGACGAGCGGACCGACGGGGCGTCGACCCCGGCCGCGCCCAGCAGGCGCACCAGCGCGGACACCGGGACCGGGCCCTCGAAGGCCCGCCCGTAGGCTCCGTAGAACGTGACGATCAGGGATCGCGGAGTGTGCTGCTCGACCACGGCTTCACTCTAGGCGCTCGGACCGGCCGGCCCCGCTCCTTGATCGCGCAGTCGGAAGCGCTGGAGCTTGCCCGTGGCGGTCCGCGGGAGCGCCGGCAGGAAGACGAAGGAGCGCGGGCACTTGTGCGGGGCCAGTTCCGCCCGCATGAAGGTGCGCAGCGCCTCCTCCGTCAGGACCGCTCCCTCGCGGGGGACGGTGTACGCCACGACGACCTGCCCGCGTCGCTCGTCCGGGCGGCCCACCACCGCCGCCTCCACCACGTCCGGGTGGCGCAGCAGGGCCTCCTCCACCTCCGGGCCCGCGATGTTGTAGCCGGCGGAGACGATCATGTCGTCGGCCCGGGCGACGTAGCGGAAGTAGCCGTCCGGATCGCGCACGTAGGTGTCGCCGGTCAGGTTCCAGCCGTCCCGTACGTACTCCGCCTGCCGGGCATCGGCCAGGTAGCGGCAGCCCACCGGCCCGCGCACGGCCAACAGCCCCGGCTCGCCGTCCGCGACCGGCCGACCGGCCCGGTCCACGACGCGGGCCTCCCAGCCCGGCACCACCCGGCCGGTCGTGCCGGGGCGGATGTCCTCGTCGGCGGCGGAGATGAAGATGTGCAGCAGCTCGGTCGCCCCGATGCCGTTGATGATGCGCAGGCCGGTGCGCTCGTACCAGGCCTGCCAGGTGGCGGCGGGCAGGTTCTCCCCGGCCGAGACGCAGCGCCGCAGTGCGGACAGGTCGTACATGCCCACGTCGTACGGGCCGAGGGCGTCCAGCATCGTCCGGTAGGCGGTGGGCGCGGTGAACAGCACCGTCACCCGGTGCTGCGCGAGCGCGGGCAGCAGCCGGCGGGGCACCGCGTCCTCCAGCAGCAGCGCGGACGCGCCGGCGCGCAGCGGGAAGACGACGAGGCCGCCCAGGCCGAAGGTGAAGCCGAGCGGCGGGCTGCCCGCGAACACGTCGTCCGGGCGGGGCCGCAGCACGTGGCGGGAGAAGGTGTCGGCGACGGCCAGCAGGTCGCGGTGGAAGTGCATGCAGCCCTTGGGCCGCCCGGTGGTGCCGGAGGTGAAGGCGATCAGGGCGACGTCGTCGGCGGAGGTCGCGGCGGCGGGGAAGGGCTTCCCCTCGTGCGCTTCCGTCAGCCGGAGCAGGTCGTCCGGGCCGGCGCCGCCGTAGGCGGTGATCCGCAGTCCCGGCACCTCGGCCTTCACGAGGTCGTCCAGCACGTCCGCGTGGCACACGGCGTGCCGCACCTCGGCCATCTCGCACACCGTCGCCAGCTCCTGCGCGCGCTGCTGGGGCAGCACGGTGACGGCCACCGCGCCCGCCTTCATGACCGCCAGCCAGCAGGCGGCGAGCCAGGGGCCGGTGGGGCCGCGCAGGAGCACCCGGTTGCCGGGGACGACGCCGAGGTCGGCGGTGAGCACGTGGGCGAGGCGGTCCACGCGGTCGCGCAGCCCGCCGTACGTCCACACCTCGCCGGAGCCGTCGCGGAAGGCCGGGCGGTCGGCGCCCTCGGGGCCGAACCGGGCGATGGTGGCGTCGAGCAGCTCGGCGCCGCAGTTCAGCCGGTCCGGATAGGCCAGTTCGGGCAGATCGAAGAGGAGCTCCGGCCAGGCTTCCGCAGGTGGCAGACGGTCGCGGGCGAAGGTGTCGATGTGAGCGGAAGGCCTGAGTTCCAAGGCGGGTTCGCCCCCCTTGCAGCGGTCCGGAGTGGGGTGGGGCCGGCCGTGCGGTCGTTTCTCCCGGCGGCCGCCGGGAGGTACTCCTTGGAGCGTATCGTGATGGTGACGGCAGTCAACAGGACGCGATAGATGCGGGGACATTCGGATGACCGGATTCGCGCTCGGGATGGACCAGGAGGAGTGGTGCGGGCGGTTGCGCGCACTGTCGGCCGAACGGCTGAGGCCGCTGGCGGAGAAGGGGGAACCGGGCCGGGTCAACCGGCCGCTGCTGCTGGCCCTGGGTGAGCTGGGGCTGCTGGAGAGGGTGTTCGCCTCGGGCGCGCTGGAACTGTGCCTGCTGCGGGAGTCCCTGGCCTACGGGTGCACGGAGGCCGAGACCGCGCTGGCCCTCCAGGGGCTGGGGGCCTATCCGGTGCTGCGGGCGGGCAGCGAGGCGCAGAAGGAGCGGTGGCTGCCGCAGGTGCGGGCGGGGCGGGCCGTGGCCGCCTTCGCGCTGAGCGAGCCGGGGGCGGGCTCGGACGCGGCGGCGCTGGCGCTGGCCGCGGTCCCCGATCCGGCGGGCGGATGGCGGCTCAGCGGCGAGAAGTGCTGGATCTCCAACGCCCCCGAGGCGGATTTCTACACCGTGTTCGCCCGGACGGGTGAAGGGCCGGGAGCGAAGGGGGTGTCGGCCTTCCTGGTCCCGGCGGACCGCGAGGGCCTCACCGGCGAACCGCTGGACATGCTCTCCCCGCACCCCATCGGGTCCCTCCGCTTCGACGGGGTCCCGGTCGGACCGCGCGACCTGCTCGGCGAGCCGGGGCGGGGCTTCCGCGTCGCGATGGACACCCTGAACCTCTTCCGGCCCAGCGTCGGGGCGTTCGCGGTGGGCATGGCCCGGGCCGCGCTGGACGCGACGCTCGACCACACGGCGGGCCGTACGGCGTTCGGCGGAACGCTGAGCGACCTCCAGGCGGTGGCGCACCGGGTGGCCGAGATGGCCACCCGCACCGAGGCGGCCCGGCTGCTCGTGTACGCGGCGGCCGGGGCCTACGACCGGGGCGCGGCGGACGTGCCGCGGCGCGCGGCGATGGCGAAGCTGCTGGCCACGGAGACGGCCCAGTACGTGGTGGACCACGCGGTCCAACTGCACGGAGCGGTCGCCCTCCGGCGGGGCCACCTGCTGGAGCACCTCTACCGGGAGGTGCGGGCGCCGCGGATCTACGAGGGGGCGAGCGAGGTGCAGCGCACGATCATCGCGAAGGAGCTGTACGGGGCGTTGGAGGCCGGGCGATGAGCCTCCGGCGGGTCAACCCGGCGGAGTTGTCGCCCGCGACGGGCTTCTCGCACGCGGTGGTGGCCACGGGCTCGCGGCTGGTGTTCCTGGCGGGGCAGACGGCGCTCGACGGCGCGGGCAAGGTGGTGGGGGAGACCCTGCCGGAGCAGTTCGAGACGGCCCTGGCCAATCTGCTGTCGGCGCTGGCCGCGGCGGGCGGCGCGCCGGCGGACCTGGCCCGGGTGACGGTGTACGCGGTCGACGTGGCCGCGTACCGGATCCATGCGGCCGAACTGGGCCGCATCTGGCGGAGGCTGGCGGGCCGCGACTACCCGGCGATGGCCGTCATCGGCGCGGTCCGCCTCTGGGACGAGGCGGCGCTGGTCGAACTGGACGGAGTAGCGGTCCTCCCGTAACGGTCCCCCAGCGGCTCGGCTCCCGCCGGGGCGGCCGGTTGCCGCGGGCCGGTCCGGCCCTTCGGCTCCCGCCGGGGCGGGATGGCACGGTTGGGCTTCCGCCGGGGTGGCCGGGTTGCTCGGCGGGACGGTCCGGCCCTTCGGCTCCCGCCGGGGGCGACCGAGTACCGGCGGGGCGGGATGGCAGGGTTGGGCTTCCGCCGGGGTGGCCGGGATACAGGGGGCGGGATGGAACAGATGGGGTGGTGCCCCGCCGGAGTATCTCCTCGGCTCGGCGCGTCCTGGTGCGTCGCGGCCAGGCGGCTCGGGTCGCGCGCTCGTCCTGCGGGGACACTCCGCCGTGTCCCCACCCCACGCCGGTGCTTCGCCACCTCTGGGGACCTGCCCGTACTGCGGGCTCCGGGCCGGGTGCGGATGGCTCCCCGGAACCGGGCTCGTACTGCTGGAGTGGGGACGGGGAGGGGTGTCCCCGCAGGACGAGCGCGCAACCACCCCGCACAGAACGAACCCCTCGCACGCGCGAGCCGAGGAGATACCCCTCGGCGGCACCGCGACCCGCCCGCACCGAGCCCGGATCCCGCCCCGCCACACCGCGAGGGGATGTGGCACCGCGACCGAAAATCCCGGCCCGGCTCCCCGCGAGGGGTACGGCACCGCGCCCGCACCCCGACCCGCCGCCCCGCGAGGGAACCCGCACCGCGCCCGGATCCGGCCCGGCTCCCCGCGAGGGGTACGGCACCGCGCCCGGATCTGCCCAGCCCCCCCCCGCCAGGGGAACCGCTGCCCCCGCGGGAGCGGAGGGGTCAGCCGCGCGGGCCCAGACGCCCGCTTTCGCGGGCGGCCTGCTGCAGGTCGGTGGTGCAGCGCAGGGTCACCGTCACCTCGTGCGACGCGGTGGGGTCCCAGTTCGTGGCCGTGCCCGGGCGGGTGCCGGTGGCGTACGTGCCGGTGGGCAGTCTCTCCCAGACCGCCTCACCTATCGTGACGCCGACCCCGCCCGCCTCGCTCACCTGCACGCCCGGCGGGACGAGCCGCCCCGGTGCGTGGTGGGTGCTCTCCAGGTACGCCCCCGTCGGACAGGCCAGTGCGGGGATGGTGATGGAGTCCGAGGGTTTGACCACTTCGCTGAAGCTCGCCTGCTTCGCCGGCACGGCGGCAGCAGGGCCGGGGCCGGCCATCAGCGCCGCCGGAACGGCACAGATGACGGCGCACGCCAGGCGGGTCAGGCGCAGAGTGCCCATGGCGTTCTCCTCCTGTCGGAGTCTCGCGGGGCCCGGGCCGTCCTCCACCGGCCAGTATCCTCCGGGCCCTCCCGGCACGCATGCGGCGTGCCCGTGCCGCACGGTCAGCGGGGTCGTGCGCGCGTCATCGAGGTGATGGTCAGCGGGCCCAGCCGGGTTTCGCGCAGGGGGGTGTAGCCGAAGTGGCGGTACAGGGGGACGTTCGACGGGTCCGCCGTGGTCAGGTAGTGGCCGTGCGCGGTGGCGAGGACGTGGTCGAGGAGGGCGCGGCCGGCTCCGCGGCCGGTCAGGTCCGGGTGGACGCCGATGAACTCCAGCGTCCCGGCCCCCGGCGGCGCGCCGCCCTCGGTGGCGCGCAGGTACCGCAGCGTCCGGCCGAGCGCGCGGGGCCCGCAGAGCAGGGCCGTCCGGGCCGCCCACGCGGCCTGGCCCGCGGCCGACGGAGCCGCGCCCGGCGGGGTGAGGACGGCCACCGCCAGGAGGCGGCCGTCCGGATCCACGAGCGCGACCCGACCGGCACCGGCACCGGCGAGGCGGGCGTGGGTGCGCAGGGTGCTGCGGAACCAGCGGCTGCGCGCGGAGGCCGAGTCGCCGCAGATCCAGGAGACGGCGGGCTCCCGGGCGAACGCGGCGGCCAGCAGGTCGGCGCAGGCGACCGGATCGGGGTCGGTGACGATCCGCCAGGAGGCCTCAGGCATCGCGCCTCTCCTCCAGCGGAGCCTCCGGTACGAGGTGGCAGACGAGCAGCTTGAGGAAGAACAGCGGGGCGAACCAGGCGAGTGCGGTGGCCACCGGCAGCCAGAACAGGTTGACCAGGACGGCCGCCATCAGCACGGCCATCGCCACCGGCCGCCGCAGCCGGACCGGCGCGAACTCCACGGCCACAGCCCCGCCGAGGAGCAGCGCGGCGTTGCCCAGCGTCCAGTCGAGGTCGCCGTCCAGGACGAACAGCCCCATCGCGGCGAGGTGGACCAGGTGCGCGGAGACGAACAGCAGCCGCGCGCGCCGGGCCGCGGGGTCGGGCCGGTGGTACCAGCGCTTGGCGGCGTTGGTGGCGTTGGTCAGCACCCCGCCGATCAGGTCGAGTCCGGTCAGGGCCACCACGGCGAGTTGGGCGGTGGACCAGTCGCGCGCCGCCCCCGAGTTCCACACTCCGGCGGCCAGGAGCAGCGCGCAGCCGACGAGGCCGATGGCTTCCACCACGTTCTCGGAGCGGGACTTCCCCGGACCCATGAACCGTTCCAGGCGTCCGGCGAGGCCGGGCGGGGTGGCCGGTATCTCCCAGGAGATCCTCAGGTCAGAGCGCATGGTCGGGCTCCTGTCCGGTCGGCGCCGTGCCCCACAGGCCGCGCAGCAGGGTCCACAGCTGCCCCGACGGATCACCCGGGTCGGGGGCGGTCGCCATACGGGCCAGGGCCCAGGCGTCGGCCGCGCGGATGACCGCCGCGGTCACCGCGACCATCAGCGAGGGGTCCACGTCGGTACGGATCAGCCCGATCCGGCGGCCGTCGGCGACCAGGGCGCCGAACCAGTCGAGCCAGGGGCCGCCGGAGGTGCGGCCGATGGCTGCGTCGGCGAGGGCCAGGTCCTCGGGGTGGCCGCCCAGGTGGGTGGCGAGGGCGGTGGAGCCGGCGGCGAACCGGGCTTCGAAGTCGTCCTCGTCGCGGGCCGGTGTCCAGGGCCCGAGGGCGTTGAGCAGACGGTCCTGGACCCCGTCGAGGACGGCGTTGAGCAGGTCCTCCCGGCCGTCGAAGTAGTGGTAGACGGCGGTCTTGGAGACCCCGGCAGCCTCGATGATCTTGTTGTAGGAGGCGCCTTCGGCGCCGTGTTCGGCGAAGTGCCGCCGCGCGACTCCCAGGATGTGCTCCCGGCGCTCGGCGGGCAGGCGGTCGAAACGGGGAAGTGGCATGCGACCATGGTACGCACCAGTGGGGTGTACCACCAGTACACCCCACTGGTGCGCGCGCCACTGGTTCAGGCGTGACTGCCCTCCAGCAGGCGGGCCATCCAGTCCTCGATGCCTGCGACCGTGCGCGGCAGGGCGCCCGACATCAGGCGGGCGCCGTCCGCGGTGATCACCAGGTCGTCCTCGATGCGGACGCCGATGCCCCGCAGTTCGGCCGGAAGGGTCTCGTCGTCGGGCTGGAGGTACAGGCCGGGCTCCACCGTCAGGACCTGGCCCTCCTCCAGAACCCCGTCCAGGTAGGTCTCCGCCCGCGCCTTCGCGCAGTCGTGCACGTCGAGGCCGAGCATGTGCCCGCTGCTGCACAGCGTGTACCGCCGGTGCAGGTCGCCCTCCGCGTTCTTCAGGACGCCCCATTCCGCCAGGCCTTCGGCGATCACCCGCATCCCGGCCCGGTGGAAGTCCCCGAAGCTCGCTCCCGGGCGCAGTGCCGCGATGCCCGCCTCCTGGGCGGCCAGCACCAGTTCGTAGACCTGTCGCTGGACGGATGAGAAGCGGCCGGACAGCGGGAGGGTGCGGGTGATGTCCGCGGTGTAGAGGGTGTCCGTCTCCACGCCCGCGTCCAGGAGGAGCAGCTCGTTCCCGTTCAGTCGGCCGTCGTTGCGGATCCAGTGCAGGGTGCACGCGTGGGCGCCCGACGCGGCGATCGTCTCGTAGCCCGTGCCGTTGCCCTCGGCCCGGGCGCGCAGGCCGAAGACCCCCTCGATCCAGCGCTCCCCGCGCGGGTGTGCCAGCGCGCGCGGCAGGGCGCGTACGACGTCCTCGAAGCCCGCCGCCGTGTGGTCGACGGCCAGCTGGAGCTGCTCGACCTCCCAGGCGTCCTTGACGAGGCGCAACTCCGAGAGGGCTGCGGCGAGTTCCGCGTCGGTGGCCGCGTGCCGCCCCTCCGGCGCGCCGAGGGAGTCCAGGTGTGCGCAGCGGATGCCGGTGAGGCGTTCCGCCTCGGCCAGGTCCGGGCGGCGGCCCACCCAGAACTCCCCGTAGCGGCGGTCCCGGTAGAACTCCCCGTCCCCGTCCGCCCGCGGTGAGCGGGGGCGCAGGTACAGCACGGCCTCGTGGGCGTACGGGCCCGACGGCTCCAGGACCAGGACGTGGCCGGCCTGGTCCTCGCCGGTGAGGCCGGTCAGCCAGGCGTACGCGCTGTGCGGGCGGAACCGGTGGTCGCAGTCGTTGGAGCGGACCTTCAGCTCGCCGGCCGGGACGATCAGCCGCTCGCCCTGGAAGCGGGCCGAGAGCCGGGCCCGGCGGGCCGGGGTGACGCCGTGGGCCGCGACCCGTGCGGAGGCGGGCAGCGGGGAGGCGGCCCAGTCGCCCGCCATGAACCGGGACAACTCCGGTGACACCGGGCGGTCGTGGCTGCCCGTGTTGAGGCGGGCGGGGGAGTCGGTCACGGGGGCTCCTTCACGGAAGACGCGAACTGGTGGGCGCATAGGTCTTGTCAGTGCAATTTCACATTACTATGTTACAGCTCACACCGCGGCACGTTAATCCCCGTCAAACGCCGCGTGACGCAGGGCAGTTCACGCACCACCCCCCACCTCACCCTCTCCGAACAGGAGTTCTCGGTGCTCAAGCACAGAGCTGTGCGCTCTTCCCTCCTCGCCTCCGCCGTGGCGGTGACCCTCCTCGCCACCGCGGCGCAGGGCACCACGCAGGCCGCCGAGTCCGCGGCTCCCGCCGCGTTCACCGGCGCCCAGGCCGCCGCACCCGCCGCCGCGGCCCACGGCCCCACGGGGAACCCGTTCGACGAGGTCGACCGCTTCGCCGACGCGAAGGACAACGCCCCCGCCCCCGCCCCGGCCCCGGGCGGCCTGAACCTCTCCGGCCAGGTCCCCGGCGCGGCCCCCGCCAGCGCGCCCGCCCAGGAGCTGGAGAAGCGCGGCAGGGCGGCCACGTCGGCCCCGACCGCGAAGAGCGTCGCCGCGGGCGTACCCTGCACCCTCGACGGGATCGCGAACCTCACGCCCGAGCAGTTCGCCGACTTCCTCGCCGACCAGGCCGTCACGGCCGACGGCTGCCTGCGCGGCCTGATCTGGACCTGGGACGCCCGCCTGGCCCCGGTGATGTCGGACGCGCACGTGCAGGCCGTGTCCCGCCGGATATCCGCCCTGGCGGCGGCCCACGACGGCCGCAACTCCTCCCACCTGGAGGAGATGTTCACCTACCTGCACGCCGTCGCCTACCACGACTTCTCACGCGACGAGATCGACGTCACCGACGCCCCGACCACCGCCGCGATACGCAAGGCCATCGACGACTACGGCAACGCGGCCCGGAGCTTCGACGTCACCCCCACCAACGCCCGCACCCTGCGCGAGGCCCTCTACGCCGCCGGCCCCGGCCTGCGCCAGCACCAGCTCGGCCTGGTGAAGAAGGTCCTGGCCACGATGGACCCGGCCCACCCGGCCACCCACCTCGACCCCGCCTGGGCGGGCGCCGTGCTGGCCGCGCTCTCCACCAACTACCTCGGCGTCTACCCGGGCAACCAGGACACCGCCTTCCACGCCGCCGTGGCCGCCGACCCCGCCTACCGCGCCGCCTTCAAGGACTTCGCCACGTACACGCACCTCAAGGGCGCGGGCAACGCCTGGGTGGTGCGCGACGCGCTCAGCGAGTACGCCCGCTTCGGCCAGGTCCAGGGCCTGCGCGACCAGGTCGTCGCCGACCTCGGTGCGATGCTCGGGCCGCTGAAGGCCGGCTTCGGCGACGGCAGCGAGCCGTGGGCCAAGGTCGTCTCCTGGCTCAACTTCTACGAGGCGTGCAAGCCGTACGGGGTGTGCAAGGAGGACATCGAGAAGCAGCTCTTCCCCTACACCTACACCTACGACAACGGCGCCATCAAGGTCCGCACCGGCCTGGACCGGGCCACCGTCGACCAGCTCTACTATGCGAGCAAGCAGGTCAAGGCCCAGTACCACCGCGTCCTCGGCACCGACCAGCCGCTCGCGGGCGACCCCAACGCCACGCTGAACATCGTGCTCTACGGCTCCCGTGCCGACTACGTCAACTACCACCCGATCCTGACGGGCTACGACACCAACAACGGCGGCATCTACATCGAGAACGGCGCCACTTTCTACACCTACCAGCGCCGGGTCCCGCAGGACTCCTCCCTCACCCTCGAGGAGCTCTTCCGCCACGAGTACACGCACTACCTCAACGGCCGCTTCGCCGTCCCCGGCTTCTTCGGCCAGGGCCCCTGGTACGAGGGCGACCGCACCACCGCCATGGACGAGGGCACGGCCGAGTTCTTCGACGGCGCCACCCGCGACAACGGCATCGCCGTCCGCAAGTCCCTCGTGAAGTCCATCATCAGCGACACGGCCGGCGGCGGCCCGCGCATGACCGTCGAGCAGCTGCTGAACGCCACCTACGAAGGCGACGGCTTCCGCTTCTACAGCTACGCAGGCACCTTCTTCGAGTTCCTGTGGACCGAGAAGCCCTCGCTGCTGCGCGAGATGTACACCCACCTGCGCAACAACGACGTGGCGGCGTACGACGCCTGGCGCCACCGGCTGGGCGCGGACACCTACCTCCAGCGCGACTACGACCGCTTCCTGACCGCGCAGATCGCCAAGGTCGACCAGCTCTTCGTGCCGAACACCGCCTTCACCCCCAACGAGCAGCTGCGTGACGCGGCGCTCGCCCCGGTGAAGTCGGCCTTCGCCACGGCCACCTACAACACCCCGGACTGTGTGGAGAACGGCGACCCCGGCAAGCGCCGCTTCACCTGTACGGGCCGGATCACCGCGAACCTGAAGAACTGGCGCAGCGACGACCAGAACTTCAAGGACATGTCGGAGACGGTCGATTACTTCATCCTCGACCGGGCGGGCGCCGCCTCCAACAACCTCGCCGACATGAACTGCTCCTTCGGTCCGCCGGAGATCTGGAGCAACAAGGTCGCGGCGACATCGAGTTACAGCTGTGAAGGGCCGCTGCGCAGCTGACGGGCACCGGACCGGCCCTGCGCCTGAGGAGGGCGCAGGGCCGGTCTGGGCAGGCACTAAAGAATGTGACATATTACTGTCGTGCTCAAGAGACACTCCCTGGACGCCGTGATCATCGGCGCCGGCGTCGTCGGAGCGGCCTGCGCCCACTACGCGGCCCGCGCCGGACTCTCCGTGGCCGTGGTCGACCGCGGACCCGTCGCGGGCGGCACCACCGGCGCCGGCGAAGGCAACCTGCTCGTCTCCGACAAGGAGGCGGGCCCCGAGCTCGACCTCGCCCTGCTCTCCGCACGGCTCTGGACCGAACTGGCCGCGGTCCTCCCGCGGGAGGTCGAGTACGAGCCCAAGGGCGGGCTCGTCGTCGCGCCGGACGAGGCCACCGTGAAGGCCCTGCGGATCTTCGCCGAGGGCCAGCGCGCGGCCGGCGTGGACGCGGTCGAGGTGCCCGCGCATGCCCTGCACGACCTGGAGCCGCACCTGGCCCCGGGTCTCGCGGGGGGATTCCACTACCCGCAGGACGCCCAGGTCCAGCCGGCGCAGGCCGCAGCCCGCCTGCTGGCCGCCTCCGGTGCCGAGACGTACCTCGGCGAGGAGGTGACGGAGGTCCTGCTGGACCGGGGCGCCGTACGAGGGGTCCGCACCGCCCGCCGCGAACTCCTGGCCCCCGCCGTGGTCAACGCGGCCGGCACCTGGGGCGGGCACATCGCCCGGCTCGCCGGCACGGACCTGCCCGTCCTCCCGCGCCGCGGCTTCGTCCTGGTGACCGAACCGCTGCCGAGGGTGGTCCGGCACAAGGTCTACGCCGCCGACTACATCGCGGACGTCGCCAGCGGCTCCGCCGCCCTGCAGTCCTCGGCCGTGGTCGAGGGCACCCCCGCGGGGCCGGTCCTGATCGGCGCCACCCGCGAACGGGTCGGCTTCGACCGCTCCCTCTCGACGGAGGCCCTGCGCCGGCTGGCCTCCCAGGCGGCGGCGCTCTTCCCCGTACTGTCCGACGTACGGGTCCTGCGCACCTACCACGGCTTCCGCCCCTACCTGCCCGACCACCTCCCGGCGATCGGCCCCGACCCCCGCCGCCCCGGGCTGCTGCACGCCTGCGGCCACGAGGGCGCGGGCATCGGCCTCGCCCCCGCCACCGGGCTCATGATCGCCGCCGCCCTGACGGGGGCCGAACCCCCACTGCCCGCGCACCCCTTCCGCCCGGACCGCTTCGGCAGCGGACCCGCCCCCGCCGACACCCCCGAGGAGCACCACTGATGCGCAGCCCCCGCTCCCTGGTGGGCGGCAGCCCGCAGTCCCGCTTCACGGTCGACTTCGACGGCCGTGAACTGCCCGCGCAGGAGGGCCAGAGCGTCGCCGCGGTCCTCTGGGGCGCCGGAGTCCTCGCCTGGCGCACCACCCGCGAGGGCGGCGCGCCGCGCGGGGCCTTCTGCGGGATCGGCAGCTGCTACGACTGCCTCGTCACCGTCAACGGCCGGCCGAACCAGCGCGCCTGCCTGGTCCCCGCCCGGCCGGGCGACGCCGTCACCACCCAGGAGGGAACAGGCCATGCCGACCTCGCCGTCTGACCCCGCCGAGCCGCCCCGCTCCACGGGACGGCCCAGCCCCCCGCAGCCGCCGGCCGCCGGGGCGGGGCCGGTCGACCTGGCCGTCGTCGGGGCCGGGCCGGCCGGGCTGGCCGCGGCTGTCACCGCCGCCGGGCTGGGGCTCCGGGTCGCCGTCCTCGACGCGGGCGACCGCCCCGGCGGGCAGTACTACCGCCACCCCGCGCCCGGCCTGGGCGCGGCCCGCCCCGAGGCCCTGCACCACGGCTGGGCCGAGTTCGCGACCCGCGAGGCCGCCCTGCGCGCCCACGAAGCGGCGGGCCGGATCACGTACCTGCCGCTCCACCACGTGTGGACGGTCGTCCCGGGCGAGGCGGCCGGGACGGACGGCGGGCATGCCGCGCCCGCCGCGGAGTGGACCCTGCACGCCGTCGCCGGCCACGCCCCCGACGAGCGGGCCGCGCTCGTCACGGCCCGCGCCGTGCTCATCGCCACCGGCTCCTACGAGCGCCAGCTGCCCTTCCCCGGCTGGACCCTGCCCGGGGTGGTCGGGGCCGGCGGGGCGCAGGCCATGCTCAAGGGCGGACTGGTGCTGCCGGGCAAGCGCGTGGTGGTCGCCGGGAGCGGTCCGCTGCTGCTGGCGGTGGCCGGGTCGCTGGCCGCCGCCGGAGCCGCCGTGCCCGCCGTGGTGGAGGCCGCCGCCTACACCGCGTACGCGGGCCGGGTGCCCGTCCTGCTGCGCAACCCCGGCAAGCTCGTCGAGGCGGCCGTCCACGGCGGGGCCCTGGCCCGGCACCACGTCCGGCTGCTGACCCGCCACGCCGTCACGGAGGCCCACGGAACCGGCCGGATCGAGGCCGTCACCGTGGCCCGGCTCGACCGCGACTGGCGCCCGCTGCCCGGCACCGCCCGCCGGATCCCCTGCGACGCACTGGCCGTCGGCCACGGGCTGGTGCCCCAGCTCGAACTCGCCACCGGACTCGGCTGCGCCACCCGGTCCGCCCCCGACGGCACGGTCGCCCTGGAGGTGGACGCCGGACAGCGCACCACCGTCCCTGGCATCTGGTCCGCGGGGGAGACCGGCGGCATCGGCGGCGCCCGACTGGCCCTGACCGAGGGCGAGCTGGCCGCGCACTCGGTGGCCGCCGCGCTGCGCCCCGGGCAGCCGGACCCGGCCCCGGGCGCCGACCGCCGCGTCACCCGCCTCGCCCGCCGCCGCGCGCGGCTGCGCGCCTTCGCCGACGCCATGGGCGCCGCCCACCGCCCCGGCGAGGGCTGGACCGGCTGGCTGCGCGACGACGCCGTCGTGTGCCGCTGCGAGGAGGTTCCGGCCGGCCGGATCCGCGAGGCGGCCGAGGATCTGGGGGCGCGGGACGCCCGGACCGTCAAACTCCTCACCCGGGCCGGGATGGGCTGGTGCCAGGGCCGGATGTGCGGACCGGCCGTCGCCGCCCTCGCCGGACGGGAGCCCGCGGCGGACCGGCGGCCCTTCTCCTGCCCGGTTCCGCTGAGCCACCTCGCCGAACTTCCCGCCACCGACCGCTGATCAGGGGTGTCCCGGCCCTTGTGGCCGCGCCACACCCACTAGTAAAATGTCACACACCACACTAGGGAGCCTCTCATGACCAACGCGCACACCCCCGCGCCCCGCACCCGTCCCTGGCACGGAATCATGGTCGCCACCGCGCTCCCCCTGCGCGAGGACCTCTCCGTCGACCACGACGCCTACGCCGAGCACGTGGCCTGGCTGATCGCCAACGGCTGCGACGGCGTGGTCCCCAACGGCTCCCTCGGGGAGTACCAGACCCTCACCGACGAGGAGCGGGCGCGGGTCGTGCGTACCGCCGTCGAGGCCGCCGGCGACGGCGCCCGCGTGATGCCCGGCGTCGCCGCCTACGGCAGCGCCGAGGCCCGCCGCTGGGCCGAGCAGGCCGCCGAGGCGGGCGCCGGCTCCGTCCTCCTGCTGCCGCCCAACGCCTTCCGCGCGGACGAGGAGACCGTACGCGCCCACTACGCCGAGGTCGCGCGCGCCGGGCTGCCCGTCGTCGCGTACAACAACCCCATCGACACCAAGGTGGACCTGGTCCCCTCCCTGCTCGCCCGGCTGCACGCCGACGGGTCCATCGTCGCCGTGAAGGAGTTCAGCGGGGACGTGCGCCGCGCCTACGAGATCGCCGAGCTCGCCCCGGGCCTCGACCTGCTCATCGGCGCCGACGACGTCCTCCTCGAACTCGCCCTCGCGGGCGCCGTCGGCTGGATCGCCGGCTACCCCAACGCCCTGCCGCGGTCCTGCGCCACCCTCTACCGGGCGGCCGTCGCCGGCGACCTCGACACCGCGCTGCCGCTCTACAAGTCCCTGCACTCCCTGCTGCGCTGGGACTCCAAGACCGAGTTCGTCCAGGCCATCAAGCTCTCCATGGACCTGGCCGGCCGCCCCGGCGGCGCCACCCGCCCGCCGCGCTTCCCGCTCACCGGCGACACCGAGGCCGCCGTCCGCGCCGCCACCGAGAAGGCCCTGGCCGAGGGCCTCAACTAACCAGCCGGAAGGGACGCCTGATGCGTACGCGCCACGTCTACCACGCGGTGGACTCGCACACCGAGGGCATGCCGACCCGGGTCGTCACCGGGGGAGTCGGGGTGGTCCCCGGCGCCACCATGGCCGAGAAGCGGCTCCACTTCATCGAGCACATGGACCACGTACGGACCCTGCTGATGTACGAGCCGCGGGGGCACTCCGCGATGAGCGGCGCCATCCTGCAGCCCCCGACCCGGCCCGACGCGGACTACGGCGTCCTCTACATCGAGGTGTCGGGCCTGCTGCCCATGTGCGGGCACGGCACCATCGGGGTGGCGACCGTGCTCGTCGAGACGGGCATGGTGCCCGTCGTCGAGCCGGTCACCACCGTCCGGCTCGACACCCCCGCCGGGCTGGTGAGCGTCGACGTGCGGGTGGAGGACGGGGCGGCGACCGCCGTCACCCTCACCAACGTCCCCTCCTTCAGCGTCGGCCTGGACCTCAAGGCCGACGTGCCCGGCCATGGCACGGTCGCCTACGACCTCGCCTACGGCGGCAACTTCTACGCCTTCGTCGAACTGGAGGCCCTCGGGCTGCCCTTCGACCGCTCCCGCAAGGACGACCTGCTCGCCGCCGGGCTGGCCGTCATGGACGCGATCAACGCCGGCCCGGACCGGCCCGTCCACCCCGAGAACCCCTCCATCGCCGGGGTCAAGCACGTCTACCTCGCCGCGCCCGGCTCCGACGCCCGCCGCTCCCGGCACGCCATGGCGATCCACCCCGGCTGGTTCGACCGCTCGCCCTGCGGTACGGGCACCAGCGCGCGGATGGCCCAGCTGCACGCCCGCGGCCTCCTCGAACTCGGCGCCGACTTCGTCAACGAGTCCTTCATCGGGACCGAGTTCACCGGCCGGCTCGTCGAGCGGACCACCGTCGGCGGCCTGCCCGCCGTGGTGCCGACCGTCACCGGCCGGGCCTGGATCACCGGCACCGCGCAGTACTTCCTCGACCCGTCCGACCCCTTCCCCGGAGGCTTCCTCCTGTGATCACCGTCCGAACGGTGGACTACCACACCGCCGGCGAGCCCTTCCGGATCGTCGACACCGCCGGCGCGGGCATGCCTCCCGCCCCGGGGGACACCGTCGCCGAGCGCTGCGCCACCGCCATCGGCCCGGGCGGATCGGGGACCGCGCCGCGCCGGGGCGCGCTGGACGACGTACGGCGGATGCTCGTGCAGGAGCCGCGCGGACACGCCGGGATGTACGGCGGGTTCGTGGTCCCCGCCGACGACGACGGGGCCCACTTCGGCGTGCTGTTCTGGCACAAGGACGGCTACTCGACAGCCTGCGGCCACGGCGCCATGGCCCTCGGGGCCTGGGCGGTCGACAGCGGCCGGGTCCCCGCCCCGGACGACGGGGACGCCCCGGTGCGGATCGACGTACCGTCCGGGCGGGTCACGGCCACCGTCCACCGCGGCGGGGGCCGCACCACCGGGATCACCTTCCGCAACGTGCCGGCCCGGGTCGGCGCCCGCAAGGTGCCCGTCGCCACCTCGCTCGGGCTGGCCGAGGTGGACATCGCGCACGCCGGCGCCTGCTACGCCTCCGTCCGCGCCCGCGACCTCGGCCTGGAGGTCTCGCGCACCGCACTGCCCGAGCTGGTGCGTGCCGGGCAGGAGATCCGGGCCGCGCTCGCCACCCATCCCGCCACCTGGCACCCCGACGGCCCGCTGCTGTCCGGGGTCTACGGGGTGATCCTCCACGAGGAGCTGCCCGACACCCCGTTCGGGCCGCACCAGCGCAACGTGACCGTCTTCGCCGACGGGCAGGTCGACCGCTCGCCCTGCGGCTCCGGCACCTCGACGCGGCTGGCGCTGCTCGCGGAGGACGGACGGCTCGGCCCGGGCGAGGACCTGCTGAGCGAGTCCGTCACCGGCACCGTGTTCACCGGCCGGATGCTGGACGGCGGGGTCACCGAGGTCACCGGCAGCGCCCACCGCACCGGTGAACACGCCTTCTCCGTGGACCCGTACGACGCCCTCGGCACGGGGTTCCTGCTGTGACGGGCATACCCCAGTTCGGTGCCGCGGCCATGGCGGCGGCGCTCGGCCCGGCCGCGGCCGCCGACGCCCTGGCCGCCGCCCTGCGCGGCGGCCTCGACCCGGAGGGCTGCCCGCCGCGCTCCGCGATCGACGTGGCCGGCGACGGCGAACTGCTGCTGATGCCGGCCGCGTCCGGGGCGTACGCGGGGGTGAAGATCGCCGGGGTCGCACCGGGGAACCCGGCCCGCGGGCTGCCCCGGATCACCGGCTCCTACCTCCTGCTGGACGGCCCCAGCCTGCGACCGCTGGCCCTGCTCGACGGCGCGGCCCTGACCGCCCTGCGCACACCGGCGGTCTCCGCCCTCGCACTGCGCCACCTGGCGCCGGCCGGGCGGCCGCCCCGAATGGTGCTCTTCGGCTCCGGACCGCAGGCGTACGGGCACCTGCAAGCAGCGTTGGCGGAGCGGGAGTTGGCCGAGGTCGTGGTGGTCGCCCGCAACGGTGCGCGAGCCGGGCGGCTCGCCGCGCACGCGCGCACCCTGGGGGTGCCGGCCGCCCGGACCGGCACCCCCGCGGACGTGGCCGAGGCCGACCTCGTCATCTGCTGCACCACGGCCCGGGAACCGCTCTTCGACGGGCGGCTGGTGCGGTCGGACGCGGTGGTCGTGGCCGTCGGATCGCACGAGCCGACCGCCCGGGAGACCGACACCGCCCTCGTGCGACGCGCGGCGGTGTACGTGGAGTCGCGTGCGGCGGCGCTGCGGGAGGCCGGCGACCTGCTCGTCCCGGAGGCGGAGGGGGCCATCGGGGCGGGGCACATCACGGGCACGCTCGCGGACCTGGTCGCCGGACGGCTGCCGGCGGGAGGCGAGCGGGGTTGTCCACAGCTCTTCAAGAGTGTGGGCATGGCCTGGGAAGATCTTGCCGTGGCGGTCGCGCTGTACGAGGCCGACCGCTGAGGTGTGAGCAGCGCAACGTGACATTGTACGCTGTTGCTCTGCTCGTCGGCAGGTGAAAAGGGTCTCGGAGGAAACGCAATGGGTGACCTGAAGCAGCACAGTCTCATCAAGGCCCAGGAACGACTCCGCGACCAGGTCGGCCACGCCCTCCGAGCCGCTCTGATAGCGGGTGAGCTGCGCCCCGGCAGCGTCTACTCCGCCCCCGGCCTCGCGGCCGAACTCGGCGTGTCGGCAACCCCGGTGCGCGAGGCCATGCTCGACCTGGCACGGGAGGGCCTGGTCGAGCCGGTGCGCAACAAGGGCTTCCGGATCACCGAGGTCAGCGAGCGCGACCTCGACCAGTACACCGAGCTGCGCACCATGATCGAGGTGCCGACCATCGGCCGGATCACGAAGACGGCCACGGCCGAGCAGCTGGAGGAACTGCGCCCCATCGCGCAGGAGATCGTCACCAGCGCCCGCGAGCACAACCTCATCGGCTACCTGGAGGCCGACCGCCGCTTCCACCTCACGCTGCTGGGCCTCGCGGGCAACGAACGGCTCGTGGAGACCGTGGGCGACCTGCGCAAGCGCTCCCGCCTGTACGGGCTGACCGGCCTGGACGAGGCGGGCAAGCTGGTCTCCTCCGCCGAGGAGCACCTGGAGCTGCTGGACCTGATGATCAGCGGCGACGCGAAGGCGGCGGAGGCCTGCATGCAGCGCCACCTGGGCCACGTCCGCTCCCTCTGGGCCCAGGGCCGCGACGAACCGGTGGGCCGCACCCCGGGCGGCCTGGGCCCGGTCCGCTAGCCCGTCGCGGCGCGAGCCACCGTGGGTCCGAATCTCCCACCCGCCGCACCAGGTCGGACAACGCGTTGATCGGAAGGGGTGTCCCGACCGGGGGCGCCCCTTCGCCATGTGTTCCTGCCTCACCCCGTTTCCGCTTCCTGCTACGGTCATTCGTTCGCCGAGGAGGTCGTGATGAAGGGGACCCTGCCCGTAGCTGCCCAGGTGGATCTGCGCCGTCAACCGGTGGACGACGTATTGGAGCGTGTGGAAGAGGCCCTCCACGTGCGACTGGACCGGCAGACGCTCATTCGCAAGCGCCGTTCCCTTGGGGGCCGTACGGAGCGGGGGACGTGGGTGCGTATCGAGCGGCGGGGATTCGAGCGGATCGGCCCGCAGGGCTGGAACGGGACCGAGGCCGCCGCCGTGCTGCAAGGCGTCGCGATGCCCGAGTGGTACCGAGGCCTGGCGTGGCGAGAGCCGGGCGAGCCGGTGATGTGGCGCGCGGATGAGCTGGAGCTGATCGCATCGCGGTCTGTCGGCAAGGGCGCCCTGGTGCTCGAAGATCCGGGCCTGCCGGACGAGTGGTGGGATGCACTGAACGCCTCCCTGGACGCGCTTGCCTCACAGCAGACACCGCGGATCGCGACGCCCGACACGGTGACGATCACGCAGGAGCAGGTGACCCAGACCCTCGGAGCGGTCTTCCCCGGGGTGGCGGATATGCGGATCGAGCGGTGGGCTCCGGCGCATGCGGATCTGACCTGGGCCAACGTGATGGGCCCGCAGTTCTGCCTCATCGACTGGGAGGACTGGGGCATGGCGCCCCGGGGCCTGGACGCCGCAACGCTGTGGGGCAACGCGCTTGCCGTCCCGGGGCTCGCTGACCGCGTCCGCCAGGAGCGGCGTGCGGACCTGGAGAGCCGGGACGGGAAGCTGATGTCGCTGTTCTTCCTGTCGAAGATCGTCGGACCCTACGCGTACGAGGAGGACCCGCTGCTGGCGCCGGCCCGGAAGGAGGCCGAGCGCCTGGTGGCCGAGCTTCAGCTCTGACGGTGTCCATGGAGAGCCCGCAAGTACTGACTGACGGCGGCGGTGTCCACCTCCGCGCCCAGCGCCTGGACCAACTGGGCCAGGTGCCCGGGGTCGTCAGTACCGACCGCCACTGCGGAGGCGCTGGGCAGGTGGAACGCGGTCCGGAATGCCGCCTGCACGCGGGACAAGTCGTCGTGGGGCGGTCGGAGGAACGGGCGCGGGTCGAAGTCCTCCCACACCTGCCTGTGACCGCCGCCGAAGGGGCTCATGCCCCAGGTCTCGCCTGCCTGCCATGCGGTGCGCAGGACGGTGGTGGCGTTGAGGAGGTCGATGCCCACGAGGAGACCGGCCCGGACCATGAGGACGTCCGGAGGCGGCAGGCCCTCCACACGGACCCTGCCGAGCGGCCGGGTGTCCCAGGAGGCCACGCCCCAGACGCGGCACAGACCGTCGCGGGCAGCGCTGGCCAGGGCGGTGCAGGCATGGCCGAGGAGGGCGTGGCCATTGGCAGGAGACAGACCCGCAAGGCTCCGTTCGGGGTTGTGGAGGAACACGGTGTCAGGCTCCCTGCCGAGTTCCTTGGCCGCCCGCTCGACGGCCAGCCGCAGCCGGACGGGATCAAGCGAGTGCTCAGCACCTCCGGCGCTGGGGAAGAAGCCCACCTTCGTGGAGAGGGAGAACTTCGGCAGCAGGTCGGCGGCCGTCTCGGCCAGTGCCAGGTGCGAGCGAGAACCGAAGTAGGAAGCAGCGGTGTCCAGGGCTGTGACGCCGAGGTCGAGTGCGGCCGTCAGGAGGTCGCGGTGGTGACGAGACCGGTGTAGGCCGAGGACAAGGCGGGGGTCAGCTCCGTGCACAGTTCCTCCTTCAGCAGGATCTCGGCGAGCTGGTCCACGTCCACACCGGTCTTCTCGGCGGCGTCGGCGATGTCGACGGGGTGGCCGCTCAGCAGCAGGGCCAGGGCGGAGTACGCCTTGCCGGCGAACGTGAGTCGCTTGCCGGCGGCGAGCACGTCCACGGTGTCGTGGTGCTTCTCGATCACGGGCTCGAAGTCGGTGACGCACACGACGGCCACGGCCTTGCCGAACAGACCGGTGGCCGGCACGTGCCGGGCGGCCAGACGCTCCCGCTCGCGGGCATCGAAGAAGTCCTGCGGAGTCAGCTTCGCAGCCAGCTCCGCGACGGCGTCGGTCAGGAGCCGCTGCTGTCCCTCCCACTGGCCGGGGGAGTTCCAACGACCCAGGTCGTACCGGAACAGCTCCTGCGTGCGGGCCTGGTCGGCGAGCCAAGCCAACCAGTTCACGCCGACGCGCTTCACGATGCCGAAGGTGGCGTGAAGGCTGTAGCCGTCGCCCTGGTCGTCGCGAGTGGCCTGGTGCCAGAAGCCGCGGGGGATGTGCATCACATCGCCGGGCTCCATGACGCCCTGCCACACGATCTCCCCGCTGGGCTCGGCGTTGGGGGCGGCGTCGCGGTACATCGGAACCTTGCGCGAGGTACCGCGGACTTCCCAGCTCTTGCGGCCGGCGAGCTGGACGATGACGGTGTCGTGGTCGTCCCAGTGGAGTTTGAAGCCACTGGCGTCCTGGGTGGTCAGGTAGGCGTTCACCTGCACCAGCTCGCGGACCCACCACTGGAGCGCCCGGCAGGTGGCTTCCATGACCGGATCGAAGAAGTCGACCTCGTCCAAGACCATGGTGCAGCCCTCGCGCATCAGCCCGCCGACGCGGCGCATGTCGGCCATGGGGATGGCCTGCCCCCGCCGGGTGACGGAGGGCTGGATGTAGAGGCCGGGGTGCAGTTCGGCCCCGTCTTGGAAGATGCGGAACTGGGGGGTAGTGACGCTGCGGCGCATCACCAGGTCCAGCAGCTTCCTAGGGTTGAGCAGGCGATCGAGCAGCTCGAGGTCCCCGATCGTTCCCCGGGCGAAACCGGCTCCGAGTGCACCGGGCCCGTCCCAGCCGAGGGCCTTTTCCAGTGCTGTGACGAAGTGGTGGTCCACGTGTTCCTCCGGTCGGCGTCATGGCGTGAGGGCCCGGGGGCCCGTCGTGAAAGACGGGCCCCCGGGTTGGTGCTGTGGAGGTGCTACTCCTGCGGGAGGTTCAGGCCGTCGCGGTTCTCACCGTCATCACCCGCGGAGGTACCGGTGGAGTCGGACTCCGCCGCCGCAGCGGTGAAGCGGTCCTGGACCTTGATCAGGCTCTCGACTCCAATCAGGAGGTCTTCCTTCTGTGCTGTCATGTGTGTCTCCATTTCCTGGAAGTCAAGGGCCGACGGGTGCCGGCCCAGCCCCGATGGGGCGTGCCTCACCAGCGCGGTTGATTTCGGGCCGGTGAGGAGAGGGGGTGGCGTGAGGCCACGCGCTGAGCGAGTGCGGAATTCGTGCCGGAAGCCGGTTGCCACTCAGTGGCCGGGATCACCGGCGATGGCCAGGGTGACCACCAGGATGGTGACGACGGCGGCGTAGAGGAGCACGGCGAGCTGTTGGCGCCAGCCCCGCGGAGCTCGACCACGTACCCGGGAATTCCGTTCCAAGGGAGCTTTCAACGTTGGAAGGCGGCCACTACGCCGACCCCGGCGCGATGGATGCCGGCTGAAGGGCACGGACCGACGACGCGGTACCGCCGCAGCGGGGGCATTCGCACGGGGGGTAGCGGCCGGGGTTGGAGAGGATGTCGAACGGGTCGCCTTCCAGGACCCGCGTGCTCGGCGACCACGTCCGGCCCGAGTCCCGCGATACCCGGATGCTCATCAGGACGCGGGGCTCTATGCCCAGGTCAGGGGTCTCCCCAAGGGCCGTTCGCTGTGTGTCGGGAGTGCCCGCCGAATCGTTCAAGGCGGTCGTCCTCGGTCGCTTCGCCATGTCCAGAAGGATCGCGATCAGGACGACGAGCCAGAAAGGTCCAGCGGATTACCCAACTTGGGTAACATCACGCTCGGTTGAGACCTTGAAGCGATCCGTAGTCTTCCTCCGGAGCGTGCCTGATGCCCGAGACGCGTCGTACGAAGGAACTGCCAGCAAGTCTGCTCACCGAGCCCGAGATGATCGACGCGTGCCGCGTGCGCGACTTCGCGAGGGTCTTTCGCCTGGTCAAGACTCGGGCAGGTATCTACCCGTCGATGATCGCGCGGCAGTGCGAGCTGACGCCGAGCCGGGTGGGAGAGGTGATCGCGGGACAGCGGCAGCTCGTCCACATGGACGTGATCGAGCGGATTGCCGATGGGTTGCGCATCCCGGGGCACATGCTCGGGCTCGCACGTCGCACGTGGGAGACGCCGGCTGTCTTGTCCGTGGCCCAGCCGGAGCAGCCGGAGTTCGGTCACGTGGCCGTTGAGCCGAAGCCCCTCAGCGCCTTACCAAGCGTGGAGGTGGACAGCATCCTGGCCCTGGCCGCCGGGACGAACCCGAGCCCATCCACGCTGCACGCCCTGCGTTCTTCGATCGAGGACTACTGGCGTCGCGACGACGAGCACGGGGGTGAAACACTCCGGCCTGCTGTCGTCGGCCAGCTGCGATATGTCGAGGGGCTACTGAAGGATCAGCGGCCGGCGCCGATACAGCAGGGCCTGTACGGCGTCGCGGCGGAGCTGGCGCGGTTGACCGGGTGGACGTATTTCGACGCCCGGCAGTACCACCAGGCCCGCACATACTTTTCGGAGGCTCTGCAACTGGCCCGACAGATTGACGACCACCCGTTTATGGCCAACGTGCTGGCGTGCATGAGCCTGCAAGCGACCTACCAGGACAAGCCGGCGGACGCGCTTGCACTGGTGTCTGCCGCCCAAGACCAGGCCCGAGCGGCCATCGGCACGACGCCGAGAGTCCGGGCCATGCTGGCCATGCGTGAGGCGTTCGCCCACGCGACCTTGGGCGACCGGACAGCGACCCACACCGCGATCGCGGAGGCCCACAGCCAGTACGGCCGGATCAAGACGGACGACCCGGACCCGGCATGGGTGGCGTACTTCGACGAGCCGAAGCTCATCGTGGACACGGGGATCGCGCACGGCCGCCTCGGCGAGGCAGTGATGGCCGAACCGTTGATCGCGGACGCGCTGGAGCGGGAGGACCCCGCGAACCAGCGGGGTAGGGCGTTCCATGCCTTCTGGCTGGCCCGTACGCAGCTCCAGCGGGGCAAGCTCGACCAGGCCTGCCAGACGGCGATTGAGGCACTGGTGCCTGCGGCAGCCGTGTCGTCCGAGCGGGTGACCGGGCACCTTCGCGAGTTCTACGAGCAGCTTGCGCCGTATCGCGAGGTGCCGGCCGCAGTCGCCTTCGAGGCACGCCTACGAGTGATGCTTCCCCCACAGGGTCAGCGAACCCCTTCGTCCATCAGGACGTAGAGCAGGCCGACGAGGGAGCCGCTGCTGACGATCTCGCGGCGGTCGATCATGCCCCGGATGTTCGCCAGGGGAATCCACTCGATCCGGTCCGACTCGTTCTTCTCGGTCGGCGGCCCGTCGTACGTGGCGCCGCCGGCGCGGAACAGGTGGTGCTGGGAGTCCGTGATGCCGTTCGCCGGTTCGGCGTAGATCAGCGGCTTCATCGGGCCGGGACGCCAGCCGGTCTCTTCGAGGACTTCACGGGCGGCAGCCTCGCCGGGGGTCTCGTCCGCCTCGACCAAGCCCATGGGCAGTTCCCAAGCCCATGCGTCCGTGATGAAGCGGTGGCGCCACATCATCAGGACCTCTTGCCGGTCGTTGATCACGGCGGCCACGGCCAAGTGGCGCAGCTTGACGACGTGGTGTTCCCAGCGGTGCCCGTCCGGCGTCTCGACATCGGTGAGCCACAGGTTCACCCATGGGTTCTCATAGATCGGACGTTCCCCGTGGATCTTCCACTGCATCTCTGCGGCCCCTCTCGATCGACCACCAGCATCGCAGAGCCAGGCTGAACGGCACCTACATTCAAGCAAATTCGCGTCACAGTGACGAAAATGGTGCGGGATGCGCGGAGGGATGGGGCGATGAGCAGCGTCGGCAGTGCCCTTGGAGGAATGCTAGGAACAGCCCTCGTCCGATGCGTCGGACGAGGGCTGTTGATGCCAAGACGCCACTCACTGGTGGAGGGGTCTGACCATCACCGAACTAGCAGGAGTCGCTGTTGTCCTCCTGGTTGCGGCGCCCACGCCACCGGGCGCGTGCGTTTCGACTCGTCAGGATGCAGATGGTTGTGACCGTGCTTGCAGCCAGGTTGGCGAGGATGTCGAGGAGGAAGCCGTGCATGAAGTCTCCGGAGGCAGCTTGAAGCTACCCACCGGATGAGCGGGCTTGCGGCGAACGTCACGTACGTGACTGGAAAGTGACCCCGTCCTCGCCCAGGGACTGCCCTAGCCATACGGCAGCAGACTCATGGTAGCAACGAGACGTCCAACTCGGTGAAGCCCGCAGCTCGCATCTCGTCTACGAGCTGCCACCACCTTGTCGCTTCAACCTGGGGCGTGCGCGGGCATGCTGGGCACCTGAAGACGTATGAACTGCGACCCATCATGGACCCAGGCCCGGCGTCCCGCATAGGTGACGCGAAGTATCTGAAGGCATGGGTCATCCCATGTCTGCCATCAGCTTCGCGTCGGGCCATCGTCAGACGGACTCGTGCGTGCTGGCCCCTATCGGTGCATACGATCCCTACTCGGTACTCCTTGGCCATACCGACAGTCTCCTGTAACTCTCAAACCGTATGCCCACGTAACCTTCGGCAGCGATGCTTGAGAGTTCCATCGCTGCAGTCGGAGTTGATATGCCCAATCAGGAGCAGGTCCTCTCGTACGCTCGCTCACTCGCCCAGACGTTGCAAGAAGGTCTGGTGTGGAAGCCCGGTCGGAACGGGGACGGTCGGGGCTGGTGGCAGATATCGGACCATCAGGAGCTTCCTGCCCGGATGGCGAACGCGTTCGCGGGCATGGAGTTTCTGCGCCAGTACGCCGGTGAGGACAGCTTCTGGACCTCCCGTGCTGCTGAGGTGTACCAAAGCAAGGGAGATAACCAGTCCACTGAGTCGGGAGCTCGCGCCGTCGGTGATGTCCTGCTCACCTGGGTTCGCCAGGTGGAAGCGGGCGTCAGCGAAATCGTGGGTGCTCGCGCTTGGTCGGAGGTCGGCCTGATCAGCACGGACATGATGGGCCAGGTGCGGCGGCTACTGAGTGACAAGCAGACCCATCCTGCTGCGGCCATCGTGCTGTGCGGTGCAGCATTGGAAAGCGCACTGCGGGCGCTGATTGAGGCCCGCGGGCTTGAACTGCCCGAGCGCCCCTCGCTCAGCACGTACTCGCAGCTTCTCCGTCGGGAGGAGCTGATCACCAAGCAGGAAGCGAAGGATCTTGAGCAAGTTGGGGGACTCCGGAATGCGGCGGCTCATGGGCAGTTTGAGGAGCTGAGCCGAGAACGCGCCGGCCTCATGGAGCAGCAGACCAACCTCTTGCTCAGCAGGATCTCTGAGCTTCACCTGTAGGGCTGCTGGGGACGGTGCGATCGCGCCCGTGCTGGTCGCAGTGGACCCGGCGTGGACCGCGTGGCCCCACGAGGGCTGGTGGTGGGGTCGAGTGTGCAGGTCAGACGCGTGCGAGGAGCTTCCCCCAGCACTCTCTTGATAACCGTCTCCCGCGCGCCGTTTCCTTCGCGCGCGCCGTTTCCTGTGCGTGTGCCGGGCCAGCGCGGCCCGGCACCGCGAGCTCGCCACGGACGTGCCGCCCGAGGCCGTACCCGGGGGCCCGCATGCCGGCTTGACCTCAAGGCGGGTCGAGGTAGCAGGCTGGGACCATGAACCTTCCGCCCGCGCCCGGCCCCAGCCCCACCGACCACCGGCCCGACCGGTGGTCCGGCGGGCTGCTCGACCTCGGCGCCTATCTGGCCCGGATCGGGTACGACGGCCCGCGTGAGCCGACCCTTGCCGTCCTGCGCGGCCTCCAGCGCGCCCACACCACCGGCATCCCCTTCGAGAACATCCACGCCGTCCTCGGCCGGGACCTGCCGCTCGACCTGCCCTCCGTCGAGGCCCGCCTCGTCCGCGACCGCCGCGGCGGCTACTGCTTCGAGCACGTCCTCCTCTTCGCCGCCGCGGTCGAGAGGATCGGGTTCCACGTCACCGGGATGATCGGGCGGGTCAGCCTCGGCGCGCCCAAGGTCCTCCCCGCCACCCACGGCCTGCTCGCCGTGACCGCCCGCGACGACGAGCGCGAGTGGCTGTGCGACGTCGGCTTCGGGGCCGGTCCGCTCGGGCCGATCGAACTCGCCCACGGGGCCCACACCGCGTACGACGGCTGGCGCCACCGGCTGGAACGGCGCCCCGGCGCCCACGGCATCGACCAGTGGTGGCTGTACCAGACCTCACCCGGCCCGTCCGGGCCGGACGACGTCCCCGGGCGGGTGCGGACCCCGTGGATCGACCGGCACACCTTCACCCTCACCGCCCAGTACCCGATCGACTACGTCGTAGGCAGCCACTTCGTGGGCACCAACGCGCGCTCCCCGTTCGTCCGCCGGCTCTTCGCGCAGCGCATGACCCCGGCCGCCCACCGCAGTCTGGACGACCTGACGCTCGTCACCACCCTCCCCGACGGGACGAGCACCACCGAGGAGATCGCCCCCGAGGCCCTGGACGCCACCCTGCGCGAGGTGTTCGGGATCGCCCTCACGCAGGAGGAACTCCACGAGATCGCCGAGCGGCGATCTCCCGGGACGGCGTAGGGGCGTTGGACACGGCTGGATAACGGGGGACCCAACCCCTTGTCAGTGCAATTTCACATTACTATGTTACCGGTCACATCGTAGAGCCGCTGAGCGTGCCCTTCCCTGGAGTGACCCATGACCAAGCGCACCCAACTCGCCCTCGCCACCGCCCTGGTGGCCGCACTCGCACTCGGCGCCTCGGGCTGCTCCGGGACCAAGAAGGGCTCGAACGGCGCCGGCGCCGAGAACCCGGCCGCCGCCAACGACGGCAAGGTCCTCGGCGGCACCCCGGTCAAGGGCGGCACCCTCACCGTCCTGTCCAACCAGGACTTCGCGCACCTCGACCCCGCCCGCAACTGGGTCATGCCGACCATGGACTTCGGCACCCGCCTGCTCTACCGCACGCTCGTCACCTTCAAGGCCGAGCCCGGCAAGGCCGGAAGCGAGCTGGTACCCGACCTCGCCACCGACCTCGGCACCCCCTCCAACGGCGGCCGCACCTGGACCTTCACCCTCAAGGAGGGCGTGAAGTACGAGGACGGCACCCCGGTGAAGGCCCAGGACATCAAGTACAACGTCGAGCGCTCCTTCGCCCCCGACCTCACAGGCGGCCCCGACTACGCCGCCCAGTACCTGGCCGGCACCGAGGGCTACAAGGGGCCCCTCCAGGGGCAGCACCTCGACTCCGTCAAGACCCCGGACGACCGCACGATCGTCTTCGAACTGAAGCGACCCGTCGCCGAGTTCTCCGCCACCGCCACGCTGCCGACCTTCGCCCCCGTGCCCCAGTCCCAGGAGAAGGGCACCCAGTACGACGCCCGCCCGTTCTCCTCCGGCCCGTACAAGATCGAGTCCTACGACCGCGACAAGAAGCTCGTCCTCGTCCGCAACGAGCACTGGGACCCGGGCACCGACACCGTCCGCAAGGCCTACCCGGACAAGTTCGTGGTCGTCATGGGCCTCAAGGGCGGCCAGATCGACGACCGGATCATCGCCGGCGACGGCGCCGACGCCTCCACCGTGCAGTACGCCGACATGCGCCCCGAGAGCGCCCCCAAGGTGCTGCCCAAGCCCGAGGTCAAGTCCCGGCTGCTCGCCGAGTCCCAGGGCTGCACCGAGATGCTCCACCTGAACAACTCACGCGCCCCCTTCGACGACCCCAAGGTCCGCGAGGCCATGCAGTACGCCGTCGACAAGGAGGCCGTCGTCACCGCGGGCGGCGGACCGGCCCTCAACGAGATCGCCACCGCCTACCTGCCCCCGGCCCTCTCCGGCGGCAAGCAGGCCGACACCCTGAAGATCCCCCCGGCCGGCGACCCGGCCAAGGCCAAGGAACTCCTCAAGGCCGCCGGCAAGGAGACCCTGAAGGTCTCCCTCTCCGTCTCCACCGGCGACAAGGGCAAGGCCGAGGCCATCCAGCAGGGCCTGTCCCGCGCGGGCATCGAGGTCGTCATCGACACCGTCGACCCGGGCGCCTACTACGACGTGATCGGCGACCTGTCCACCACCCCCGACATGACCCTCAGCGGCTGGTGCCCCGACTACCCCTCCGGCTCCACCTGGATCCCCTTCGTCTTCGACGGACGCACCATCAAGCCGAAGGGCAACCAGGGCAACTACAGCCAGTTCCGCGACGAGGACGTCATCAAGCGCATCGACGAGATCAACGCCATGGCCGACGCCAAGCAGGCCAACCAGGCCTGGATCGACCTCGACGCGACCCTGATGGCCAAGTCCCCCAACGTCCCGCTCCTGCTGGAGCGCAAGCCGCTCCTCGTCGGCACGAACATCGCGGGAGCCTTCGGCCACCCCGTGTGGACCGGCACCATCGACTACGCCACCGTCGGCCTGAAGGACCCCTCGAAGAGCCAGGGCTGAGGGAACTCGGAGCCCCGACCCCATGACCACCACAGCACCGGCCCCCGACGCCGCCGCGGCCACACCCGCGGCGGCGCCCGGCAGCAGTCCCTGGCAGCTCGCCCGGCGGGAACTGGGCCGCCGCCCGGCCGTCCGCGTCAGCCTCTGCATCGTCGTCCTCTTCGCCCTGATGGCCGTCACCGCCCCCTGGCTGGGCGCGCTCGGCGGCTGGTCCCCGCACGAGTTCGACAAGAGCGCCGTCGACCCGTACCTCGGCGGCCAGCCCATCGGCGCCCTCGGCGGGATCAGCCCCGAGCACTGGCTCGGCGTGGAACCCGTCACCGGCCGCGACCTGTTCGCCCGCGTCGTCCACGGCGCGCAGGTCTCCCTCCTGATCGCCTTCGCCGCCACCGCCATCGTGGTCCTCGCCGGCACCGCCGCCGGAATCGCCGCCGGCTACTTCGGCGGCCGCACCGACGCGGCCCTGTCCCGGCTCATGGACCTGACCATGTCCTTCCCCTCCCTGATCTTCATGATCGCCATGCTGTCCGTGGCCAAGGACGTCAACCGGCTCGTCCTCATGACCGCCGTCATCGGCGTCTTCGGCTGGCCCGGCATCGCCCGCGTGGTCCGCGGCCAGACCCTCTCCCTCAAACACCGCGAGTACGTCGACGCCGCCCGCGTCGGCGGCGCCGGCCCCTGGCGGATCCTCACCCGCGAGATCCTGCCGGGCGTCGCGGGCCCGGTCATCGCCTACACCACCCTGCTCATCCCCGGAATGATCAGCACCGAGGCCGCCCTCAGCTACCTCGGCGTCGGCGTCCGCCCGCCCACCCCCTCCTGGGGCCAGATGATCGCCGAGTCCGTCGCCTACTACGAGACCGACCCCATGTACTTCGTCATCCCCAGCGTCTTCCTCTTCCTCGCCGTGCTCGCCTTCACCCTGCTCGGCGACGCGCTGCGCGACATCCTCGACCCGAGGGGCGGCCGCACGTGATCCTCTACCTCGCCCGCCGGCTGCTCGCCCTCGCCGGCGTGCTCCTCGCCATCGCGGCCGTCACCTTCGTCATCTTCTACGTCCTGCCCGCCGACCCGGCCGCGGCCGCCTGCGGCAAGACCTGCAGCGCCGAACGACTGGCCGACGTACGCCTCCACCTGGGCCTCGACCAGCCCCTGTGGAAGCAGTTCGCCGACTTCCTGACCGGCATCTTCACCGGCCGCACCCTCGGCACCGGCCAGTACGCCGTCGCCTGCGACTTCCCCTGCCTGGGCTACTCCTACGAGAGCTCCCTGCCCGTGTGGGACCTGCTCATGGACCGCCTCCCGGTCTCCGCCTCCCTCGCCCTCGGAGCCGCCGTGCTGTGGCTGCTCCTCGGCCTCGGCGCCGGGGTCACCGCCGCCCTGCGCAAGGACACCGCCACCGACAAAGCCCTGATGGTCGGCGCCGTCGCCGCCGCCTCCCTGCCCGTGTACTTCACCTCGGTGATGCTCATCTACGGCGTCATCCGCATCGCCGGACTGCTGCCCTACCCCACCTACCAGGCCTTCACCGACAACCCGCTCGGCTGGGCCTCGAACCTGCTCCTGCCCTGGACCGCGCTCGCACTGCTCTACGCCGCCATGTACGCGCGCCAGAGCCGGGGTTCGATGATCGAGGCGATGGCCGAGCCCTACATCCGCACCGCCCGCGCCAAGGGCATGCCCGAGCGGACGGTCGTCGTCAAACACGGCCTGCGCTCCGGGATGACACCGATCCTGACCATCTTCGGCATCGACCTCGGCGGGCTGCTCGCCGGCGCCGTCATCACCGAGTCGATCTTCGGACTCCCGGGCATCGGACGCCTCTTCTACGGCGCCCTCGTCAACTCCGACCAGCCCGTGGTCCTCGGCGTCACCCTCCTCGCGGCCTTCTTCATCGTCGTCGCCAACCTCGTCGTCGACCTCCTGTACGCCGTCATCGACCCGAGAGTGAGGTACTGATGACGACCACCACTGCCCCGCTCCTCGAAGTACGCGACCTGCGCGTCACCTTCACCACCCCTCGGGGCGCCGTCCGGGCCGTCGACTCCGTCGGCTTCACCGTCGAAGCCGGCCGCACCCTCGGCATCGTCGGCGAATCCGGCTCCGGCAAGTCCGTCACCTCGCTCGCCGTCATGGGCCTGCACCGCGGCGCCGTCGAGGTCGGCGGCACCGTCGCCCTCGCCGGACGACCGCTCATCGGCCTGAGCGAACGCGAGCTCGGGAAGGTCCGCGGCCGCCGGATGGCCATGATCTTCCAGGACCCGCTCTCCAGCCTGCACCCCTACTACACCGTCGGCGAGCAGATCGCCGAGCACTTCAGGGTGCACTTCAAGGCCGGGCGGGCCGCCGCGCGCAAACGCGCCGTCGACATGCTCGGCGAGGTCGGCATCCCGGAACCGGCGCGCCGGGCGGGGGAGTACCCGCACCAGTTCTCCGGCGGCATGCGCCAGCGCGCGATGATCGCCATGGCCCTGGCCTGCGAGCCCGACCTGCTGATCGCCGACGAACCGACCACCGCCCTGGACGTCACCGTGCAGGCCCAGATCCTCGAACTGATCGCGAAACTCCAGCAGGAACGCGGACTCGGCGTCGTGATGATCACCCACGACCTGGGCGTCGTCGCCCGCGTCGCCCACGAGGTCCTGGTCATGTACGGGGGCCGCGCCGCCGAACAGGCCCCCGTCGACGCGCTCTTCGCCGACCCTGCCCACCCCTACACCCGGGGGCTGCTCGACTCGCTGCCCCGCCTCGACACCGCCGACGACGAACCCCTGCCCTTCATCCCCGGCTCCCCGCCGTCGCTCCTCGCACCGGCCCCCGGCTGCGCCTTCTCACCGCGCTGCCCCCGGGCGGCCGAACGCTGCACGGGCGAGCGGCCGGAGCCGGCCGCCTACGGGGACGGACCCGGACGGACCGTGGCCTGCCACTACGCCGGGGCCCGCGCCGTAGAGGAGGCGGCCCGATGACCGGGACCACGACCGACCCGACGAAGCGGACCACCGCACCGCTGCTGTCCGTACAGGACCTCACCATGACCTTCCCCGGCCGGCGATCCGCGACCGGGCGCCGGGGGGCGCCCGTGCGCGCCGTCGACGGGGTCTCCTTCGACCTGGCGGCCGGCCGGACCCTCGGCCTGGTCGGGGAGTCGGGCTGCGGGAAGTCCACCACCGGGCGGATGCTCGTACGGCTGCTGCAGCCCACCTCCGGCCGGATCTCCTTCGAGGGCGAGGACATCAGCCGCATGTCGCAGGGGGCCCTGCGCCCGCTGCGGGGGAACATCCAGATGGTCTTCCAGGACCCGCACTCCTCGCTCAACCCCCGCCAGACCGTGGCCCGGATCATCTCCGAACCGCTGCTGGTCCAGGGCATGGGCGCGGGGGACGCCCGGCGCCGCGCCGCCGAGCTGATGGAGCTCGTCGGGCTGATCCCCGAACACATCGACCGCTACCCGCACGAGTTCTCCGGCGGCCAGGCCCAGCGCATCGGCATCGCCCGCTCGCTGGCCACCAGCCCGCGGCTGATCGTCGCCGACGAGCCGGTGTCCGCGCTCGACGTCTCCGTCCAGGCCCAGATCGTCAACCTGATGGAGCGGCTGCGCGCGGAACTGGGCCTCGCCTACGTGTTCATCGCGCACGACCTGTCGGTGGTCAAGCGGGTCAGCGACCGGGTCGCCGTCATGTACCTCGGCCGGATCGTCGAGATCGGGGACAAGGAGTCCCTGTACGAGAACCCCCAGCACCCCTACACCCGGGCGCTGTTGTCCGCCGTACCGCTGCCGGATCCGGCGGCGGAGCGGCGGCGGGAGCGGATCGTGCTGCTCGGCGACCCGCCGAGCCCGGCCGCTCCACCTCCGGGCTGCAGCTTCCACCCCCGCTGCTTCAAGGCCCAGGAGATCTGCCGAACGGAGCGTCCGCTGCTGCGTCTTGCCGCCTCGCGAGAGGTGGCGTGCCACTTCCCGGGTGACTGACGGGGATCACGGGAAGAGGGGGACCCGGGGACGACACGATCGCCCCCGGGTCCCCCGACCGCCGCCGAGGGCGCGACACTGTGGCGAAGGACCACGGGTGGAGCCGGAACGGGGCGGGCGTCGCATGACCGAGCAGGAGATACCAGGGACACCGGCGCCCACCCGGCGCCGTCCGGTGGCGACGGCCGTGTGGGCGGCCGTGCCGCTGGGGCTGCACGCGTTGGCGGGGTTCTTCGTGCTGAGCGCGCTGCTCACCCACTCCGAAGGGCCCTGGGACCGCACGGTGACGGGCACCGTGCGGCTGATGGCGGGGCTCGGGCTGGCGGTCGAGCTGCTGGCCCTCGCGGCGACGGCGGCTGGTGTGAACACGGGCCGGCTGCGGCGCTGGTGGTACGCGCCGGTCGCCGCTCTGGCCCTGACCGCCCTGGCGCGCATGGTGTTCGCACCGCGGCCCTGACCGCCCCGCCGGTGGGGCGGCCAGGGCCGCGCGGGGTCCGGCGCCGGTCGCGGGACGCCTCCTGGCCGCCCGTCAGTTCGCCCCGGCCGGCCGGGGCGCGCCCTGGGGGTCGGCGGGGTGGGGTTGCAGCCAGCCGCGGATGGCGGCCTGGACTCCGGCCTGGAAGCGGGTGTCGGCGTCGAGTTCCTCCAGCATGCGGGTAATCCGGCGGCGGGCGGTGTGCACGTGTACGCCGAGTCGGCGGGCGATGGTCTCGTCCTTCAGGCCGGAAGCGAGCAGCCCGAGGAGTTCCCCCTGCTCCGCGCTGAGGGGGCTGCCGGGGCTGCCGACGGGGGTGGCGCGTGCCCACAGTGACTCGAACAGCGGTAGTGCGGCGCGGTGCAGCAGGGAGTCACCGAAGACCAGGGCCGCTCCGTCGGCTCCTGCGTCGTGCGAGGGCGGTGTGGGCAGCAGGCAGGTGCGCCGGTCCACGACGACGAGCCCGGTGGGCAGATGCTGTCCGATCCGAGCCTGGAGGCCGAGGCGGGTCAGGGCGGTCAGTTCCCGGGCCCATGCGGGGAAGTCGGTGCCGCGCCGGTCGGTGACGGTCCGTACGGCGACGCCGCGGGCCAGCAGACGGCGTATGCAGTCGGCGCCCGCTTCCCCCGCGTCGCCGGCCTTGCCCGCTCCCGCGGACCGGGACGCCGCCAGCGCGCTGCGGTTGAGGACGAGTACTTCCGTCTCGGCGGAGTCGAGCATGGTGTCGAGGCGGGCCGTGACGGCTTCGGTGCCGGTGAGGACCTCTACGCCGGCCGGGGGTCCGGGGGGTAAGGAGGGCGTCGGCGGCAGCTCGTGGGCCAGCCGGTCGGCGTAGGTGCGCAGGGACCTCAGCTCCACCGATTCGCGGTGCAGGAGGGCCTGTCGGCGCTGGATGAGGATGCGCAGTACGGCGGCCGGATCGGCGGCCGGATCGACGGGCTGGCCGGGGGCCGAGCCGACGACTGGCGCGGTGGCCGGGCCGGCGGCCGTGCGGGTCGTCACCCCGCTGTCTTCCTGTGAGCGGGCCGGAGTCCGGTCGTGCGGGTCGGTTTCGATCATGCCGGGGATTTTGACCGCCTTCACAGGGCCCCCACAACTGTGCATGGCCACTTCTGAGGGGCTCTCGGCTCTGGCCGCGGGCCGCCTGCGGCGCTTGCATGGCGGCGACTCACAGCAACGCACCAGGCACTCATGGTTGAGGAGAACCCTTGCCCAAGTACAGCGCAGGTTCGTCGGCTCCGACCCCGACCGCACGACGGATATGGCGGAAAGAGCTCCGATCCGCCGGAGGAATCGCGGTTCTGCTGGCCGCCGCAATGACCTTGCAGGCGTCGCCGGCGTGGGCCGCGGACCCCGGCCCCTCGAACATCCTGCCCGGCCAGGACACCGCGACCCCGGTGCTCGTCGAGGGCATACGGGAGTCCGTGGACGCCAAGGCCGCCCCGGCCGACGCGGCCCGCAAGCACCTCGCGGCCAACAAGAGCCGCTACAAGATCCCGCGGGCGGGCAGCGATCTCGCCACCCTGTCGGCGACTGCCACCGGGTCCAAGGACGAGACGGTCCGGCTGCAGCAGAAGCACCGCGGAGTCGACGTCCTGGGCGGCCAGTACGTCGTGCGCATGCAGAAGCAGGACGGCAAGCGCGTGGTCACCGGCACCTCGGGGCACTACTTCACGGCCCTGAAGACCGACGTCACCCCCCAGGTCGCCGAGGACGTCGCGGTCCGCCGCGCGGTCGCCGCCACGGCCCGCCGGCTGGGGGTCACCCTCGACAAGAGCCAGGCGCCCCGGTCGGAGTCGGGCGATCCGGCGGCCACCGGCATGACCGGTGAGGCCAAGGGGCTCGTCGTCCTGCCCAAGGGCGGCGGGGTGCTCGCCTACCGCGTCACCGTGCGCGGCACCGCCCCCGGCACCGGCGCACCGGTTCTGGACGAGGTGTACGTGGACGCCCGCTCGGGTTACCCGGCGCTGCAGTACAGCGCGCTGAAGACGCTGGCGGCCCCGAAGGCCGCCACGGGGACGGCCGGTCGGCCCGCGGAGGGTGCGACGGCGGACGGCCCGCCCGCCGCTCCCCCGAACCTGGTCCCCGAGACCGGTTCCGGCGCCCGGCTCGGCGGCGCCGCGGCCTCGCTGGACATCGCCTACGACCCTGCGGCGGGGAACTACCTCCTCGCGGACGCGGGCCGGATGCGCGCCTCATCGAAGAGCCTGCTGTCCACGTGGGACGCCCGGGGCAAGTCGGTGTCGGAGACGGCGGGCAAGTGGCCTTCGGGCATCACCATGTTCTCCTCCCCGAACACCACCTTCGGCGCGGCGGCGACGGACTCGGGGGCCGTGGACGCCCACTGGAACGCGGGCCAGGTCTACGACTTCTACAAGAAGAACTTCGGGCGCGACAGCCTCGACGGGGCCGGAGGGTCGGTCAACTCCCTGGTCGGCGTGACCTATTACGGCCTGCCCTACGCCAACGCGTTCTGGGACGGCACCAAGATGGTGTACGGCAACGGCGACGACGAGTTCAAGCCGATGTCCGCCGACACCGACGTCGTGGGCCACGAGATGACCCACGGGGTCATCGAGCACACGGCGAACCTGGTCTACGCGGGCCAGTCCGGCGCCCTGAACGAGGCCCTGGCCGACTACTTCGGCAACGCCATCGACGTCACCGCGAGCGGCACCCCGATGGGCGATCCGGCCGCGGGCCTGATCGGCGAGGACCTGTGCCGCACGAAGGCCGCCGCCGACTGCGCGCTGCGCGACCTCAACGACGGGGCCACCACGTCGAAGAGCTTCCTGGGCGTGTCGTTCGCCACCGACAACGGCGGCGTCCACCTGAACTCGACGATCTTCTCCGGCGCGCTGTGGGACATGCGCGAGGACCTCGGCGGGGAACTCGCCGACAAGATCGTCTACAAGGCCGTCACCGAGTACATGACGCCGATCGACGGGTTCACCGAGGCCCGGGGCGCGGTGCTCGCCGCGGCCAAGGCGCTGGGCGCGACCTCCGCCCAGCAGAACACCGTCAAGCGGTCCTTCAACGCCCACGGCATCGTCCCGGGCTGGGAGCAGGCCCTCGGCGTCGACAGCGACACCCTTTTCGGGGCGCTGAACACCACGGACTCCGGGGTGGGCGCGGGCGGCGGCTGGTGGACCGCCTCGAAGTCCAACGACGACGGCTCCGAGCCCTACTCGGTCTACGCCGGCCGCCTGGACGGCAAGGGTGCGCCGAAGGTGATCAGCCCCAACGACGGCCGCTACCACACCGCCCCGGCGACGGACGGCAAGACGGTGGTGTGGACGGCGTACGGCCCGGCCTCGGTCGACGTGCTCTCCCGTCCGGTGGCGGGCGGCCCGGTCAAGACGCTCCACAGCTCGACGACGGGCGTCGCGGGCCTGCGGGTGGAGAAGAACACGGTCGTGTTCGAGGAGTACGACATCCTCGGCGGCCGGCATGTCGGCTACATGCGGCCCACGGACAAGGCGCCCGTCTTCACCGACGGGAAGAAGTGGAACACGCTGACCGCTCTGCCCTCCATCAGCGACAACAGGATCGCCTACGCGAAGCTGTACCCGCAGGGCGACGCGTACCGGCTGGGCGTGGAGGTCGTCGACCTGGCCACCGGCAAGGCGGTCCTGACCGAACAGCTGGACGAGCCGGTGAGCATGGGCCAGACCGGCATCAACGGCAAGAACGTGTTCTGGCTGGCGGACAGCGACGAGAGCGACGGCGGTCTGATGTCGGTCGTCAGCGCCGGCCTGGACGGCCGCGGCGCCTTCATCGTCAGCAGCGAGCAGAAGCCGGGCGCGTTCATGGCTTCCGACCTGACGGTCTCACAGGACGCGCTGACCCTGGTCGCCCGGACGCCCGACACGCGGTACCGCAACGAGTCGCTGCCGAAGCTGTGGCAGCTGACCACCGACGGCTCCCGCCGCGAACGGGTGTCCTGCAACCGCGGTGAGCAGAACTACCCGGCGGCCGGTACGGGCCGCCAGGTCGCCTGGCTGGACGCGACGACCGGCTCCACCGACCTGGTGGTCCGGGAACGCCCGGCCGGTACCTGCTGATCCCCACTGCCGAGTGACGGGGCCGACGGCTGCAGCCGTCGGCCCCGTCCGTGTGTCCGGCCGTCACGGCCGAGGTCGTGGCGCAACACCCTCAGGCGAGTTCGCGGCGGAAGAAGTCGAGTTCCAGGGCCATGATCTTCTCGCGGGTACCGCCCGGGGTCATGTGGGTCACGCCCGGGAGGGCCAGCAGCTGGTGGGGACGGCCCGCGTCCGTCAGGGCCTGGGACAGGCGCAGGGTGTGCGAGGGGTGGACGTTGTCGTCGGCGAGGCCGGTGACGAGCAGCAGCGGCCGGGACAGCTTCGGGGCGTCGGGCAGCAGCGAGTCCCGTTCGTAGACGTCCGGGTGCTCCTGCGGCAGGCCCAGGTAGCGCTCGGTGTACGCGGTGTCGTAGTGCCGGAAGTCGGTCGGCGCGGCCCCGGCGGCCGCGGCGTGGAAGACGTCGGGGCGGCGCAGCACGGCCATCGCCGACAGGTAGCCCCCGTAGGACCAGCCGCGGATGCCGACCCGGCCGAGGTCGAGGTCGCCGTGGCGCCGGGCCAGCGCGTGCAGCGCCGCGACCTGGTCGTCCAGGGTGACCTCGGAGAAGCCCCGGTACATGGCGTGGGTGTGGGCGGGCGAGACGTGCGCGGTGCCGCGGTTGTCGACGGTCACCACCGCGAAGCCCTGATCGGCCCACCACTGGCGGTGCTGCCAGCGGCGGGGGTCGGCGGTGATGTCCTGGGCGCCGGGGCCGCCGTAACTGTCCATCAGGACGGGCAGCTTGCGCCCGGGGACGTGCCCGCGGGGCAGCACGAGCGCGGTGGGGACGCCGTGCTCGGTGACCCGCTCCAAGACCGGAGCCACCCGGTACGGCAGCGGCTGCGACAGGTCCGCGGGGGCCAGCTCCCGCCCGTCGGGGGTGTGTACGACGCGCCGCACACCGTCCGCGTCGGCGGAGGTCAGCAGCAGGTACCCGGCCGAGGCGGTCACGCTGTGGACGCCGGGCCCGTCCGCGAGCGGGGTCGCCTCCCCGGTGGCGGTGTCCAGCAGCAGCACCTGCTGCTCGGCCGGGTCGCGCAGTGCGGCCTCGACCAGCAGCCGGTCTCCGTGGACCCCGGCCACCCCGCGGATCTGGACGTCGTCCCCCGTGAGCAGGGCCCCGTCCACGGCGAGGGCGCGGGCGGCCCCGCCGGGGGTGTCGGCCGAGGTCAGCATCCGCCCGTCGGGCAGGCGCGCCGGGGTGCCGGTGACCAGGGGGTCCACCCACTGGGGGTGCGTGGTGCGGGACAGCTCCCGGGTGCGGCCGGTGGCCGGGTCGGCGGAGAGCAGCAGCACGGTGCGCTGGAGCCGGTCCTGGACCGTCAGCAGGATCTCCTCGGCCGAGTCCCAGCCCGCGTCGGAGACGTAGGGGTAGTTCTCGGCGTCCCACTCGATCCGTACCGGGGCTTCGCCGAGCACCCACAGCTGCACCTCGGCGTTGGGGCCGCCCGCCTCCGGGTAGGCGAAGTCCTCGGCCGGCAGCTCGGGGTGGGCGGGGTCGGCGAACCACCGGCGCTGCAGGGCCGATTCGTCGACGCGGGCGGCGAGCAGGGCGATCCCGTCGGGGGACCACCAGTGGCCCCGGGAGCGGCCGAGCTCCTCGGCGGCGGCGAATTCGGCCAGGCCCCAGCGGGCTCCGTCGTCAGGGCTCACCCGGCCGCCCGGGGCGACGTACAGGGCGTCGTCGGCGACGTACGCGGTGCGTGAGCCGTCGCGGTCGGGCCGCGGGTCCAGGGCGGGGCCGGCGGCGGGGATCTCCCTGAGGGTTCCGGGGCCGTCGGCGGTGACCTCGAAGAGCCGTCCGTACAGCGCGAAGGCGGCGCGGCGCCCGTCGCCGGAGAGGGCGTAGGAGCCGATCCCGGCGGCGACGAGCCGGGTCCGCTCGCGCAGCCGTCGCTCGGCGGTGGGGAGGGGGCCGGGCTCGGGGCACAGCTCGCGGGGGTCGGCAAGCCGGATCTCTGCGCCGGTGGTGGTATCGAGCACCCAGAGGCTGTCGAAGGCGTCGGTTCCTCCGGTCGACCGGAGGAACCAGAGCAGCCGGCCGTCGTCCCCGAAGGACAGTGCCCGCGGGGCGCCGTAGGTGAATCGGGCCGTGCTCGCGGAGAGCCTGAGGAAGTCATCCATGATCGTAGTGTGACATGTGAAATGTCACCACCACTAGGCCGTTCGAGTGGTGACCCCAGGGGTGCGGGCTTAGCGTCGGGAGGGTGGACCCGAACGCAACGCCGAGCAGCAAACGGACCGACGGCAAGGACGGCACGGTCCGAGGAAGCGGCAACGGACTCGCCCTGTTCGTCATCGCATCCTGCCAACTCATGGTGGTTCTCGACATCACGATCGTGAACATCGCCCTGCCGCACATCCAGACCGCGCTGAACTTCTCGACCGAGAGCCTCTCCTGGGTCGTCAACGCCTACACCCTCGCCTTCGGCGGCCTGCTGCTCCTCGGCGGCCGCACCGGCGACATCCTCGGCCGCAAACGCGTCTTCATCTTCGGCGTCCTGCTCTTCGGCGTGGCCTCGCTCCTCGGCGGGCTCGCCCAGAACGAGGGCCAGTTGATGGCCGCACGAGCCCTCCAGGGCGTCGGCGGCGCCATCGCCTCGCCGACCTCCCTCGCGCTGATCACCACCACCTTCCGCGAAGGCCCCGCCCGCAACCGGGCGTTCGGCGTGTTCGCCGGGGTCTCGGCGGCCGGCGGCGCGATCGGACTCCTCGCCGGCGGCATCCTCGTCGAGTGGCTCGACTGGCGCTGGGTCCTCTTCGTCAACGTCCCCATCGCGCTGGTCATCGCCGTACTGGCCTCGAAGGTCCTGCGCGAGTCCGAACGCCACCCCGGACACTTCGACTTCGCCGGCGCGCTGCTGTCCACCCTGGGCATGGTCGCGCTCGTCTACGGCTTCATCCGGGCCTCCCAGGAGGGCTGGCGCGACCCGGTCACGCTCGGCTCGTTCGGTGCCGCCGTCGTCCTGCTGACGCTGTTCGTCTTCAACGAGCGGCGCTCGCCGCAGCCGATCACCCCACTGCACATGTTCGCCGACCGCAACCGGGCCGGGACCTACGGGATCATGCTCATGCTCGCCTGCGCGATCTTCGGCATGTTCTTCTTCCTGACGCTCTTCGTGCAGATCGTGCTCGGCTTCAGCCCGATCCAGGCCGGCCTCGCCTTCCTGCCCGTCAGCGCGGTGATCGCGGTGGGCGCGGGCCTCACCGCGAAACTCCTGCCGAAGTTCGGGCCCAAACCGTTCATGGTCTGCGGCGCTTTGTCCTCGGCGATCGGACTGGCCTGGCTGACCCAGATCGACGTCCACTCAACCTACCTCGGCAGCATCCTCGGCCCGATGCTGTTCTTCGCCCTCGGCATGGGCCTGCAGTTCGTCTCACTGACGCTGATGGCCCTGTCCAACGTGGCCGACCGGGAGTCGGGAGCGGCGTCCGGACTACTGAACACGATGCAGCAGGTGGGCGGCTCGCTCGGCCTGTCGATCCTGGTGACCGTCTACGGCACGGCCAGCCGCAACGAGGCCAAGGAACAGGTGCCGGACTTCCTCGCCACGGCGGGCCCCGTGCAGAAGGCCTTCTTCGAACGCACCGGACAGCTCCCGAAGCCGTGGGGCGACCTGGTGCTGACCTCGGGCATCAGCACGGCCTTCGTGGTGGCGGCCCTGTTCACCCTGGTCGGGGCGGCGATCGCGCTGTTCGTCATCCAGGTCCGCCCCTCCGACCTCGAACGCCTCCAGGGCAACCACACACCGGCGGCCGACCGCATCTGAGCCGTCGACCGCGGGGAGTGGTGTGAACGGTTCAGGACACCGTGACGCCGGTGACGCGGGACACGAAGCCGTTCAGGTTGGCCTCCATGCGGGCGACGCGCTCGTCCACGGTCAGCGACTCCTCCTGCCGGCCGGCACGCAGCTTCGGCTGCCGCTTGCCGCGTACGTACAGGGAGCACGCCAGGTCCGCGCAGACGTACGTGCCGACCGTGTTGCCCTCGCGGCCGCGGGCGCCCGCCAGCGGCGCGGCGAGCAGGGTGACGCCGGAGGAGGCGTGGCCCGTCAGGCAGATCTGGCACAGGCTGGACTTCACGGCGCTGGTGCGGCCCACGGACGGTACGCGCAGGGAGATACCCAGCGCGCCCTCGTCCCGGGGCAGCACCAGATGGGCGCGCAGCGGCGCGCCCGGGTCCACCCAGCCGAGGAAATCCAGGTCCTCCCAGGGCAGCTCGGCGAAGTCGAGGGGCAGGCGCATGCGCGCCGCCTCGCCCTTGGTGCAGTTCACGAAGGATGCGCGGATCTGTTTCTCATTGAGTGGTTCCACGGGCATCGACCCTATTGCGTGCCCCGGCCGGCCCGCACCCCAATATCCGGGTCGGGCTCGGGCTCGGTCGCGGAGGCCCGTGACGGTGACGGTGACGGTGAGGGTGCCCGTGACGGTGACGGTGACGGTGCCGTGCCCGGCACGGCCGTACTCCGCGCGGGCCCGAGCGCGGCGCGCAGCCGGGCCGCGTCGGCCCGCGTGTTCATCCGCAGGGCCAGCCACGAGCCGTCGGCGAAGACCAGGTCCACCCGGGCCGCCCTGCGGCGCAGCCGGGGTACCCGGCGCAGCCTGCAGGCGGCGGTGTGCGATCCGCGGGCCGGGTCGCCGCGGCCCCACGGGGGCCGGGCGGTGACCGTGCCCGCGGCCCCGGGGCCGTCGCCGCGCCGGGCGGTGAACATGCCCCCGGGCCCGTCGGTCTCGGCCTGCCAGTGCGTCCAGTGGAAGCCGTGCAGGGCCAGGGCGAAGCGGCCGGCCGCGCTCGTCCGGCCGCCGCGCAGGGCCGGGCCGTGGACGAGCCGCCCGGCCAGACGGGCGGCCCGTTCGAAGGGATCGAGCAGCGCGGCCACGGCGTCGGCCAGGTCGTCGGGCAGCGCGGTCAGGAAGCGGAGGACGAAGAAGCCGCCGATCCGGCGCCGCAGCGGCAGCGGGGCGGGCGAGCCGGGCAGGGACGCGCGCCTCGGCCTGCGTACGTACGGGGACAGGCGGCCCGGAATCTCCTCGTCCATCCGGCCATGATGGCCGGGCGGCGGCTACCGGTCCAAGCGACGGACCCGGCAGCGCGCCGGACCCTCCGTCCGCAGGGTGATTCCCGCGCCGACCGGTACCTCCGTGTCCACCGCCTCGAACGAGTACGCCCGCAGGATCATCGCCAGCGCGATCACCGACTCCAGCATCGAGAAGTGCTGCCCGATGCAGGCGCGCGGGCCGCCGCCGAAGGGGAACCACGCGTAGCGCGGCCGCCCGGCCTCCGCCTCCGGGGTGAAGCGATCCGGATCGAAGCGGTCCGGGTCGGGCCAGTGCTCCGGGTGGCGGTGCGTCACCCAGGGAGCCAGGATCACGTCCGCACCCGCGGGGATGGCGTGCTCCCCGATCCGGGTGGCGGCGACTGCCTTGCGGCCGATGACCGGGGCCGCCGGATACAGCCGCATGGCCTCCTTGACCACCTGCGAGAGGTACGGGAGCCGGTCCAGGTCGCAGGCCTGCGGCGTACGGTCGCCCAGGACGCGGGTGATCTCCTCGCGGGCCCGGTCCTGCTGCTCGGGGTGGCGGGACAGCAGGTGCAGGGCGAAGCAGAGGGAGGTGGCGGTCGTCTCGTGCCCGGCGAGCAGGAAGATCAGCACCTGGTCGCGGAGCTCGGCGGCGTCGAACTCCCCGTCGTCCGTGCTCCGGGCGGCGGCCAGCAGCGTCAGCAGGTCCTCGCCGGAGGCGGAGGCGGCGTCTTCGTCCGGGGCGTCCCGGACGTCAGCGCCGGCCCGCCGACGCTGACCGATGATCTGGTCGCATGCCCCGTACAGCTCGTCCATCGCGGCGGCCGCCCGCCGGTTGCCCGGGGTCGGCCAGTGGCGCGGGATGTTGGCGGGGGAGTAGCCGCGGCGCAGCACGTAGTCGGTGATCACCGGGAAGCAGCGGGCCACGACGTCGGCGGTGGACTCGACGTCGGTGCCGAAGAGGATCCGGGCGACCGCACGCAGCGCGAGGTGCGTCATCTCGTCGGAGACGTCGACGACGCCGTCCACGGCCTCCTCCCAGGCGGCGACGACCGACGCGGTCTCGGCGGTGACGGCCCCGGCGTACCCGTCCACCCGGCGCCGCGTGAACAGCGGCTGCACGAGCCGGCGCTGGCGCAGATAGTCCTCGTCCTGGCTGGTCAGCAGCCCGTTGCCGAAGGAGTCCCGGACCTCCTGGTAGAAGGCGTTGTCCTTGCGGAAGTTGGACGCCTGGGAGGCGAGCACCTGCTGCACGCCCTCGGGGGAGAACACGCAGTACAGATCGGCCCGTATGCCGGGCGGCCCGGCCGAGACCCGTACGACGTCACCGCGCCGCTGCTGCGCCCGCAGGTAGGTGCCGAGGGAGTCCGACTTCAGGTCGTGGAGCGATCCGAGCAGCGGCGCCCCGGGGAGCACGGGAACCTCCGTACCCACGTCAACGCCGCCTGCGTTTCTGCCGAATGCCATGCCGATGCCCGTCCCCTCGTCCCTGCCGGAGCCCGATTCTGCCGCCCCCCATCCGCTCCTGGCGAGACCGCGTGCCCATCGGCCCGAATCGGCCCGGCCCGCGGGCCTGGCTCGGCGGCTTCGCCGAGGACCGGCGGACGGGACGCGGACCGCCCCGGCCCCCTCTATCCCGGGTAGGGGTCCTCCAGCACGGGGATGCACGGCGACAGCGCCGGCTCCACGTCCTCGTGCACCCTCCCCCGGACCATCCGCAGGACACGGACCTCGTTCTCGCGACCGGGGTCCTCGTCATCGCGCACGTGCATCACCCCGTACGAACCGGGTGCCAGACGGCCGACCTCGCCGAAGAGCTCCAGGACCTCCGGGTCGCGGTGGTTGCGGAAGCCGCCGAGGTGGAGGAACAGCTCGCCGTTCATCCACCGCAGGTCGAGCAGACCGGGACGGTCCATCTCCCTGATCCGGGCCCCGACGGTCTCGGCGATCCGGCCGAGAAGGACGTCCCCGTCGTCGCTGTCGTCCGCGCCGGCGCTCTCCTGGACGCTGATCCAGCCGTGGTACTCGAACACGCCGTCAGAGCCCCCGCCGGTAGCGGAGCTCGGAGAGGGTGACGTCGTCGTAGACGTCGTCCTGTGTCGCGCCGTCGGCCCGGTACCCGGCCCGTTCGTAGAAACGCCGGGCCCGGAGGTTGTCCTGGAGGACCCACAGGGCCGACGTCTCGAAGCCCCGGTCCGTCATCGCGGTGTGGGCCTCGCCGAGGAGCTCGCGGCCGATGCCCGTGCCGATCAGTTCCGGCGCCACGTACAGCGCGTAGACCTCACCCGCCCGCCCCCGCCCCCGCCCCGTCGCGCCGGACCCCTCGTCCCGGGACGGCCCGAAGCAGACCCACCCCACCGGACCGCGGTCGCCGATCGCCACGAGGTCCCGGGACTCGCGCCCGGGGTGGCGCAACCACTGCCGCCGCCGGTCGGCGTCGTCCTCGACCGTCATCGCGTCCAGGTAGCTCCGGGGGACGATGCCGGCGTACGCCGCCTGCCAGCCACGGACCCGGACCGCCGAGACGGCCTCGATGTCGCCCTCTTCCATCTCACGCACGCGCACCATCGCGTCACGGTAGGCCACGCCCCCGGCGCCGAACCACCGATTACCCCCCCGGCTCGGCGTCGTCGAACCTCTTCGGCCGGACGCCGGACGCCGGACGCCGGCGGGCGCGGGCGCTACGCCGGTTCGACGGGCAGCCACAGCTCGCAGGTGGCGGTGCTGAAGTCGGCCGCGCGCTCCAGGGTGGCGATGATCGAGGGACCCGGTCGCAGCCGCCACGGGTTGGAGGGGAACCAGTCGGTGGCGGTCGCCGCCCAGGTCGTCTGCAGGGCCTGCGGGTGCGGTCCGCTCGTACGGAAGACCGCCCACGTCCCGCCCGGCACCTCGATGGCGTCGAGGCCGTCCGGGGCCGGCGTGTCCCGGCCGAGGGCGACCCCGTGCAGGTAGGTCAGTTCGCTGCCCTCCGTGGCATCGGGATCCACGCCGTCGGAGACCTGGAGCAGGCCCTCCGGTTGGGTGTCGCCCAGGGCCTTCAGCCGCAGGTGCTCCTCCGGCGGCAGCGCCGCGATGTGCTCCTGGATGTGCGGGTTGATGCCCTGGTGGATGAGCGGGACGCGGGTGGCGTGTCCGACGAGCCGGAACGCGGGTCGGCTGACGAGGCGGGTGTCCATGGGGGTGCTCCCTTCGACGGTCAGGCGGAACCTGAGCCGTGGTTGTGTGCGCAAGGGGCCTCCGGTACGCCGCACTTCACCGGGCCCGGCACCGTGGACCGCGCGGAACGCCCGTCCGAACGCTTCGCCCGAGCCGTATCCGTGCCGGACCGCGATGCCCAGCAGATCCACGTCGCCGCGGACGACGTCGGCGGCGGCAACGGTCATGCGCCGCCGCCGCACGTACTCCGACAGCGGCATGCCGGCCAAGGACGAGAACATCCTGCGCAGGTGGTACTCGGTCGTGCCGAGCGCCCCCGCCAGCCCTTGGACGTCGGGTTCCTCGGCGAGGTTCTCCTCGACGAGATCGACCAGCCGGTTCAGTGCAGAGATCACGAGGCCTCCTTTGACTCCCACCCTGACAGCGCACGCCCCGCCGCACCCGACCGCTGCGAACCGATCCGATCAGGACGCCCTCTCCGGAGCACCTGCGTGCCCCGCCCCTTACCGGGCCAGGGCGAACGTGGCGGCCGCGACGGCTCCGCCCATCGCGGCGCCCGCGAGGACCTGGGCGGGGGTGTGGTCGCGGAGCTCCACCCGGGACCAGGCGACGACGGCGACCACCGGGCAGGCGAGGAGCACCCAGGACCCGTAGGTCATGGCGAGCATGGCCACGCTCCCGCAGGACACGCCCGCGTGCACGCTGATCTTCCACGCGGGGGTGACGGCGAGGAGGGCCGCCAGGGTGACCAGCATCGCCGCGATCAGCGCGATCATCGTCCGGGGCGCGCCGAGGGCCCACAGCAGCACGGTGCCGGTGGCGACCGAGGCGCTGGCGAAGGCCATCACGAGAAGGCGCTGCGGCCGCGACCCGACGTGCCGGTCGGCCCAACGGCCCCGGCGGATCCCGTACGTGATGAAGGCCAGCGGGATGCCCGCGGCGAACAGGCAGCCGAGCAGCCCCCATCCGACCCCCGCGAGGCGGCCGGTGTGCCAGCCGATGAGCACGCTGTCGGCGATGATCCAGGTCTTGGGATCGAGCCCGTCGGTGACCAGCCGAGCGACCCGGGACGCACCGGACGGGGCGACCGTGGCCGTCACGCCGTGTCCTCCTGCCGGGTGGCCCCGCTCTTCCGCACGGGGCATCAGGCGCCGTCGAGGATGCCGCTGACCGCTTCCGCGATCCGGTGCCTCCACTTGTGCCTGCGGTTGCAGTACGGGCGCGGAAACCAGCGCCGTTCCTGCGGAAGCTGCCGGTTGCACCATTTGCACAGGACCGTGCGGCCCTTGCTCGCGAAATCCCCCATGGGGTGAGTTTACGAGGGTGACCTGCGCTTTCCCCCGTGCGGGGCCCGGCAGTTCGCCGGGCCCGGCCCGCGGGCGGCTCAGATGTCGCGGAAGATCTCGATCTGGGCGCCCACCGAGTTGAGGCGTTCGGCCAGTTCCTCGTAGCCGCGGTTGATCACGTAGACGTTGCGCAGGACCGAGGTGCCCTCGGCCGCCATCATCGCCAGGAGGACGACCACCGCCGGGCGGAGGGCCGGCGGGCACATCATCTCCGCCGCGCGCCAGCGGGTGGGGCCCTCGACCAGGACGCGGTGGGGGTCCAGCAGCTGGAGGCGGCCGCCCAGGCGGTTCAGGTCCGTCAGGTAGATGGCGCGGTTGTCGTACACCCAGTCGTGGATGAGGGTCTGGCCCTGGGCGACGGCCGCGATGGCCGCGAAGAAGGGGACGTTGTCGATGTTCAGCCCGGGGAAGGGCATCGGGTGGATCTTGTCGATCGGCGCTTCGAGCTTCGAGGGGCGGACCGTGAGGTCGACGAGCCGGGTGCGGCCGTTGTCCGCCGAGTACTCCGCCGAGCGGTCGTGGTCGAGGCCCATCTCCTCCAGCACCGCGAGCTCGATCTCCATGAACTCGATCGGCACCCGGCGGATCGTCAGCTCCGACTCCGTGACGACCGCGGCGGCCAGCAGGCTCATCGCCTCGACCGGGTCCTCCGAGGGGGAGTAGTCGACGTCCACGTCGATGTTCGGGACGCCGTGCACGGTGAGCGTGGTGGTGCCGACTCCCTCGACCTTGACGCCCAGTGCCTCCAGGAAGAAGCACAGGTCCTGGACCATGTAGTTGGAGGAGGCGTTGCGGATGACGGTGACGCCGTCGTGCCGGGCGGCTGCCAGCAGCGCGTTCTCGGTGACCGTGTCCCCGCGTTCGGTCAGCACGATGGGACGGTCGGGGGAGACCCCGGCCGCGACCTTCGCGTGGTAGATGCCCTCGGTCGCGGTGATGTCCAGGCCGAAGCGGCGCAGGGCGATCATGTGCGGCTCGATGGTGCGGGTGCCGAGGTCGCAGCCGCCCGCGTAGGGCAGGCGGAAGGTCTCCATGCGGTGCAGCAGGGGGCCCAGGAACATGATGATGCTCCGGGTCCGGCGGGCCGCGTCCGCGTCCATGGCCTCCATGTCGAGGCGGGCCGGCGGGACCAGCTCCAGGTCCACGCCGTCGTTGATCCAGCGGCTGCGGACGCCGATGGAGTTCAGGACCTCCAGCAGGCGGTAGACCTCCTCGATGCGGGCCACCCGCCGCAGGACCGTACGGCCCTTGTTGAGCAGCGAGGCGCAGAGCAGCGCGACGCACGCGTTCTTGCTCGTCTTGACGTCGATGGCGCCCGACAGCCGGCGGCCGCCGACCACGCGCAGGTGCATCGGGCCGGCGTAGCCCAGGGAGACGATCTCGCTGTCGAGAGCTTCACCGATTCGGGCGATCATCTCAAGGCTGATGTTTTGATTGCCGCGCTCGATCCGGTTCACTGCGCTCTGGCTTGTGCCGAGGGCTTCGGCGAGCTGACTCTGTGTCCAGCCCCGGTGCTGCCGGGCGTCACGGATGAGCTTGCCGATGCGTACGAGGTAGTCGTCTGCCATGGGGGCACCGTATCTCAGATATGAGATGACTCCTGCGCCGGGTGGGGCAGACGGGTGCATCGAGCGGCGTGTCGTGCGCGTGTCGCCGCACCCTCCCGCGTGTTACTGACCGTCAGGTCCCATGGCGGGGCCGCCGTGTGCGTGGTGCTCGACGATCCGGCCCAGCAGGCGGGTGAGCTGCTCGCGCTCCGCCGCCGACAGCGGGGCCAGGAGTTCGTCCTGGGTCGTGTCGAGGATCTGCTCCAGCCGGCGCAGCCGCCGCCGGCCGGGCGGGGTGAGGGTGATGACGTTGCGCCTGCGGTCCTCGGGGTCGGGGGCGCGCTCGACCAGTTCGCGCTCGGCGAGTTCGTTGATGACGGCGACCAGGTCGCTGCGGTGGATGCCGGTGCGGTCGCTGAGCGCGGCCTGGCTCGCCGGCCCGGACTCCTCCAGCGCGACCATGGCCGCATAGTGCCATGTGCGGGCATCTGCCCGACCGAGGGCGTCGGTCACCAGGCGCTGCGCGTGGGTGGAGGCCTGGCCCAGTAGCCGGCTGGGCAGTTCGCGCAGCCGCGCCGGGACGGCCGCGCCCCCGTTCTCTCCCGTGGTCATGGGGTTGATGCTACCGCTTGCGTTGGTGGCACTAACGAATTAACTTCGTTGGTGCCGCTAACGTTAGTCAGGCAAACGATAAGGGAAGGGGCCTCCCGTGCCCACGATCGACGTACTCGACTCGACGATGTACTACGAGGACCGCGGCGAGGGCGTGCCCTTCGTCTTCCTGCACGGCAACCCCACCTCCTCCCACCTGTGGCGGGGCGTCCTGCCCCGCATCGAGGGCCCGGTCCGCACCCTGGCCCCCGACCTCATCGGCATGGGCCGCTCCGGAAAGCCGGGCGGGGAGTACCGCTTCGCCGACCACGCGCGCCACCTGGACGCGTGGTTCGACGCACTCGGGCTCGACGAGGCGGTGCTGGTCGGTCAGGACTGGGGCGGCGCGCTCGCCTTCGACCGGGCCGCCCGCCATCCCGGGCGGGTCCGCGGGATCGCCTTCATGGAGACGATCGTGCGCCCGATGGGGTGGGACGAGTACCCGCCTGCCGCGCGTGTCCGGTTCGAGGCGATCCGCACGCCGGGAGTGGGGGAGGAGATGGTCCTCGACCGGAACATCTTCATCGAGGACAGCATCCCGAGGACCGTGCTCCACCCGATGGCCGAGGCGGACCGCGCCGTCTACGGCGCCCCCTACCCGACCCGCGAGAGCCGGCTGCCCATGCTGCAGTGGGCCCGCTCGCTGCCGATCGGCGGGGAACCGGCCGACGTCGTCGCCGTCGTCGAGCGGTACGACGCCTGGCTGGCCGACAGCCCCGAAGTCCCCAAGCTCCTGCTCACCTTCGACGGCTCACCCGCCCTGATGATCGGCGCCGAGACGGCCGCCTGGTGCGAACGGAACATCTCGGCGCTGGAGAGCGAGTACTGCGGTCCCGCCGCCCACCTCTGCCCGGAGGACCGCCCCGAGGAGATCGCCGCGGCCGTCAACGCCTGGGCCGCCCGCCACGCCCTCGCCAAGCGGCCCGGAAGAGACTGACTAGGCCGCGCCCCGGCGGCCCAGGACCGGTTCGGCCACCAGCCTGGCCAGGCCGCACAGGGTCTGGCCGTGCCGCGCGAAGAGCTCGTCGCGCGAGTCGTGGTGGCCGAGGTCGGACAGGACGTACGCCGACAGGTCGCACGCGGCGCCCGCCCCGGGGCCCGTGCCCGGGCAGGCGGCCGGCGCCGCGTCCCAGTCGATCGCCGTCCGCGAGAGCGCCTCGAAGAGGGTCTCCGACCCGGCGTTGGTGAAGCCCCCGCCGCGCGCTCCGCCGCGTTCCCCGCCCTGCTCCCCGCCCCCGGGGCGCATTCCGCCGAGGAGTTGCGACACCGTCAGCCAGGACGCGGGAGCCCCTCCCGACACCGCCGGGCTTCCGAGCCGGAACTCCGGCCAGGCCAGCAGCACCTGGTCCGGGACGATCCGCCGCAGCCGGGGGAACCGCGGGTACCAGAACGTGCCGTCCACCAGCAGCCCGCGCACCCGCGTGGGCACCCCGTATGCCCGCGCCACCGCCTCCAGTACGGCCAGCCGCTGGCTGCACGAACCCCGTCCCCGGCGCAGCACCTCCGACACGGGCCGCTCGTCCTGGACGGAGTAGACCGGCCGGACGGCCGCGGCGATCCACGCGTGCGCCCGGTGCAGGCGCTCGATCTGCCGCGCGGGGTCCACCGGGCCCTCGGGGCCCGCCGCGCCCAGCTCACGCACCAGTGCGGCGACCCGGGGGTCCCGCCAGTCCAGGATCCGGGTCGGGGCGGTGCTCCCCTCCGGCACCGCACCGCCGCGCATCCCGTCGCCCGCGCCTGTTCCCGTACGGGTCCGGCCCCAGGGCATGAGCAATGAGCTCGTCATGGACGGCGTCCTCTCGTCAGGCCCTCCCCCCGAGGGCTGGACGCATCCTGACAGAAGATCTGAACGCGTTCAATAGTGCATCGCACCCCGGATCGGGGCATGCGGAAGCGCCCTTCCGGCCCTTCGCCCGTCCGGGCGCGGGTGCGTGCCTCGTCGTCGCACCCGGACATGTACTAGAGTTATCTCGACATCGAGATATCTGCCGAAGGCGTACCGCAGCCGCCCCCGCTGGTAAGGGTTACCTAACTTAGCCTTACCTTAGCGGATTGGCCAAGGGGCGTGGCGGCAGGATGCGGTAAACGCGCGAATTCATGCATGAAGGAGACTGTCGTGTCGGCGAACAGCTTCGACGCCCGCAGCACGCTGCAGGTGGGCGACGAGTCGTACGAGATCTTCCGGCTGGACAAGGTCGAGGGCTCCGCCCGCCTGCCCTACAGCCTGAAGGTGCTGCTGGAGAACCTGCTCCGCACGGAGGACGGCGCGAACATCACCGCCGACCACATCCGGGCGCTCGGCGGCTGGGACTCCCAGGCCCAGCCCAGCCAGGAGATCCAGTTCACGCCGGCCCGCGTGATCATGCAGGACTTCACCGGCGTCCCCTGCGTCGTGGACCTCGCCACGATGCGCGAGGCCGTGAAGGCCCTCGGCGGCGACCCGGCGAAGATCAACCCGCTCTCGCCCGCCGAGATGGTCATCGACCACTCGGTCATCGCCGACAAGTTCGGCACGAAGGACGCCTTCGCGCAGAACGTCGAGCTGGAGTACGGCCGCAACAAGGAGCGCTACCAGTTCCTGCGCTGGGGCCAGACCGCCTTCGACGACTTCAAGGTCGTCCCCCCGGGCACCGGCATCGTCCACCAGGTCAACATCGAGCACCTGGCCCGCACGGTCATGGTCCGGGGCGGCCAGGCCTACCCCGACACCCTCGTCGGCACCGACTCCCACACCACCATGGTCAACGGCCTCGGCGTGCTGGGCTGGGGCGTCGGCGGCATCGAGGCCGAGGCCGCGATGCTCGGCCAGCCGGTCTCCATGCTGATCCCGCGCGTCGTCGGCTTCAAGCTGACCGGCGAGCTGCCCACCGGCACCACCGCCACCGACCTGGTGCTGACCATCACCGAGATGCTGCGCAAGCACGGTGTCGTCGGCAAGTTCGTCGAGTTCTACGGTGAGGGCGTCGCCGCCACCTCCCTCGCGAACCGCGCCACCATCGGCAACATGTCGCCGGAGTTCGGCTCCACCGCCGCGATCTTCCCGATCGACGGCGAGACCCTGAAGTACCTGCGTCTCACCGGCCGCTCCGAGCAGCAGGTCGCGCTCGTCGAGGCGTACGCCAAGGAGCAGGGCCTGTGGCTGGACCCGGCCGCCGAGCCGGACTTCTCCGAGAAGCTGGAGCTCGACCTCTCCACGGTCGTCCCCTCCATCGCCGGCCCGAAGCGCCCGCAGGATCGCATCGTCCTCGCCAACGCCGCCGAGCAGTTCGCCGTGGACGTGCGCAACTACGTCAGCGACGACGAGGAGGCCGGCAAGGAGTCCTTCCCGGCGTCCGACGCCCCGGCGTCCTCCAACGGTGTGCCCACCAAGCCCACCCTGGTGACCCTGGCCGACGGCACCTCCTTCGAGATCGACCACGGCGCCGTCACCGTCGCCGCGATCACCTCCTGCACCAACACCTCGAACCCCTACGTCATGGTCGCCGCGGCGCTCGTGGCCAAGAAGGCGTCCGAGAAGGGCCTGACCCGCAAGCCGTGGGTCAAGACCACCCTCGCCCCGGGCTCGAAGGTCGTCACCGACTACTTCGACAAGGCCGGCCTGACCCCGTACCTCGACAAGATGGGCTTCAACCTCGTCGGGTACGGCTGCACCACCTGCATCGGCAACTCCGGTCCGCTGGACGAGGAGATCTCGAAGGCGATCAACGAGGCCGACCTCGCGGTGACCTCGGTGCTGTCGGGCAACCGCAACTTCGAGGGCCGCATCAACCCCGACGTCAAGATGAACTACCTGGCCTCCCCGCCGCTGGTCGTCGCGTACGCCATCGCGGGCTCCATGAAGGTGGACATCACCAAGGACGCCCTGGGCACCGACACCGAGGGCAAGCCGGTCTTCCTCGCGGACATCTGGCCCTCCGAGGCCGAGGTCAACGACGTCGTGGCGAACGCCATCGGCGAGGACATGTTCAGCAAGTCCTACAGCGACGTCTTCGCGGGCGACGCCCAGTGGCAGGCGCTGTCGATCCCGACCGGCAACACCTTCGAGTGGGACCCGCAGTCCACCTACGTCCGCAAGCCCCCCTACTTCGAGGGCATGACGATGGAGACCACCCCGGTCTCCGACATCGCCGGCGCCCGCGTGCTGGCGAAGCTGGGCGACTCGGTCACCACCGACCACATCTCCCCGGCCGGTGCGATCAAGGCCGACACCCCGGCCGGCAAGTACCTCACCGAGCACGGCGTCGAGCGCCGCGACTTCAACTCGTACGGTTCCCGCCGCGGCAACCACGAGGTCATGATCCGCGGTACGTTCGCCAACATCCGCCTGCGCAACCAGATCGCGCCGGGCACCGAGGGCGGCTTCACCCGCGACTTCACCGTCGAGGGCGCGCCGGTCTCGTTCATCTACGACGCCTCGCAGAACTACCAGGCCGCCGGCATCCCGCTGGTCATCCTGGCCGGCAAGGAGTACGGCTCCGGCTCGTCCCGCGACTGGGCCGCCAAGGGCACCGCGCTGCTCGGCGTCAAGGCCGTCATCGCCGAGTCCTACGAGCGCATCCACCGCTCCAACCTGATCGGCATGGGCGTCCTGCCCCTGCAGTTCCCCGAGGGCGCCACCGCGGCCTCGCTGGGCCTCACCGGCGAGGAGACCTTCTCCTTCACCGGTGTGGAGGAGCTGAACAACGGCACCACCCCGCGCACGGTCAAGGTCACCACCGAGACCGGTGTGGAGTTCGACGCGGTCGTCCGCATCGACACGCCGGGTGAGGCCGACTACTACCGCAACGGCGGCATCATGCAGTACGTCCTGCGGAACCTCATCCGCGGCTAAGGGCGCGCCAGGCGGAGCGATCCGCCGTCTGTCGGCACCATAGGGCCGTACCCCCGACGAGGGGGTGCGGCCCTTGTCGCTTTTCGCGGCGGCGGTCTCAGGTGACGGACAGGTCTCAACTCGGAAAAGCCGGGAACGATCCTTGTGCACGATCTTGCTCAGTCGAGCGGAAGTGGACTATACCTGTGCCCGTCCGGGCCACTGCGTGATGAGCGGTCCCGGGCCGGGGGATGCCGGGGGACCTGCGGTGATGCCCGCATGCACGGTAACTGCCGCGATTTCCGGCCTCCTTCACACTCCTGACGAAGGCGAGGACATGAGCATGGGATCCACTGGTGAGGGCTTCGGCCGCCGTGATCTGATCAAGCGTTCCGCAGCGCTCGGCCTGATCAGCGTGCCGACGATGAGCTTCCTGTCCGCCTGCGCCTCCGGCGGTGAGGACACCACGAAGGGCCCCGACAAGGGGGTCGTGTCCAAGGAGAACCCCTTCGGTGTCGCGAAGGGGGGCAAGATGGACGTCGTCGTCTTCAAGGGCGGCTTCGGCGACGACTACGCGAAGGCCTGGGAGGCCGCCTTCGACAAGAAGTGGGGCACCACCAGCTCCCACCTCGGCACCCAGGAGATCACCGGAAAGCTCCAGACCCGCTTCAACGGCGGCAACCCGCCGGACGTCGTCGACAACTCGGGCGCCCAGAAGATCAAGCTGGACGTGCTCTTCAAGAGCAACCAGCTCGCCGACCTCACCCCCGTGCTGGACGCCCCCTCCCTCGACGACCCGAGCAAGAAGGTCCGCGACACGCTCATCGCGGGCACCGTCGAACAGGGCACGCAGGGCGGCAAGTTCGTCTCGCTGAACTACGTCTACACCGTCTACGGATTCTGGTACTCCGGGAAGCTCTTCAAGGAGAAGGGCTGGACGCCGCCCAAGACCTGGGACGAGTTCCTCGCGGTCTGCGCCAAGGCCAAGGAGGCCGGCCTCGGCGGCCTCGCCCACCAGGGCAAGTACCCGTACTACATCAACGTCGTCATCATGGACCTGATCGCCAAGAAGGGCGGTCTGGAGGCCATGAAGGCGATCGACAACCTGGAGCCGAACGCCTTCGAGGGCAACCCGGCCGCCCTCGCCGCCGTAGAGGCGGTCTACGAGGTGGTGGAGAAGGACCTGCTCCTCCCGGGGACGAACGGCCTGACCCACACCGAGTCCCAGACCGCCTGGAACCAGTACAAGGCGGCCTTCATCCCCTCCGGCTCCTGGCTGGAGAACGAGCAGCTCAAGCAGACGCCCGACGACTTCGACATGCAGTTCCTGCCGGTCCCGGCGCTCGCGGACAGCAAGCTGCCCTTCGAGGCCATCCGGGCCGGCGCCGGCGAGCCCTTCATCGTCCCGGAGAAGGCCGCCAACAAGCCCGGCGGCCTGGAGTTCATCCGTTCGATGCTGTCCCGCGAATGGTCGACCATCTTCGCCCAGCAGGCCAACTCGCTCACCGTGGTCAAGGACGGCGTGGACCCGGGCGTGAAACTGCGGCCCGGCACCCAGTCGGCGGTGACCGCCCTCAAGGCGGCGGGAACGAACACCTTCAATTACCTTTACCCCGACTGGTACAGCGAGATGGACACGGCGATCCAGGACGCGTCCAACGAGCTGATGGCCAAGCGGATTCAGCCGAAGGAGTGGATCAAGCGGGCCCAGGCGGCGGTCAACAAGGCGGCACAGGATCCAGGCGCCAAGAACAACCGTCGCAGCTGACAGCACGCCCCACCGGTCACCGGCACACCAGGGACGGACACCATGAGCCAAGTAGTCCGGGGCAGGGGACGGAGCGGCTTCATCGCCGGTTTCCTCCTCGCACCCCTCGCGCTGTATCTGACCTTCGTCATCTGGCCGTACGTACAGACGTTCGGCTACTCCTTCACCAACTGGACGGGCCAGTCCCCGACGTTCGACTTCGTCGGCGTGGACAACTACTCCGCCCTGATGAAGGACGAGGTCTTCCGCGGGGCCCTCTGGAACAACCTGCTGCTCCTGGTGTTCGTCCCGGCGGTCACCATCCTGCTCGCCCTCTTCTTCGCCTTCATGGTGAACGCGGGCGGGCGGGGCGGGGCCGGCGGTGTCCAGGGCGTGGCGGGCTCGCGCTTCTACAAGATCGTCTACTTCTTCCCGCAGGTGCTCTCCCTCGCCATCCTCGCGGTGCTCTTCGGCGCCGTGTACCGCACCGACGAGGGCGGCCTGCTCAACGGCGTCCTCATCCGGCTCGGCATCGTCGACCGGATGCACCCGATCGAATGGCTGAACGAGCCGAGGCTGGTCCTGTGGTGCCTGCTCCTCGTGGTGGTCTGGCACGGCGTGGGCTTCTACCTCGTGCTGTTCTCCGCGGCCATGCAGTCCGTCCCCAAGGACATCTACGAAGCGGCCCTGCTCGACGGGGCGGGCCGCGCCCAGACCTTCTTCAGGGTCACCCTGCCCCTGCTGTGGGACTCCGTACAGACCTCCGCGGTCTATCTGGGCATCGCCGCGATGGACATGTTCGTCCTGGTGTCGACCATGACCTCCGGCCAGTTCGGGGGCGGCCCCGACCATCACAGCGAGGTCATGGCCACGGTGCTGATGAGGAACTTCCTCTACTTCGGCAAGAGCGGCTACGCCTGCGCCATGGGCGTGGTCATGCTCGTCCTCACCATGATCCTTTCCGTCATCACGCTGCGCGCCACCCGCCGCGAGCGCATCGAGTTCTGAGCGGGAGACCGTCATGACCACAGTGATCAAGGCTCCGGGCGAATCCGCTGCGGAGCGGTCCGGCGGAGCCGGCCCCGACGGGGAACGGAGCACCGGACGCTCCGAGGGCCTGGTCCTCAACGTCTTCTCCCACGGCTTCCTCGTCCTCTGGGCCGTACTGATCGTGCTGCCCCTGATCTGGCTGGCGCTCGGCTCCTTCAAGACCGACGCGCAGATCGGCGGCTCGGCGCTCAGCTGGCCCTCCAACTGGAACCTCGACGCCTTCGGGCGGGCCTGGGACAAGGGCATCGGCGACTACTTCGCCAACACCCTCATCGTGATGGTGTTCTCGGTACCGCTGACGATGCTGCTCGGCTCGATGGCGGCGTACGTCCTGGCCCGCTACCCCTTCCCGGGCAACCGGTTCGTCTACTACTTCTTCGTCAGCGGGGCGATGTTCCCCGTCTTCCTCGCGCTCGTCCCGCTGTTCTTCATGGTCAAGCGGTTCGACATGCTGAACACGTACCAGGGCCTGATCCTCGTGTACGTGGCGTACTCGATGCCGTTCACCGTCTTCTTCATGCACTCGTTCTTCCGCACGCTGCCGACGGCTGTGCACGAGGCCGCGGTGATCGACGGCGCCTCCGACACCCGGATCTTCTTCCAGGTGATGGTGCCGATGGCCAAGCCCGGCCTGATCAGCGTCGGGATCTTCAACGTCCTGGGCCAGTGGAACCAGTACATCCTGCCCTCCGTGCTGATGCAGCCCCAGACCGGATCCGACCCCGAGCGCTACCTGCTCACCCAGGGCCTGATCCAGCTCCAGCAGCAGCAGGGCTACGAGACCGACCTGCCCGTGCTCTTCGCCGGCGTGACCATCGCGATGATCCCGATGCTGGTCGTCTACCTCTCCTTCCAGCGCCAGATCCAGGCGGGCCTGACCTCGGCGACGCTGAAGTAGCGGCCCCGCGTCAGGTGCGGTCCGAGGCCTTCCGCAGCTTGTACAGCAGTCCGGACCCCGGGTCGCCGACCTCCTGGCTGATCCGGGGCTCCTGCCCGGTGCCGTCGACGTGCCAGGCCTGCCAGTGGCAGACGGGGATCTCCACGCGGACCCTCTGCGACCACACGTCGTGCCCCGGCTCGTAGAACCAGGTGCCGGAGCCCGAGCACCGCCGTGAGGGCTCGCCGGGGCGGTCGCCGAGGCGGTGCACGCCGACGCCGGAGGCGGTGACCCGGCCGTCCGGGGTGAAGACCAGCGTTCCCCTCGTGTGGTCGATCCAGGTGCCGGTCATGGTCTGCGGCCCGATCCTCGGCGGCTCGTAGGCGGGCAGTACGCCGACGGCCAGCCCGAGCGCGCCGCACAGGCCCGTCCCCGCCACCACCGCCGTGCCCCACAGCGCGACCCGCCGCAGGAGGCCCTCGCCCCGGGGCAGGGCGATGACCGCCCCCAGGGAGAGCGAGGCGGTGGCCGAGGCCCAGAAAGCCAGTGTGTTACCCGTCTCCGCGTCGTTGTACGTCGCGAAGATCAGGACGGGAGCCGCCAGCAGGGCCGCCACGGCCGCCGGGGCCGCCACCGTCGCCCACCAGGCGGCGCGGGCGTCGAGCCCGCGGACGACGAGGTCCGCCAGCGCGACCGCCGGCACGACGAAGACGAGCGACAGCATGAACGCGATGAAGCCGACGAGGGGCATGGTCGCGATCAGGGACCCCCCGATGGTCACCCAGTCGGGGGGCTCGTCCGGCGGTGGCTGCGTCTGCACGTACAGCAGGACCACCACGATCGTCAGCACGACCTCCAGGCATCCCACCAGCGTCGAGACCACCAGCACGCGGCCGTACGACCGTTTCTGACGCATGCTCACCCCCCATGCGGACCGGTGGGCAGACGTGTCGGCCCGGCCGGCGAATCCTGGATCCATAGTGCCAGCCGGGCTGAACGCGTTCAATTCATTCTTCGCGCCCGCCTCACGAGGGGACCACCGACCAGCTGACCGCCGACACCGACGGATCCAGCGAGAGGTTGCCGACCGCCTCCTCCAGCGCCGGGCACTGGGCTCCCTCGGCGGTCAGCAGTGCGGACACGGTCACCCGGCCGGGCACCGGGCCGTCCTGGCTCCGGATCGAGCGCAGCTGGTGTCCCGGCCGGCCCAGGGCGTCCACCAGCCGGTGGCGGATGTGGGCCTCCTCCGCCTCCAGGCACACCGCCTCGAAGTGGTATTCGGCGGCCACCTCGGCCCCGCCGCGCGGCTCGCGGTCGAGGCGCCGGCCCAGCGGGCGCAGCAGGAGGTTTGCCCCCACCACGCCCGCCGTGCCGCAGACGGCCAGGACGAACAGGCCGACGCCGGCCAGGCAGCCGACGGCCGCCGAGCACCACAGGGTGGCGGCCGTGTTCAGCCCGCGCACGCTGAGGCCGTCGCGCATGATCACGCCGGCGCCGAGGAAGCCGATCCCGGACACGATCTGTGCGGCGACCCGGGAGCCGTCGTGGTTCACCTCGGACACCGCGCTGAGGAACCCGTACTGCGAGAGCAGCACGAAGAGCGCGGCCCCGCCCGCGACCAGGGCGTTCGTGCGCAGACCCGCGAGGCGGGCCCGCCACTGGCGCTCCAGGCCGATGACCGCTCCGAGCCCGAGCGCGGCGGCCAGGTGCGCGGCCATCTGCCCTTCGGTGAGCAGCATCGGACTCCCTCCTCCTACAGCCAGGTGCCGAAGCGGCGGATGTACCAGGTCTTCACGAGCTGGGTGAGCGTGCAGTAGGCGAGCAGCACGCCGATCAGCCACGGGAAGTAGCTCGCCGGCAGGGCGACGAAGCCCAGCGAGGGGGCCAGCGGCGAGAAGGGCAGCCAGAGCCCGGTCAGCACCGCGAGGACGGTCATGACCATCACCGGCCAGGAGGCGCGGGACTGGATGAACGGGATCTTCCGGGTGCGGATCATGTGCACGATCAGGGTCTGAGAGAGCAGGCCCTCGATGAACCAGCCCGACTGGAAGAGGGACTGGCTCGCCTCGCTGTCGGCGGCGAAGACGTGCCACATGATCAGGAACATCGCGATGTCGAAGATCGAGCTGATCGGGCCGATGGTGACCATGAAGCGGCCGATGCCCCTGGCGTCCCAGTTGCGGGGCTTGCGCAGGTACTCCTCGTCCATCCGGTCCCACGGGGTGGCCAGCTGGGCGATGTCGTAGACCAGGTTCTGGACCAGCAGCATGATCGCGAGCATCGGCTGGAAGGGGATGAAGGCGCTCGCGACCAGGACCGAGAAGACGTTGCCGAAGTTCGACGACGCCGTCATCTTGATGTACTTGATCGTGTTGCCGAAGGTGGTGCGGCCCTGGAGGACGCCCTGCTCCAGGACGGTGAGGTCCTTCTCCAGCAGGATGATGTCCGCGGACTCCTTGGCGATGTCGACGGCGGTGTCCACGGAGATGCCGACGTCGGCGTCGCGCAGGGCGGCGGCGTCGTTGATGCCGTCGCCGAGGAAGCCGACGGTGTGCCCGTCGGCCTGGAGGGCGCGGACGATCCTGGCCTTCTGGACCGGGTTGACCTTGGCGAAGACCGTCGTACGGGCGGCCAGCGCGCGCAGTTCGGTGTCGTCGAGGGCGTCGGTCTCGGGGCCGAGGACCACGGTCCCCACGTCGATGCCGACGTCCGCGCAGACCCGGGCGGCGACGAGGTCGTTGTCGCCGGTGACGACCTTCACCGCTATGCCCTTGTCGGCCAGCGCCTCCAGGGCCCGGGCGGCGTCGGCCTTCGGCGGGTCGAGGAAGGCGAGGAAGCCGACCAGGGTCAGCCCGTCCTCGTCGGCGACGGAGTAGGTGTCGCGCGGGGTGTCGACGGTGCGGGTGGCGACGGCGAGGACGCGCAGGCCCCGCCGGTTGTTGTCCTCGGCGATCCGGGTGACGTGCCACCGCAGCTGCTCGGTCAGCTCCACGGTCTCGCCGCGGTCGGTCAGGTGCGTGCAGAGGTCCAGGACCTCTTCGACCGCACCCTTGGTGATCATGACGTGTTCGCCGGGTCCGGAACCGCCCGTGAGCGTGTTGCGGGCCAGGACCACGGACATCCGGCGCCGGGCGAAGTCGAAGGGGATCTCGTCGACCATCGAGAACCGTGCGTCGACGACAACCTCCTCGGCCTCGCCCGCGCGGTCGATGACCGCCTGGTCCATCAGGTTGCGCAGGCCGGTCTGGAAGTGCGCGTTGAGGTAGCCGTACTCCAGGACCTCGCCATCGTCGTTGCCGTGCACGTCCAGGTAGCGGTCCAGGACGATCCGGTCCTCGGTGAGGGTGCCGGTCTTGTCGGTGCACAGCACGTCCATCGCGCCCAGGTTCTGGATCGCGTTGAGCCGCTTGACGACCACCTTGTGCCTGGCCATGGCGACGGCTCCGCGCGCCAGGTTGGCGGAGACCACCATCGGGAGCATCTCGGGGGTCAGGCCGACGGCTACGGCGATGCCGAAGAGGAAGGCCTCGTCCCAGTCGCCCTTGGTCAGGCCGTTGATCACGAAGACGACCGGGACCATGACCAGCATGAAGCGGATCAGCAGGAAGCTGACCTTGCGCACGCCGGTGTCGAAGTTGGTCTGCGGGCGCTCGCCTACCAGGGAGCCGGCCATCGAGCCGAACCAGCTGTCGGCACCGGTCGCGACGACGACCCCGGTGGCGGTGCCGGAGGTGACGGAGGTCCCCATCAGGGCCAGGTTGTCGGCCTCGACCGGGTCGGTGGTGGCCTGCTGGCCCGGATCCTGGGCGCGCGTGTCGGCCTTGGCCACCGGCAGGGACTCGCCGGAGAGCGCGGCCTGGCTGATCATCAGGTCCTTGGCGGTGAGGAGCCGCAGATCGGCCGGGATCAGGTCGCCGGCGGCCAGCCTGACCACGTCGCCCGGGACCACCTGGTCCATGGGCACCTCGAAGGTGGTCGGCGCCGAGCCGCTGCCGGCCCGGCGCTGGACCGCGCAGGTGGTGGTGACCAGCTGCCCCAGGGCGTCGGCGGCGCGGCCGGAGCGGTACTCCTGCCAGAAGCGCAGCAGCCCGCTGATCCCCACCATCGCGGAGAGGATGACGACGCCCGGGTCCGCGGGGTCCTGCCAGTACATGACGGCGGCCAGGAAGACCAGGACGGCGATGAAGGGGTTCCGGAAGGCCTTCGCGAGCTGGACGTACCAGCGCGGCGCCCGCTCCTGGGCGACGACGTTGGCGCCGTGGCGCTCCAGGCGCAGCGCGGCCTCGGCGTGGGTGAGGCCGCTCGCGGACGCATCCACGCACTGCAGGGCCCGCACGCCCGGGCCGGCGCTGATGTCGGCGAGGCGCTCGCCGACGAGCCGGGTGCGGGACTCCAGCTCGACGGCCTTGCGCTCGCGGCGGGACCGGCCCGGCGGCGCGAGCTTGGCCGGGGAACGGGGGGTGAGCATGGTCATGGCACATACCTCCCTCCACGTTTCCGGGCAGCTCGAAGCCGAACGGTCACGTGGAGTGATCAGGAGTCGGCGTACGGCGGCCGCGCGGGCCGCCGCCGATGCCGACGGACATGGATGACGCACGCCGGACGGAGCAGTCCGGTCATGCGGAAGGGGAGGAACGCGTGAGCAGCGCTGCAGCGCACGGGAACAGCGGGACACCGCTGCCGTGCGTACTCACGGAAAGGTCGGCCGATCAGCCGTTCGGCGGGTCAGCCGGAGAGAGCGCTGCGAGGACTTCGATCGGGACTCATCCCGAACACCTCCTCGCGTCGCGCTGACATGGCAGGCGCCCGGTCCGGCCGGAAAGGCCGCAGAGGACCGGCGCCTCAGCGACCGTAACACGATCAGGCAGGCCGCTCCCTCCCCCTTTCGGCCGGTAGGCCCGTTTCGTGTCGTGTCAGCCTCTTGACGTGCGGATGCGCAAAGGCTCGACTTAAGGTTCACAAGTTGGAGAGACGCCGGGGTCTCGGAGCGAAGTCGCGACGTGTCCCGGCCGGGGGGCGACGGCTTGCCGTCGCTAATGGGCAGGAGTGGATGAGTCGTGCAGACTCCCGGATCGCAGTCGTCGCTGCACCGCGCGAATCTCGAACGGGTCGTACGGGCGGTGCGGCTCGCGGGGTCGCTGACCCAGGCGGAGATCGCCCGTACCACCGGACTGTCGGCGGCCACGGTCTCCAACATCGTCCGGGAGCTGAAGGACGGCGGGACCGTCGAGGTCACCGACACCTCGGCCGGCGGCCGGCGGGCACGGAGCGTGTCGCTCAGCGGTGACGCGGGCATCGTGATCGGCGTCGACTTCGGCCACACCCACCTGCGGGTGGCCGTCGGCAACCTCGCCCACCAGGTATTGGCCGAGGAGTCCGAACCGCTGGACGTCGACGCCTCCTGGGCGGACGGCTTCGACCGGGCGGAAGCGCTGGTCGGGCGCCTGATCGCCGGCATAGAAGTCGGGCTGGACAAGGTCATCGGTGTCGGCCTCGGCGTCCCCGGCCCCATCGACGTGGAGTCCGGGACCCTGGGCTCGACCGCGATCCTGCCGGGCTGGGCGGGGATCAATCCGCGCCAGGAGCTCTCGCAGCGGCTCGGTGTGCCCGTCTACGTCGACAACGACGCGAACCTCGGCGCCCTCGGTGAACTCGTCTGGGGGAGCGGGCGGGGAGTGAAGGACCTGGCCTACATCAAGGTGGCCAGCGGCGTCGGCGCCGGCCTGGTGATCAACGGCCAGATCTACCGCGGCCCGGGCGGCACGGCGGGCGAGATCGGGCACATCACGCTGGACGAATCGGGCCCGGTGTGCCGCTGCGGCAACCGCGGCTGCCTGGAGACCTTCGCCGCGGCCCGGTACGTCCTGCCCCTGCTCCAGGGCACGCACGGGCCGGAGTTGACGATGGAGCGGGTGGTGGAACTGGCCCGCGACGGCGACCCCGGCTGCCGCCGGGTGATCACCGACGTCGGCCGCCACATCGGCAGCGGGGTGGCCAGCCTGTGCAACCTCCTGAACCCGAGCCGGGTGGTGCTGGGCGGCTCGCTCGCGGAGGCGGGTGAACTCGTCCTGGCCCCCATCCGTGAATCAGTCGGGAGGTACGCGATCCCCAGCGCGGCGCGCCAGTTGTCGGTGCTCACGGGGTCCCTGGGCGGCCGGGCCGAGGTGCTGGGCGCACTGGCTCTCGTGCTGAGCGAGATGGGCGATTCGACACTTTTGTCAGATCATGGAAGTGGAGTGCGAGCTCCAGCCGTCTTGCCTTCAGGTAGATAACGAATGGCACCGTTGTCATCTCGTTAAGAATTCACTCCTTGACGGCAAAACGCGGCCGGGGTTGACTCACATCCACCTCGGCCGCGGCGTAGCGGCCTCGTCAGGGAGGTTCAAGTAATGAACACGCGTATGCGCAGAGCCGCCGTAGCCGTTGCCGCCGGCGCCATGGCCGTTTCCCTTGCCGCTTGTGGCAGTGCCAAGGAGGCCGGCGACAAGACGAAGGAGTCCTCCGGCGCTGCCAAGGGCGACGCGATCAAGGTCGGTCTGCTCCTGCCGGAGAACCAGACCGCGCGTTACGAGAAGTTCGACAAGCCGCTCATCGAGAAGAAGGTCGCCGAGCTCACCGGCGGCAAGGGCGAGGTCGTCTACGCCAACGCCAAGCAGGACGCGACCACGCAGAACTCCCAGGTCGACACGATGATCACCAACAAGGTGGACGTCCTGATCATCGACGCGGTGGACTCCAAGGCCATCGCCGGCTCGGTCAAGAAGGCCAAGGACGCCGGCATCCCGGTCGTCTCCTACGACCGTCTGGCCGAGGGCCCGATCGACGCCTACACCTCCTTCGACAACGAAGAGGTCGGCAAGGTCCAGGGCAAGGCCCTGCTCGAGGCGCTGGGCGACAAGGCCAAGGACGGCCAGATCGTCATGATGAACGGTTCGGTCACCGACCCGAACGCCAAGCTCTTCAAGTCCGGCGCCCACTCCGAGCTCGACGGCAAGGTGAACGTCGGCAAGGAGTACGACACCGTCGAGTGGAAGCCGGAGAACGCCAACACCAACATGGCGGCCGCGCTCTCCGCGCTCGGCAAGGACAAGGTCGTCGGCGTCTACTCCGCCAACGACGGCATGGCCGGCGGCATCATCACCGCCCTCAAGGCCGCCGGCGTCTCCCCGCTGCCCCCGGTCACCGGCCAGGACGCCGAACTCGCCGGCGTTCAGCGCATCGTCGCCGGTGAGCAGTTCATGAGCGTCTACAAGCCGTACGCCCCCGAGGCCGAGGCCGCCGCGAAGATGGCCGTCGCCCTCGCCAAGGGCGGGAAGCCCGAAGGCACCACCTCCACGGTCGACAGCCCCACCACCAAGGGCGTCCCCTCCGTGCTGATCCCGGTCGTCTCGCTGACCAAGGCCAACATCAAGGACACCGTCGTCAAGGACGGCGTCTACACGGTCGACGAGATCTGCACCGACAAGTACGCGGCCGCCTGCGCCGCCCTCGGCCTGAAGTAGCGGCCCCCGTCGCCTCCCCGTGAGGCGGCCCCCGTGCCTGACCGGCGCCCCTCCCCTCCATCCCCGCCACCGGGCGGGGCGCCGGGCAGAAACGTTCCTCCCCTATTCGTCCCGCTCCTGCTCTTTTGCACGACATCCCCGCCGGTCAGGCGGCGAAGGAGATGGTTCATGTGTCCGCTGCGCCCGTGCTGGCGTTGCGAGGGGTCTCGAAGCGGTTCGGCGCCGTTCAGGCCCTCACCGACGTAGAACTCGAGATCCACTCCGGTGAAGTGGTCGCCCTCGTCGGCGACAACGGTGCCGGAAAGTCCACGCTGGTCAAGACGATCGCCGGCGTGCACCCCATCGATGAAGGTGTCATCGAGTGGGAGGGGCGCCCGGTCTCCATCGGCAAGCCCCACGACGCCCAGAACCTGGGCATCGCGACGGTCTACCAGGACCTGGCGCTGTGCGACAACATCGACGTCGTCGGCAACCTCTTCCTCGGCCGCGAGCTCAAGAAGTTCGGCGTCCTCGACGAGGTGGAGATGGAGCGGCGCGCCCGCGAGCTCCTGACCACCCTGTCCATCCGGATCCCCAGCGTCCGGATTCCCATCGCCTCGCTCTCGGGCGGTCAGCGCCAGACCGTGGCGATCGCCCGTTCCATGCTCGGCGAGCCCCAGCTCGTCATCCTCGACGAGCCCACCGCGGCCCTCGGCGTCGAGCAGACCGCCCAGGTGCTCGACCTGGTGGAACGGCTGCGCGAGCGCGGCCACGCCGTCATCCTCATCAGCCACAACATGGCCGACGTGAAGGCCGTCGCCGACAAGGTGGCGGTCCTGCGGCTGGGCCGCAACAACGGTGTCTTCAACGTCGCCGACACCTCGCAGGAAGAGATCATCTCCGCCATCACCGGTGCCACGGACAACGCCGTGACCCGCCGGGCGGCCCGCACCTCGGAGGCCGGCAAGTGAGCACCCAGAACCCTGCCACCGATCCACTGGACAAGGGCCCTGCCGCGCAGGAGCACATCGACCCGGTCAACCCGGCGGCCGCGCACGACGCGATCCCGGCCGTGGACCCCCGCCTGCTCGTCAGGGAAGAGGGCCTCGCCGGCTACTGGGGCGAGTTCAAGCGCAAGATGAAGGCCGGCGACCTGGGCTCCCTCCCGGTCGTCATCGGTCTCATCGTCATCTGGTCCATCTTCCAGGGGCTGAACTCGAACTTCCTCTCCCCGGAGAACCTCACCAATATCGCGATCACGATGACCGGCACCGGGATGATCGCCATCGGCATCATCTTCGTGCTGCTCCTCGGTGAGATCGACCTCTCGGTCGGCTCGGTCAGCGGTGTCTCGGGCGCGATCGTCGCCGTCCTCGCCGTCAGCCACGGCGTGAACGAATGGCTGGCCATCCTCGCGGCCATCGTCGGAGGCGCCCTGATCGGCTCCATCCACGGCTTCTTCTTCGCCAAGGTCGGGGCCCCGGCCTTCGCCGTCACCCTGTCGGGCCTGCTCTTCTGGCTGGGCGCGATGCTGCAGATCCTCGGCAGCAACGGCACGATCAACATCGACTCCGACGGCGTGGTCGGCCAGCTGACCACGTACTTCTTCTCGGACGTGGCCGTCGCCTACGCGCTGGCCGCGCTCGCGGTGGCCGGCTACTTCCTCGCGGCCTTCCTCGACGCGAGGCGCCGCGAGGCCGCCGGGATGCCCTCCCGGCCGCTCGCCGAGATCCTGCTGCGCACCGGCCTGCTGGCGCTGTGCGCCTTCGGCCCGGCCGTGCTGTTCAACCAGTACAAGGGCCTGCCGCTCGCGGTGGTGCTCTTCCTGCTGGCCCTGGTCGTCACGGACTTCCTGCTGCGCCGCACGACCTTCGGGCGAAACGTTTTCGCACTGGGCGGCAGCGTCGAGGCCTCCCGCCGTGCGGGCATCAACGTCACCCGCATCCGGATCACGGTCTTCGCGATCTCCAGCACCTTCGCCGCCATCGGCGGTCTGTTCTGGGCCTCCAAGATCGCGGCGGCCAACCAGAGCGCCGGCGCCGGCGACCTGCTGATGAACGTGATCGCGGCGGCCGTCATCGGCGGCACCAGCCTCTTCGGCGGCCGCGGCCGGACCTGGAACGCCCTCCTCGGCGTCATGGTCATCGTCTCGATCCAGTACGGTCTGGCCCTGGAGGGCATCGCGACGCCGATCCAGTACATGATCACCGGCGCGGTCCTGCTGGCCACCGTGGTGATCGACTCGGTCACCCGCAAGACCCAGAAGACGGCCGGACGCGCCTGACCGCGCGCCCGACTGCCCGCCGCAGCACACCGCGGCGGTAAGAACGGTCACAGTGCCCGGTGCCACCTCGCGTGGCGCCGGGCATCCGTGCGTACAAATGCGGGTACTCCTGTGCGGGTATACGCCCGTATGCGATGTGTGGCCGTGCGGTGGCGTGCACATGTATGACAAAGCTGTAACTCCGCCGGGACGGCCCGATGACCGCGCCCGCGAACGGAACATTAGACTCGACAGACCAGCAAGCAACTGCAAGGAGGCACGGGTGCTGCTGACCCGCATCAAGGGACCGCGCGATCTGGACCGGCTCAGCCAGGAGGAGCTGACCCAGCTCGCGGCAGAGATCAGGTCCTTCCTCGTCGACGCCGTCTCCAAGACCGGCGGGCACCTCGGCCCCAACCTCGGCGTGGTCGAACTGACGATCGCCCTGCACCGGGTCTTCGAATCGCCCAAGGACAAGGTCCTCTTCGACACCGGCCACCAGGCCTACGTCCACAAGCTGCTCACGGGCCGCCAGGACTTCGCCGGCCTGCGCACCAAGAACGGCCTCTCCGGCTACCCCTCGCGCGCCGAGTCCGAGCACGACGTGATCGAGAACTCGCACGCCTCCACCGTGCTCGGCTGGGCCGACGGCCTGGCCAAGGCCAACGAGGTGCTGGGCCGCGAGGACCACCACGTCGCCGCCGTCATCGGCGACGGCGCGCTGACCGGAGGCATGGCCTGGGAGGCGCTGAACAACATCGCCGCCGCCAAGGACCGCCCCCTCGTCATCGTCGTCAACGACAACGAGCGCTCCTACGGCCCCACCATCGGCGGCCTCGCCAACCACCTGGCCACCCTGCGCACCACGGACGGCTACGAGCGCTTCCTGGCCCGCGGCAAGGAGCTCCTGGAGCGCACCCCGGTCGTCGGCAAGCCGCTCTTCGAGACCCTGCACGGCGCCAAGAAGGGCCTCAAGGACTTCATCGCCCCGCAGGGCATGTTCGAGGACCTCGGCCTGAAGTACATCGGGCCCATCGACGGCCACGACATCGAGGCCCTGGAGTCCGCCCTGCAGCGCGCCAAGCGCTTCAGCGGTCCGGTCATCGTCCACTGCCTCACCCAGAAGGGCCGCGGCTACACCCCGGCCCTGGAGCACGAGGCGGACCGCTTCCACGCGGTCGGCGTGATCCACCCGGACACCGGCCTGCCGGTCAAGACCGCGGCCGCCAGCTGGACCTCCGTCTTCGCCGACGAGATGGTCAAGATCGGCCACGAGCGCGAGGACATCGTCGGCATCACCGCCGCCATGCTCCACCCGGTCGGCCTGAACAAGTTCGCCGAGGCCTTCCCGGACCGCATCTACGACGTCGGCATCGCCGAGCAGCACGGCGCCACCTCGGCGGCGGGCCTCGCCACCGGCGGCGTCCACCCGGTCTTCGCGGTGTACGCCACCTTCCTCAACCGCGCCTTCGACCAGGTCCTGATGGACGTCGCCCTGCACAAGTGCGGCGTCACCTTCGTCCTGGACCGGGCCGGCGTGACCGGTGACGACGGTGCCTCCCACAACGGCATGTGGGACATGTCCATCCTGCAGGTCGTCCCCGGCCTGCGCCTCGCCGCACCGCGCGACGCCGAGCAGCTGCGCGCCCAGCTCCGCGAGGCCGTCGAGGTCAAGGACGCCCCGACCGTGGTCCGGTTCTCCAAGGGCGTCGTCGGCCCGGCCGTTCCGGCCGTCGGCCGCATCGGCGGCATGGACCTGCTGCGCACCCCGGCCCCCGAGGTCACCCGTCCGGACGTACTGCTCGTCTCGGTCGGCGCACTCGCCCCGATGTGCCTGGAGATCGCCGACCTCCTCGACAAGCAGGGCATCTCCACCACCGTCGTCGACCCCCGCTGGGTCAAGCCCGTGGACGAGGCCCTGGCCCCGCTCGCGGACCGGCACCGCGTGGTCGTCACCGTCGAGGACAACGGCCGCACCGGCGGCGTGGGCTCCGCCGTCTCGCAGGCCCTGCGGGACGCGGGCGTCGACGTACCGCTGCGCGACTTCGGCATCCCGCAGCGCTTCCTCGACCACGCCCTGCGCAAGGAGATCCTGGCGGAGATCGGCCTGACCGCACCGGACATCGCCCGGCAGGTCACGGGCCTGGTGGCCAAGCTCGACGGCCGCTACGACAGCGAGCCGGCCGCCACCGTCGACTAGGACGGGTACGCGCCACTAGATCGCCGCGCGGTTGCACGTCACGGGCCGGGAGATCACTCTTGAGGAGTGGGCCTCCCGGCCCGTTCGCGTGCGTCCACACCTGTTTCGGAGGTGCGTCGGTGAGTAGGGATATGAACAGCCCCTTCCGCACCAAGACGGTGGAGCAGTCCATCCGCGACACGGAGGAGCCGGAACACGCGCTCCGGAAGTCGCTCTCCGCCTGGGACCTGACGGTGTTCGGTGTGGGTGTCATCATCGGCACCGGCATCTTCGTCCTGACGGGCATCGCGGCCCGGAACAACGCCGGACCCGCCACCGCCCTCGCCTTCGTGGCAGCGGGCATCGTCTGCGCCCTCGCGGCGCTCTGCTACGCCGAGTTCGCGTCCACCGTGCCGGTGGCCGGATCGGCGTACACCTTCAGCTACGCCTCCATCGGCGAGCTGCCCGCCTGGATCATCGGCTGGGACCTGGTGCTCGAGTTCGCGCTCGGTACGGCGGTGGTCGCGGTCGGCTGGTCCGGCTACGTGCGCCACCTCATGGACACCAACCTCGGCTGGACCCTGCCGACGTCCCTGTCCGGCCCCGACGCCGGCGGTCACTTCGACCTGCTGGCCTTCCTGCTGGTCCTGGCGCTGACGTGGATCCTGGTCGTCGGGACGAAGCTCTCGGCCCGCATCACCGCCGTCGTCGTCGCCATCAAGGTGACCGTCGTACTGCTGGTCATCATCGCGGGCCTGTTCTTCATCAAGGCCGACAACTACTCGCCGTTCATCCCGCCGGCCCAGCCGCAGGCCGAGGGCGTCAGCGGCTGGCACTCGCCGCTGGTCCAGCTGCTCTTCGGCTACGAACCCACCAACTTCGGCGTCATGGGCATCTTCACGGCGGCCTCGCTCATCTTCTTCGCCTTCATCGGCTTCGACGTGGTGGCGACGGCGGCCGAGGAGACCAAGAACCCCCAGCGGGACATGCCGCGCGGCATCCTCGGCTCGCTGATCATCTGCACCGTGCTCTACGTCGCGGTGACCCTCGTGGTGACGGGCATGCAGAAGTACTCGGAGATGTCCGCGACCGCGCCACTCGCCGAGGCCTTCAAATCGGTGAACCAGCCATTCTTCTCGGGTGCGATCAGTCTCGGCGCGTCCGTGGGCCTGATCACCGTGTGCATGATCCTGCTGCTGGGCCAGACCCGCGTGTTCTTCGCCATGAGCCGTGACGGACTGCTGCCCCGGGTCTTCTCCGTGACCCACCCGAAGTACCGCACCCCCTACCGGGCGACCATTCTGCTCGGCGGGATCATCGCGATCGTCGCGGGCTTCACCAGCCTGGAGAGCCTTGCGGAACTGGTCAACATCGGCACCCTGTTCGCGTTCGTCGTGGTCGCGCTCGGTGTCATCGTCCTCCGCAAGACCCGCCCCGACCTGCACCGCTCCTTCCGCACCCCCTGGGTGCCGTTCATCCCGATCCTGTCGATCGCGGCCTCGCTCTGGCTGATGCTCAACCTGCCGGCCGAGACCTGGCTGCGCTTCGGCATCTGGATGGTCATCGGCGTCATCGTCTACTTCCTCTACGGCCGTCAGCACAGCCGTCTGGGCAAGGTCGGCGCGGACGCCAAGTTCTGAGAAAAGCGACAGACGCGCGAACGCCGGAGCCGGCCGTACGGGTCACCCGTACGGCCGGCTCCGTGTGCGCGGGACCCGTCAGCCCTTGGCCGGGGAGTCCTTCGCGGAGGCGGGGACCTTCTCGTCCCTGCGCAGGGCGTCCCACAGCTGGGTGGCCTGCGGTTCGGCCACGACCACGCGGTTGGGGTCCACCTTGTCGTAGGCGACCGGCAGCATGATGGTCTCCATCGTCTCCGGGTTCACGCCCTTCATGCTCTGCGCGAAGTCGGACAGCGCGGTCAGCGAGGCCAGATCGGAGTCCGTGGTCAGCGACTTGGTGCCGGCGTCCGCGAGCTTGTAGAGCCGCGCCGGGTTGCCGAGGGCGTCCTGCTTCTTGATCTCCGACAGCATCGCCAGCATGAACTGCTGCTGCAGGCCTATGCGCCCGAGGTCGCTGCCGTCGCCGTAGCCGTACCGGGTGCGGACGAACTTGAGCGAGTCGGTGCCGTTCAGCCGGTGCGTGCCCGCATCGAGCTTCAGCCCGCCTTTGGCGCCGCTCATCGGCTTGTCCAGGGTGACGGTGACCCCGCCCAGCGCGTCCACCAGGCCCTTGAAGCCGGCGAAGTCCACCTCGACGAAGTGGTCCACGCGCACACCGGACATCTGCTCGACGGTGTTGACCACACAGGCCGGGCCGGCCAGCGAGTAGACGGAGTTGAACATGACCCGCTTCGCGGACGGAACGGACTTGCCGTCGCGGTCCTTGCACTCGGGCCGGGTGATGAGGGTGTCGCGGGGGATGCTCACCGCGGTGGCCTTCGCCCGGCCCTCGGGTATGTGCACCAGCATCGCGGTGTCCGAGCGGGCGCCGCTCACGGAGCCGTGGTCGAGGTCCCCGTTGGCCCCGGCCCGCGAGTCCGAGCCGAGCACCAGCACGTTCTGCGCGTTCGCGACCACCTTGGCGGGCCGGTTGTCCCCGATCGCCCGGTCCAGGTCGACGCTGTCGATGTTGTTGTTGAGGTGGCTGTACGTCCACCAGCCCGCCCCGGCAGCGCCCAGGATCAGCACGGCGACCAGCAGCAGGGTGATCCGCAGAATGCGGCGTCGGCGGCGCCCGGGCCGCGCGTGCGTTTCCGTCATGGGGGTGAATCTTAGACAGGTATTCGAACGGCCGAAGCCCGCCCCCCGGAGGGAGCGGGCCGGGCCGTCGAACAGCCGCTTGCGACCCGGACTAGGCCGGGACGCTCGCGATGCCGGGGGCGAGGAACTTCTTGCCGTTCACGCGCTCCGAGACGCCCTCACGGTCCAGGTACGGCGTGATGCCGCCCAGGTGGAAGGGCCAGCCGGCACCGGTGATGAGGCAGAGGTCGATGTCCTGGGCCTCGGCCACGACACCCTCCTCCAGCATCAGGCCGATCTCCTGCGCCACCGCGTCCAGGACGCGCACCCGGACCTGCTCCTCGGTCAGGACGGAGTCGCCCTGGACCAGGAGCGCGGCGACCTCGGGGTCCAGCTCCGGCTTGAAGCCGTTCTCGGCGGAGTAGACGTAGAAGCCGCGCTTTCCGGCCTTGACGACCGCAGCGAGGTTCGGGGAGACGGTGAAGCGCTCCGGGAAGGAGCGGTTCAGGGTCTCGGAGACGTGCAGGCCGATCGCCGGGCCCACGAGCTCCAGCAGCACCAGCGGGGACATCGGCAGGCCGAGCGGCTCGATGGCCTTCTCCGCCGTGGCGACCGGGGTGCCCTCGTCGATGACGTTCTGGATCTCGCCCATGAAGCGGGTCAGGATGCGGTTCACGACGAACGCCGGGGCGTCCTTGGTGAGGACCGCGGTCTTCTTCAGCTTCTTGGCGACGCCGAAGGCCGTGGCCAGCGAGGCGTCGTCGGTCTGCTCACCGCGGACGATCTCCAGCAGCGGGAGGATCGCGACCGGGTTGAAGAAGTGGAAGCCGACCACGCGCTCCGGGTGCTGGAGCTTGGAGGCCATCTCCGACACCGACAGCGAGGAGGTGTTGGTGGCGAGGATCGCGTGCGCCGGGGCGACCGCCTCGACCTCCGCGAACACCTTCTGCTTGACGGACATCTCCTCGAACACGGCCTCGATGATGAAGTCCGCGTCCGCGAAGCCCTCGGCCTTGTCCAGGACGCCGGTCACCAGGGCGGTCAGGCGGTTGGCCTTGTCCTGGTTGATGCGGCCCTTGCCGAGCAGCTTCTGGATCTCGGCGTGGACGTAGCCCACACCCTTGTCCACGCGCTCCTGGTCGATGTCGGTGAGGACCACCGGCACCTCCAGGCGGCGCAGGAACAGCAGCGCCAGCTGCGAGGCCATCAGGCCCGCGCCGACGACGCCGACCTTGGTGACCGGGCGGGCCAGGGACTTGTCCGGGGCGCCGGCCGGGCGCTTGGCGCGCTTCTGGACCAGGTTGAAGGCGTAGATGCCCGAGCGCAGCTCGCCGCCCATGATGAGGTCGGCCAGGGCCGTGTCCTCGGCGTCGAAGCCGGCCTGCAGGTCGCCCGACTTGGCGGCGGCGATGATGTCCAGCGCGCGGTAGGCGGCCGGAGCGGCGCCGTGCACCTTGGAGTCCGCGATGGAGCGGCCCTTGGCGACGGCCGCGTCCCAGGCCTCGCCGCGGTCGATCTCGTCGCGGACGACCTCGGTGGTGCCGTTCAGGACGTTCGCGGTCCACAGGAGCGACTGCTCCAGGAAGTCCGCGCCCTCGAAGATCGCGTCGGCGATGCCGAGCTCGAAGACCTGCTTGCCCTTGAGCTGGCGGTTCTGGTTCAGCGCGTTCTCGATGATGACCGAGACCGCGCGCTCGGCGCCGATCAGGTTCGGCAGGATGGCGCAGCCGCCCCAGCCGGGAACCAGGCCGAGGAAGACCTCGGGCAGCGAGAAGGCCGGGATGGCCTTCGAGACGGTGCGGTAGCTGCAGTGCAGACCGACCTCGACGCCGCCGCCCATCGCCGCACCGTTGTAGTACGCGAAGGTCGGGACGGCCAGCGCGGAGAGGCGCTTGAAGACGTCGTGGCCGCCCTTGCCGATGGCGAGCGCCTCGTCGTGCTTCTTCAGCAGCTCGACACCCTTGAGGTCGGCGCCGACCGCGAAGATGAACGGCTTGCCGGTGATGCCCGCGCCGACGATGGTGCCGGCGGCGGCCTCCTGCTCGACCTGGTCGATCGCCGCGTTCAGGTTGGCGAGGGACTGCGGGCCGAAGGTGGTCGGCTTGGTGTGGTCGAAGCCGTTGTCCAGCGTGATGAGCGCGAAGCGCCCGGCGCCGAACGGCAGGTCCAGGTGGCGGACGTGCGCGGACGTGACGACCTCGTCCGGGAACAGCTCGGCCGCGCCCTTCAGGAGCTCAGCGGTGGTGCTCACTTGGAGTCTCCCTCGGCGTTGAAGTTCGGGTTCTCCCAGATGACCGTGGCGCCCATGCCGAAGCCGACACACATGGTGGTCAGGCCGTAGCGGACGTGCGGCTGCTCCTCGAACTGGCGGGCCAGCTGCGTCATCAGGCGCACGCCGGAGGAGGCCAGCGGGTGGCCGAAGGCGATGGCGCCGCCGTACTGGTTCACGCGGGCGTCGTCGTCGGCGATGCCGTAGTGCTCCAGGAACGCGAGGACCTGGACCGCGAAGGCCTCGTTGACCTCGAAGAGACCGATGTCGTCGATCGTCAGGCCGGCCTGGGCCAGGGCCTTCTCGGTGGCCGGGATCGGGCCGTAGCCCATGACCTCCGGCTCGACACCCGCGAAGGAGTACGAGACGAGGCGCATCTTGACCGGGAGGTTGTTCTCGCGGGCGAAGTCCTCGGACGCGATGATCGCGGCGGTGGCACCGTCGTTGAGACCGGCGGCGTTGCCCGCGGTGACCCGGCCGTGCGTACGGAACGGGGTCTTCAGGTTCGCCAGGTTCTCCAGCGTGGTGCCCGGGCGCATCGGCTCGTCGGTGGTGACCAGGCCCCAGCCCGTCTCGCCCGCGGCCTCGTTGGTGTTGCGCACCGAGATCGGGACCAGGTCCTGCTGGATCTTGCCGTCGGCGTACGCCTTGGCGGCCTTCTCCTGCGAGCGCACGGCGTACTCGTCGGCGCGGAGCTTGGTGATCGTCGGGTACCGGTCGTGCAGGTTCTCGGCGGTCATGCCCATGAACAGGGCGGACTCGTCGACCAGCTTCTCGGAGACGAAGCGCGGGTTCGGGTCGACGCCCTCACCCATGGGGTGGCGGCCCATGTGCTCGACACCGCCGGCGAGGGCGACGTCGTACGCACCGAAGGCCACACCGCCCGCGACGGCGGTCACGGCGGTCAGCGCGCCGGCGCACATGCGGTCGATGGAGTAGCCCGGGACGGACTGCGGGAGGCCCGCGAGGATGCCGGCCGTGCGGCCCAGCGTCAGGCCCTGGTCGCCGATCTGCGTGGTCGCGGCGATGGCGACCTCGTCGATCTTCTTGGGGTCCAGGTCCGGGTTGCGGCGCAGCAGCTCCCGGATCGCCTTCACGACGAGATCGTCGGCGCGGGTCTCGTTGTAGATGCCCTTCGGGCCCGCCTTGCCGAACGGGGTGCGGACGCCGTCGACGAAGACGACGTCCCTGACGGTACGAGGCACGTTGGCTCTCCTCCAGGTGCGGGATGGCACTGCTGCGCGGGGGCGCGTTCGGCATACGTTGCTGAGCGCCCGCTCACCCGACCATGCTACTTGCGGGTAACCAATGTGCACACCCCCTCCCGGAGGAGCGGCGAAGGTCACACTCGGACCGCGCCGGCGAGGCGGGCGACGAAAGAGCCCCCGGCCGGGGGCCGGGGGCTCTTTCGCTGTGCGGGAAGGGGTCAGGCCGTGGCCGCCAGGGCCGTGACCAGGACCGGGGTCACCTGCTCGATCTGCCACGGCCGGGCGCCGTGCAGGGCCAGGGCCTGGGCCACCGCGTCCGCGTCCAGCCGCTGCGGGGGCTCCCAGCACAGGCGGCGGACCGTGTCCGGGGTGATCAGGTTCTCCTGGGGCAGGTTCAGCTGCTCCGCCAGCGCCGAGACGGCGGTGCGGGCCGCGGCCAGCCGGGCTGCGGCGGCCGGGTCCTTGTCGGCCCAGGAGCGCGGCGGGGGCGGGCCGGCCGGGGTCGCGCCGGGCTGCGGCAGTTCGTTCTCGGGCAGCGCCTTCGCCCGGTCCACGGCGGCCATCCACTGGTCGAGCTGTCGGCGGCCCATGCGCTGCCCGTAGCCGGGCAGGGCCGACAGGGTGTGCACGTTCGCGGGCAGGGCCAGCGCGGCCTCGACGATCGCCGCGTCGCCCAGCACCTTGCCCGGCGACACGTCGCGCCGCTGCGCGATCCGGTCCCGGGACTCCCACAGTTCCCGTACGACGGCCATCTGCCGACGGCGGCGCACCTTGTGCATGCCGGACGTACGGCGCCACGGGTCCTTGCGCGGCGGGGCCGGGGGAGCGGCGGCGATGGCGTCGAACTCCTGGCGGGCCCACTCCAGCTTGCCCTGCCGGTCCAGTTCCTTCTCCAGGGCGTCCCGCAGGTCCACCAGCAGCTCCACGTCCAGGGCGGCGTAGCGCAGCCACGGCTCGGGCAGCGGGCGGGTGGACCAGTCGACGGCGGAGTGGCCCTTCTCCAGGGCGAAGCCGAGAACGCTCTCGACCATCGCGCCGAGTCCGACCCGCGGGAAGCCGGCGAGCCGGCCCGCCAGCTCGGTGTCGAACAGCGAGGTGGGAACCATGCCTATTTCGCGCAGGCACGGCAGGTCCTGGGTGGCGGCGTGCAGGATCCACTCGGTGCCGGAGAGGGCCTCGCCCAGTGCGGACAGGTCGGGGCAGCCCACCGGGTCGATCAGGGCGGACCCGGCACCCTCGCGGCGCAGCTGCACGAGGTAGGCGCGCTGGCCGTAGCGGTACCCGGAGGCGCGTTCGGCGTCGACGGCCACGGGGCCGGTGCCCGCGGCGAAGGCCGCGACCACCTCGGCGAGGGCGTCCGCGTCGGCGACCACCGGCGGAATCCCCTCGCGGGGCTCCAGCAAAGGAGTCGGCACCCCACCGGGCGGAACAACGACGTCGTCCGGGGGGCCGCCCCCGGTGGTGGTGCGCAGGTCTGCTGCGGTCTCTTGGGCGTCGGTCACCGGTCAAGGGTATCCGTGTATACGACGCGCCCGTCGCCGGAACGTTCCGTCGACGGGCGCGATCAATATGCGGGGTGTTTTCCGGGGGTATCCCGGACGTCTATCCGGGCGCTCCGGCCCGTGCTCAGTGGATGATCCCGGTCCGCAGGGCCACGGCGACCATTCCCGCGCGGTCACCGGTGCCCAGCTTGCGGGCGATGCGGGCGAGGTGGGACTTGACGGTCAGGGCGGACAGGCCCATCGAGACGCCGATGGCCTTGTTGGACTGGCCCTCCGCGACGAGGCGCAGGACCTCGACCTCGCGGCCGGAGAGCTCCCGGTAGCCGCCCGGGTGGCTCGGGGCACCCGGGGGGCGGCGGTGCATACGGGCGGCGGCAGCGCCGATGGGGGCGGCGCCGGGCCGGGTGGGGAGCCCGATGTTGGTCCGCGTACCGGTGACGACGTAGCCCTTCACGCCGCCCGCGAGGGCGTTGCGCACGGCGCCGATGTCGTCGGCGGCGGACAGGGCCAGGCCGTTCGGCCAGCCTGCGGCACGGGTCTCGGACAGCAGGGTGAGGCCGGAGCCGTCGGGCAGGTGTACGTCGGCCACGCAGATGTCGCGCGGGCTGCCGACGCGGGGGCGGGCCTCCGCGATGGACGACGCCTCGATCACGTCACGGACTCCGAGGGCCCACAGATGGCGGGTCACGGTGGAACGGACGCGCGGGTCGGCCACGACGACCATGGCCGTCGGCTTGTTCGGGCGGTAGGCGACCAGGCTTGCGGGCTGCTCGAGAAGAACGGACACCTAGGCCTCCTGGGGGAGTGGCGGGACGGCCGGCTCGGGGAAGGAAGCCGGTGCGAACCGTGCGGATGGTCACTGACTCCTTCGGCACGTCACCCGCCCGGCTTTAGAGAATGATCACGATTTGGTGAGTAACAATTCGGGCAATTCGGACGCACGATCGATCATCGGGTGATCAGAAGCCCGCAACGGAGGCCGGGTTGTGACACTCGGTTGCGGGCTTCGGCCGGGCGTTCCCCCGTGCCGTGGCGGCCGTACGGCCCCGTGCCTACGGGTGGTGCGGACCGCGGCGCTGTGGCAGGGAGACCACACCCGTCGCCGTGTCCGTCGGGCCCACCGGCGGCAGCCCCGCGATCTGGCAGATCAGTTCGCACCACGCCGACAGGTGCGCGGGGGTGTCCGGGACCCCGCCCACGCCCTCACGCGGTGTCCAGGAGGCTCTGATCTCGATCTGCGTCGCGGGCCGCCGCTCCGCGAGCCCGCCGAAGTAGTGCGAGCTCGCCATGGTGACCGTCCCGCTCGCCTCGCCGTAGGCCAGCCCGCGCGCCTCCAGGGCCCCCGTCAGCCAGGACCAGCACACCTCGGGCAGCAGCGGGTCCGCGGCCATCTCCGGCTCCAGCTCCGCCCGTACGAGCGTCACCAGCCGGAAGGTCCCGTGCCAGGCGTCGTGCCCGGCCGGGTCGTGGAGCAGGATGAGCCGGCCGTCGGCCAGGTCGTCCTCCCCGTCCACCACCGCGGCCTCCAGCGCGTAGGCGTACGGGGCCAGCCGCTGGGGCGGCTTCGTCGGGTCGATCTCGACCCCCGGGCGCAGCCGGGCCTTCTTCAATCCTTCGACCGCCCGGCGGAACGGGAGTGGGACGGAGCTCTCCTTCGCACTGTCCGTACCGTCGGCGCCATCTGAAAATCGTCCCTGAGCCGCAGCCATGCGGGGAAGACTAGGCGGTATGTGCGGCCGTACGGCGCAGGGACACCCGTCCCGGGACGGGCACTTCTTCATACGTGCGAAGATTTGGGTCGTGAGCGCCAACGACAGCCCCAAGGGCCAGCCGAGCCAGACGTACGATTCCGCCTTCCTGAAGGCGTGCCGGCGGGAGCCGGTGCCGCACACGCCGGTGTGGTTCATGCGGCAGGCCGGGCGCTCACTCCCCGAGTACCGCAAGGTCCGCGAGGGCACCGCGATGCTCGAGTCCTGCATGCGGCCCGACCTGGTCACCGAGATCACCCTGCAGCCGGTGCGGCGCCACAACGTCGACGCGGCGATCTTCTTCTCCGACATCGTGGTCCCGCTCAAGGCCATCGGCGTCGACCTGGACATCAAGCCGGGCGTCGGCCCGGTCGTCGCCCAGCCGATCCGCCGCCGCGAGGACCTCGCACAGCTGCGCGACCTCACCCCTGAGGACGTCTCGTACGTCACCGAGGCGATCGGCATGCTCACGAGTGAACTGGGCTCCACGCCGTTGATCGGTTTCGCGGGCGCGCCTTTCACCCTCGCGAGCTACCTGGTCGAGGGCGGCCCCTCCAAGAACCACGAGCACACCAAGGCCCTCATGTACGGGGACCCGCAGCTCTGGGCCGACCTCCTGGACCGCCTCGCGGAGATCACCTCCGCCTTCCTGAAGGTCCAGATCGAGGCCGGCGCCTCCGCCGTCCAGCTCTTCGACTCCTGGGTCGGCGCGCTCGCCCCGGCGGACTACCGCCGCTCGGTCATGCCCGCCTCGGCCAAGGTCCTGCAGTCCGTCGCCTCCTACGGGGTCCCGCGGATCCACTTCGGCGTGGGCACGGGCGAACTCCTCGGCCTGATGGGCGAGGCCGGCGCGGACGTCGTGGGCGTCGACTACCGCGTTGCGCTCGACGAGGCGTCCCGCCGGGTCGGCCCGGGCAAGGCCCTCCAGGGCAACCTGGACCCGGCCGTGCTCTTCTCCACCACGGAGGCGGTCGAGGCCAAGACGGACGAGGTCCTCGCGGCGGCCGCCGGCCTGGAGGGCCACGTCTTCAACCTCGGCCACGGCGTCCTCCCGACGACCGACCCCGAGGCGCTGACCCGCCTGGTGGACTACGTCCACACCAAGACGGCCCGCTGAGCGGAAAGCCGCACCCGAGCAGCACCGAAACGTCGGTCCGTGCCCGCATGACGGGGCACGGACCGACGTTTCGCATGGTCAGACGCCTGCCGCGCGGACCGCGGAGACCGCCTTGCGGGCCGCCACCAGGACCGGGTCCCAGACCGGGGAGAACGGCGGGGCGTAGCCGAGGTCGAGCGAGACCACCTGCTCGACCGTCATGCCCGCCGTGAGCGCCACCGCCGCGATGTCCACGCGCTTCGCGGAGCCCGCGCCGCCGACGATCTGTACGCCCAGGAGACGGCCCGTACGGCGCTCCGCCAGCATCTTCACCGTCATCTCCGCCGCCTGCGGGTAGTAGCCCGCCGTGTTGGTGGAGGTGATGGTGGCCGTCACGAAGCGCAGGCCCGCCTCCAGCGCGTCCCGCTCGCGCAGCCCCGTACGGGCGATCTCCAGGTCGCAGACCTTGCTGACCGCCGTACCGACCACCCCCGGGAAGGTCGCGTAACCGCCGCCCACCCCGGAGCCGATGACCTGGCCGTGCTTGTTGGCGTGGGTGCCCAGCGGGATGTGCCGGGTGCGGCCCGCGACCAGGTCGAGGACCTCCACGCAGTCGCCGCCCGCCCAGACGTTCTCGTGGCCCCGGACCCGCATCGACAGGTCCGTGAGGATCCCGCCCGAAGGGCCGAGCGGGAGGCCCGCGGCGCGGGCCAGCGCCGTCCGCGGCTCCACGCCGATGCCGAGTACGACCACGTCCGCCGGGTACTCCGCACCGGCGGACGTCGCCACCGCCCGGACCCGGCCCTCCTCGTCGGTGAGGATCTTGGTGACTTCGGCGCCCGCCACCGTGGTGATCCCCATCCGGTTCATCGCGGTGTGCACCAGGCCGCCCATGTCCGGGTCCAGCGTGGCCATCGGCTGCTCGCCCCGGTGCAGGACGGTCACCTCGTAGCCCCGCAGCACCAGCGCCTCGGCCATCTCCACGCCGATGTAGCCCGCGCCGACCACGACCGCCCGTCGGCCCCGCGTGCGCTCCAGCGAGTCCATGAGCCGCTGGCCGTCGTCCAGGGTCTGGATGCCATGGACCCCGTGCGCGCCGATGCCGGGCAGGCGGGGGCGCACGGGCCGGGCGCCCGTGGCCAGGACGAGCTTGTCGTAGGGCGTCCACGCTTCGGATCCGCCGTCCAGATCGCGGGCGCGGACCCGTGACCCGGCCAGATCGAGCTCCACCACCTCCGTGCGGGTGCGCAGGTCGATGTCCCGGGCCCGATGCTCCTCGGGGGTGCGGGCGATCAGGTCGTCGCGCTCGGCGACCAGGCCGCCGACCCAGTACGGGATGCCGCACGCCGAGTACGAGGTGAAGCGGCCGCGCTCGAAGGCGACGATCTCCAGCTCCTGCGGCCCCTTCAGCCTGCGGGCCTGTGACGCGGCGGACATCCCCGCCGCGTCGCCCCCGACCACCACCAGTCGTTCCGTCGCCATCGCCCGTACCGCCCCTTCACCGCCGTCGAATGGTGAACACGCTACGGGCGAACGCGCGTTCAGTCCCGTACGTCGTCCTCGGTGTCCGCGGCCGGCACCGGAGCCGCAGCGGGAGCCTGGGCCGCAGGCGCCGTCCGGGCCGCCGGCACCGGCACCCGCTTCGGGGTCAGGCCCGTCTTCGGCCGCGCCGGCCGCCACCGCCGGTACGCCCGCACCAGCACCACCACCACCGAGGCCGTCAGCAGGAACGGCAGCAGCGCACCCAGCGCCGCCATCAGATAGCGCAGGATCTTCGTGAAGACCTCCCAGCCGCCGCGCAGCGCACCGAGGAAGGTGGGCTCCTTCTCCTTTTTCTTCTCCGCCGCCGCGGGGGCCGGTTCGGAGACCTCCAGGGTGATCGTGCCCATCGAGGTCTGGTCCTTCAGCGCCGTCTGCTGCGCCAGCAGCGACTCCAGGTCCGATTGGCGCCGGCTCAGCTCGCTCTCCAGCATCACCACCTCGCTCAGCGCCGAGGCCTTGCCCATCATCTCGCGCACCCGCGCCACGCTCGCCTGCTGCGAGGAGACACGGCTGTTGATGTCGGCGACCTTCTCGGTGACGTCCTGCGCGTCGACCTTGCGGTGCAGCAGCGTCCCGCGGCCCTCCATGGCGCCGAGCACGGCGTCGTAGCGCTCGCCGGGCACCCGCAGGGTCACCGTCGAGGTCATCCGGCCGTCTCCGCCGCGCTTGGTCGACTCGTTGCCGACGTACCCGCCCGCGCCGTCGGCCGCGGTGCGGGCGGCCGCCAGCGTCTTCTGGACGTCGGTCGTCTCGATGCCGAGCGTCGCCGTACGGATGACGTTCGGGCGGACCGCGACCGGCGCCCCGTCGTTCTCGGCGGCCGACCCCGCCGACCCCGCCGGGGCCGGGGCCGCCGCGGCGCCCGCCGCGCCCTCCCGGGCCTTCCCGTCCGCCGCGGGCGGTGCGACCGCCGCCTTGTCGCTCGCCGCGCCCTGGCCGTCCGCGCCGCAGCCCGAGAGCGCGAGCACCCCGGTGAGGGAGAGGGCGGCCAGGGCCGCCGCGGAACGGTGTCTGCTGATGCTGTGCATCGCTGTAAACCCCCGAAGATCGGCTGGTGTTGCCGTTTCGACGTACAGGCTCCCGTCGCGGGTTTCGCACATGCGGTTCCGAGCCGGTCCCGATGCGGTCACGGTCCGGCCTCGGTGATCGGTCTGCGACGATGTGTCCATGCACGAAGCGGACATGCGTACGGATCAGCCGGGGAGCCCCACCCGGCCCGCCGGCTCCCCGGGACACGTCGTCGTCATCGGCGGCGGCATCGCGGGCCTCGCGGCGGCCCACCGGCTGCTCGCCGAAGGCGCCCGCGTCACGCTGCTGGAGGCCGGACCGAGGCTCGGCGGAAAGCTGTACGCCGGCGAGCTCGCCGGAGCCCCCGTCGACCTCGGCGCCGAGTCCATGCTCGCCCGCCGCCCCGAGGCCGTCGCCCTCGCCGAGGCCGTGGGCCTGGCCGACGCCGTGCAGCCGCCCGCCACCGCCACCGCCCACCTGTGGACCCGGGGCGCGCTGCGGCCGATGCCGCGCGGCCACGTCATGGGCGTCCCCGGCGACCTCGGACCGCTCGCCGCCTCCGGGGTCCTCTCCGCCGAGGGCCTGGCCCGCATCGAGGCCGAGCGCACGCTGCCGCCCGCCGAGATCGGCGAGGACGTCGCCGTCGGCGCGTACGTGGCCGCCCGCCTCGGCCGCGAGGTCGTGGACCGGCTCGTGGAACCGCTGCTCGGCGGGGTCTACGCGGGTGACGCCTACCGCATCTCCATGCGGGCCGCCGTGCCCCAGCTCTTCGAGGTTGCCCGCACGCACGCCCTGCTGGGCGACGGCGTACGGGAGCTGCAGCGCAAGGCGCAGAGCGGCCCCCAGCAGGCCGGCCCGGTCTTCGCCGGCATCGACGGGGGCATCGGGCGCCTCCCGCTCGCCGTGGCCGAGGCCTGCCGCAAGGCCGGTGCGCGGATCGTCACCGGCACCCCCGTGCGCGAGGTCCTTCGTACGGCTGAAGGCTGGCGGGTCGTGGCCGCCGAGGAGGCCTTCGAGGCCGACGGCGTCGTCCTGGCCGTCCCGGCCGGGCCCGCCGCCCGGCTGCTGGACACCCTCGCGCCGGCCGCCGCGGCCGAGCTGAACCAGGTCGAATACGCCTCCATGGCACTGATCACCATGGCCTTCCGGCGCAGCGACCTGCCGGCGGCCGTCTCCGGCGGCGGCGCCAGCGGCTTCCTCGTACCGCCCGTCGACGGCCGGACCATCAAGGCGTCCACCTTCTCCAGCAACAAGTGGGCCTGGGCCGGCCGGGACCCCGACCTCTTCCTGCTGCGCACCTCCGTCGGCCGGTACGCCGACGAGCGCGACCTGCAGCGCGAGGACGGCGAACTCGTCGAGGTGTCCCTCACCGACCTCGGCGAGGCCGTGGGCCTGACGGCCCGGCCCGTCGCCTCCACCGTCACCCGCTGGGACGGCGGACTGCCCCAGTACCCGGTCGGCCACCTCGACCGGGTCGCCCGGATCCGCGGCGCAGTCGAGGCCCTGCCCGGGCTCGCGGTGTGCGGGGCGCTCTACGACGGGGTGGGCATTCCGGCCTGCGTCGCGAGCGCCGGCCGGGCCGCGGACGCGGTGATCGCCTCGCTCGGTGCGCGTACGGCACCCCTGGCTCCGACCACTGATCAGCGCACGGGACAATAGGCACATGACTGCACCAGAGAAGATTCCCAACGCGGGGAAGAAGGCGAAGGACCTCAACGAGGTCATCCGCTACACCCTGTGGTCCGTCTTCAAGCTGAAGGACGTCCTGCCGGAGGACCGCGCCGGTTTCGCCGACGAGGTCCAGGAGCTGTTCGACCAGCTGGCCGCCAAGGACATCACCGTCCGCGGCACCTATGACGTCTCCGGCCTGCGCGCCGACGCCGACATCATGATCTGGTGGCACGCGGAGACCGCGGACGAGCTGCAGACCGCGTACAACCTGTTCCGCCGTACCAAGCTGGGCCGCGCGATGGAGCCGGTGTGGTCGAACATGGCCCTGCACCGCCCGGCCGAGTTCAACAAGTCGCACATCCCGGCCTTCCTGGCCGACGAGGTCGCACGCGACTACGTCAGCGTCTACCCCTTCGTGCGCAGCTACGACTGGTACCTGCTGCCCGACGAGGACCGCCGCCGCATGCTCGCCGACCACGGCAAGATGGCCCGCGGCTACCCGGACGTACGCGCCAACACCGTCGCCTCCTTCTCGCTGGGCGACTACGAGTGGCTGCTGGCCTTCGAGGCGGACGAGCTGTACCGCATCGTCGACCTCATGCGTCACCTGCGTGCCTCCGAGGCCCGTATGCACGTCCGTGAAGAGGTGCCCTTCTACACCGGGCGCCGCAAGTCCGTCGCCGACCTGGTGGCCGGGCTCGCCTGATACCTCCCCTGGGGGGAAGGGCCGGAGGACGACCACACCGTCAGGTGAGTGCCTCCGGTGGATCGGGAGGCACAGCCCCCGAAACGACGCAGCCGGAGACCCCGCCCGGAAGTTCAGACGACCGGCGGCAGCAGCGCCCTGCGGGCGCCAGCCGCCCCGTCGTCCAGCGACACCGGTGCGGGCTCCGGATGCGGCGCGCAACGCACGCGCCACCCCGGGGTGGCGCCCGTCAGCAGATACCGCTCCACGTGCCGGTCCACGCAGTTGTTGCGTCCGCCGACCACTCCGTGGGAGCCGGACCCCGACTCCGTCACCAGTGACGACCCGGCGCCGAGCCGCCGCTGCAGTTCCAGCGCGCCCGGGTACGGGGTCGCGCCGTCCCGTTCCGCAGCGACCACGAGGGTCCGCGGCAGCCGTTCGGGCTGGGAGCCGACCGCCGCCGGCGACTGCCGTCCGCGCACCGGCCAGGACGCGCACGGCAGGTTGAGGAAGGCGTTGGCCCAGGTCTCGAAGGGGGCCGTACGGGCCAGTTCGGTGTTGTCGCGGTCCCAGGTCTCCCAGTCGGCGGGCCAGGAGGCGTCGTTGCACAGCACCGCCGTGTAGACGGCCGTCGCGTTCTCGGCCCCGGCCGCCGACGCCGGGTCGGGCGCGGCCTGGGCGGCCAGCAGCGAGGGATCGCCGCGCAGGAACGCGGCCAGGGCCGCAGCCCGGTCCGGCCAGACGTCGTCGTAATAGGCGGCCTGGAGGAAGGAGGCCCGCAGCTCGCCGGTCCCGACGGTCCCGCCGGCCGGGGTACGGGCCACCGCGTCCCGGACCCGCTCGTAGCCGGCCTGCACGGCCGCCGGCGTGGTGCCGAGCCCGTACGTGCCGTGGTGCCGGGCCACCCAGGCGCGGAAGTCGTGCCAGCGCCCCTCGAACCCGCGTGCCTGGTCGAGGTTGTTGCGGTACCAGACGCGGCGCGGGTCGGGATCGACCGCCGAGTCGAGGACCATGCGGCGCACGTGGCCCGGGTACAGGGTGGCGTACACGGCGCCGAGGTAGGTGCCGTACGAGGCGCCCATGAAGGTCAGCTTCTCCTCGCCGAGTGCGGCGCGCAGCACGTGCAGGTCACGGGCGTTGTTCAGGGTGGTGTAGTACGGCAGGGCCGCGCCGGCGCGGCGCGCGCAGCCGTTCGCGTAGGCCCGGGCCTGCGCGAGTCGTTCCTGCTTGTAGGCGGGGGAGGGGCGGACCGGCTCCTGGACCGGCCCCCGGGGGCGGGCCGCCGGGTCGGTGCAGGACAGCGGGGCCGAGCGCCCGACCCCGCGCGGGGCGTAGCCGACGAGGTCGTAGGCGGCGGCGATCCGTTCCCAGCCGGGGAGGCCGGCGACGAGCGGGAAGTGCATCCCGGAGGCCCCGGGGCCGCCGGGGTTCTGGACGAGCGCGCCCTGGCGGGCGGCGCCGCCGGCCCCGGTGGCGGCGGCCCGGCTGACGGTCAGGGAGATCTGCGGGCCGTCGGGGCGGGCGTAGTCGAGCGGTACGCGCAGGGTGGCGCACCGGACGCGGGAGGGCAGGTCCTCGACGGCGGGGCAGGCACCGAAGTCGAGACCGGCGGCGCCGCCGCCCCGGGAGGCGGCCGCGAGGGCCGCCCGGCGGGCGACGAGCGCGGCTCCTGCGCTCTCGGCGGCGGAGGCGGGGGCGTCGGCGGAGTCGCGGGCGGTGGTGTCCGGGGTCCGCGGGACAGGTGCGGCCACGGCGGTGGGCGCGCACAGGGCGAGGAGGAGTGCGGCCGCGACGGATCCCTGGCGTGCGGTTCTCGTTCGCATGGCACTCCTGCCTCTCATCCGATGAACCGATGAGAGGCCTGGGCGCCGCACTTGTAAAGGATCATCGGCCGGTGTCGGCGGCCGTGACCCCGGTTGCCGTATCAGGAACTGCTGGAACAGCTGGAACCGCTCGAACTCGAACAGCTGGAACCGCTCGAACTGGAACAGCTGGAGGACGAGCTGCCGCAGCTCGAACCGCTGCTGCCCGAGCAGCCGGAGCCGCCACCGCCTCCGCAGCTGCTGCCGGAGCCGGAGCCGCAGCCCGAACCGCCCGCGCCGCCACCGTCGCTCGCCGCGCACCACATCACCGGCAGCAGTACGAGTGAGGAGTCGGACGAGGACGAGTCGGTGTGCGGACGGTGGGAGCGCGCGCCCGACTGGGCCGCGGCGAGCCGGGTGCCGCGGACGGCGGGCACCAGCTGCTGGCGCAGGAACGGGTCGCGCAGGCCGCGCAGGCCGAAGAGCGCGGTCTGCACGTGCGGGGTGCGGTCGTTCACGTAGGCGGAGCGCACGGCGAGCAGCGCCCGCAGCCCGGCCGGGGTGACCCGGTTCCCGGCGCGGGCCATGCAGAACAGGCCCAGGACGATGCCCGCCAGCAGCACGGGCGCCACCATCACGATGAACGGCACGCCGGGGTCGCGGTCGAGGGCGTAGCCCACGACGGTCAGCGGGATCGACGCCACCAGCCAGACCATGCACGCGACGGCCTGGATCAGCCCCCAGCGGCGCCAGCGCCTGCCGCTGCCGGGCGGGGCGATGAGCCCGCGGGCGGCCAGGGCGTCCCCGATCTCCTGGACGGCCGGGTCGCACATGGCGCCGTAGCGCACCTGGTAGAGCCAGCCCGAGGGGGCTGCGGCGTGGGCCTGGAGCACGGCGCGTTCGGCGGGGTCGGCGGCCCGCGCTCCGGGGCGTACCTGGACGATGCCGGGACCGCCGACGACCAGCCGGCCGTCCCCGAGCATCGAGACGAGTGCGGCGTCCACGACGGTGCCGGGGCCGCCCACCAGGAACGCGGCCTCGGACAGGTCGTGGAGGGCGGCCGACGCGACCGCGGCTCCGGGCCGGGCGCGGCGCAGCCCGCGCACGAGCAGGACGGAGGAGACGACGACGGAGATCCAGATCGCGACGGCGAGGATGTTCACGCGGCCCTCCCCGCGAGCGTCCGGGCCCAGCGCACGATGCGGCGCGGTGGCCTGGCCCCCGCCCGCTCCCGCCACCAGGCGGTGAGCCGGCGCCGGGCGGCCGGGTCGGCCGGCAGGTCCTGGATCAGCAGGTGCTCCGCGAAGTCCAGCGCGTCCCTGCGGTATCCGGCGGTCATGGGGCGGCCCTTCGCGTAGGTGAGGAAAGCCCTGCGGTACGGGGCGCGGCCGCCCAGGATCCCGGGCAGCTCCGGAGCCACCTTGGCGACCACGTCGGCGCGCTTGGCGGCCAGCGCCCGCACCTGGACCCGGATGCGGGCGCGGTCGAAGCCCTCGGGCACGGGGGTCCCGGCCACGAGCGCGGACAGCAGCGCGGCCTGCCCGAGCGCCACACGCGTCCGAGCGGCCTCGCCGACCCCGGGCGATGTGGCCTGCGGCCCGGCTCCGGCGTGCGGCTCGGGGTTGGACCCCGTCTCGGGCGCGGCGTCGGCCTTCGGTGCGAGTCCGGCCTGCGGCCCGGCTCCGGTGTGCGGCTCGGGGTCGGACCCCGGCTCCGGCGCGGCTTCGGCCTTCGGTCCGAGTCCGGTGTGCGGCTCGGGGTTGGACCCCGGCTCCGGCGCGACCTCGGCCTGCGGTCCGAGTCCGGCCTGCGGTCCGGCCCCGGCCTGCGGTCCGGCCCCGGGCTGTGCCCCGGCCCCGGGCTGTGCCCCGGTCTGCGGCTCCGGTCCGGTCGCCGGCTCGGTCGCCGGCTCGGTTGCGGCCCGTGCCGCGACGCCGGTGTGCGGTACGGCCGCGGTCTTCTTCGGCTCCGGCACGGCTTCGCGTGCGGCGGCCGTCACGACCTCGCGGATCGCGGCCAGTTCGCCCGCGAGCTCCGCCTCGGGCGGGAAGTCGTCGTCCCGCTCCAACAGGACGCCCGCCGGTTCCACCCGCGAGCGCAGCTCGGCCAGCAGGTCGAGCACGACCGGCGGTACGGGGTGCGCGTGCGTGTCGTGCCAGACGCCGTCCCGCTCGACACCGCCCGCGACGTGCACGTACGCCAGCGCCTCCAGCGGGATCGCGTCCAGCACGGCGGCCGGGTCCTCGCCCCGGTTGACCCGGTTGGTGTGCAGGTTGGCCACGTCGATGAGCAGCCGGACCCCGGTGCGCTCGACCAGCTCCGTGAGGAACTGCCCCTCCGTCATCTCCTCGCCCGGCCACGCGAACAGCGCGGCGATGTTCTCCAGCGCCAGCGGCACGGGCAGCGCGTCCTGCGCGATCCGCACGTTCTCGCACAGCACGGCCAGCGCGTCGCGGGTGCGCGGCACGGGCAGCAGGTGCCCGGCCTCCAGCACCGGCGAGGAGGTCCGTACGAAGGCGATGTGCTCGGTGACGAGCGGTGCCCCCAGCGCCACCGCCCGCTCCCCGAGCGCCACCAGCTTCTGCGGATCCGGCCGGTCGGCGCCGCCGAGGCCGAGCGAGACCCCGTGCGGCACGATGCGCGTGCCCCGCTCGCGCAGCCGCTGAAGAGCGTCGGGCAGGTGGCCCGGGCAGATGTTCTCGGCCACCACCTCGACCCAGTCCAGGCCGTCCAGCCGGTCGACCGCGTCCGCGATCTCCGGCCGCCAGCCGATGCCCACCCCCAGGTGTGCCATGGGCTTCATGTCCCCTCGCCCCCTCTCAAAGCACTGTGTGCGGATGTCATGCACCCGACGCCGTCGCGCCAATCCGCACGAGGGGACGTTCAGAGCAACATTTGAGGTTCCCGGCAGATCGAAACGCCCGCCGAGCAGCCGTCAGAGCCGGGCCCGCAGCGCCGGATGGTCGGCCACGACCGTCGCGCTGCCCGGTGCGATCTCGGTGAACCCGGCGTCGCGGACCACCGGCAGCCCGCTCCCGCCCAGCTCCTCCCACCGCTCGCGCGCCGCGGTGCGTACGGCCAGGCGGAAGCCCGACTCCTGCCAGGCCGACCGCTCCGCCCGCGTCAGCTCCCACCACGCCAGCTGGGCCGCGTGCCCGGCCTGGGCCATCGCCTTGCCGGCCGACATCTCCAGGGCGGGATTGAGCCACAGCACGGGCAGGGTGGCGTCGTCGGCCGCGGGCACCGGCTCCGGGTCGTCGAGGTCGGTGCCCGACACCTGGAGCTTGGCCAGTTCCTTGGGCCAGCCGTCGAGGGGCACGGGAGGGAAGACCCGGACCTGCGCGGCGTCGCCGTGGACGGTGATGCCGGGCAGGGTCTCCGCCTTGCGCCACTCCGCCCCGCGCGCCCGCCGGACCACCTTGCGGATCCGCGCGTCCTGCCAGTCCCGGACGGCCTGCGCCCACTCGCCCTCACCGTGGGCCCGCTCGTCGGCGAGCAGCACCAGCACGGCCCGCGCCGCGGTCTCCAGGGCGTCGGTACGGGCGGGCGGCTCCGTCTTCTCGATGCGCACGACCAGCGGCAGGACGAACTGCGGGGCCTCGTCGCGCAATGCGTGCTCCCGCCGGAAGGCGCTGTCGGACCCGACCGCGGGTACGCCGGAGGTCTCGTTCGTGTGCTGGCTGCTCATCCCGCCAAGAATGCCAGGCTCCGCCTTGAGGAGGATGTCCCGGGTGGCCGGCCCGGGTGAGGATCGGGCCATGAAGAGTGATCTTTTCGCGTCCGAGAACCTGGCCCGGGCCGCCGCCACCCCCGGCATGAGCCTGCAGAACGCCAAGTCCGTGAAGTACAACGTCAACGGGGAGATGCTGGCCCGTCAGGGATCGATGGTCGCCTTCCGCGGGAACCTGCAGTTCGAGCGCAAGGGACAGGGCATAGGCGGCATGCTCAAGCGCGCCGTCACGGGCGAGGGCCTGGCGCTGATGTCCGTACGCGGCCAGGGCGAGGCCTGGTTCGCCCACCAGGCGGGCAACTGCTTCATCATCGACATCGAGCACGGTGACGCCCTCACCGTCAACGGGCGCAACGTGCTGTGCTTCGACCCGACGCTGTCCTACGAGATCAAGATGGTCAAGGGCGCAGGCATGACCGGCGGCGGCCTCTTCAACAGCGTCTTCACCGGCACCGGCAAGCTCGCCGTCGTCTGCGACGGACACCCGATCATCATCCCGGTCACCCCGCAGGCCCCCGTCCACGTCGACACGGACGCGGTCGTCGGCTGGAGCGCCCAGCTGGAGACCGGCCTGCACCGCTCCCAGTCGGTCGGCTCGATGATCCGCGGCGGCTCCGGCGAGGCGGTCCAGCTGAAGCTGAGCGGCGAGGGCTTCGTCATCGTCCGCCCGAGCGAGCTCACCGAGACGGCGTCCGCGCACTGAACCCGACCGGGGCGGGACCGCCGCCCCGGCAGGGCCGGCCCCGGGCGCTGCGCGGTGCCCTGCCGGGCACGGCCGGCCGCTATGTCCCGATCAGCTCGGACACCTTCACGAAGCGGTAGCCCCGCTTGCGCAGTTCCGGGACGATCTTCCGGATGGCCTCCTCGGTGACCGGGGCGGCGCTGCGCGTGCAGTGCATCACCACCACCGAGCCGGGCCTGACCCCGGCGAGGACCTGCTCGGCCACCGCGTCCGGGTCCTTGGCGAAGGCGTCCCCGCTGACCACGTCCCACTGCACCGCCGTGACCCCGGCCGTGGACAGGGCCCGCAGCGCCGGGTCGTCGTAGCAGCCGCCCGGGAAGCGGAAGTACGGGACGGTGTTGACGGCGCCGGCCTGGCGGAAGGCGGCGAAGGCCCGGTCCACGTCGGCCCGGGCGGCGGCGCCGTCGAGCGCGGGCAGTCCGTAGCAGGGGGACTTGAAGGCGTGGTGGCTGTAGGAGTGGTTCGCGATCTCGAAGGTCGGATCGGTGCCGATGGCCTTGGCCTGGTCCGGGTACTCCTCGGCCCAGCGGCCCGTCATGAAGATCGTCGAGGGCACCTTGAGGGTGCGCAGCGTCGAGATCAGCTGGGGGTTGTCGAAGTGCTCCCCGTCCGCTGCGCGCGGCCCCTGGTCGGAGGTCATGTCGGCGTCGAAGGTCAGCGCCACGGTCTTGTCCGTCTGCTGCTTCGCCCGCTCGAAGACGGGGGTCAGGCCGTTCGGGCCGGGTGCCAGGGTCGGCGCCTTGCCGGGCGCGCCGGCGGGCGGGGCGCCCGGGGCGCCGGGGGAGGGGCTCCGGGAGGCGGCCGCGGCGCCGGGCGCGGACGCCGCGGGGGCGGACGCCGCAGGCGTGCCCAGGCGGGCTTCGCGGCCGGCGTCCTTGGTGCCGGAGCCGCCGCCGCAGCCCGCGAGGGAGGCGGTGAGGGCGGCACTGAGTGCGGCCGCGGCCGCAACCTTGCGCACAGAAATGGTCACGCACGCAAAATATATGACTATGTGACAAGTGGTGGTCTGCGGCACTCCCACTTGTTCCGCCTTGTGCCGGCCGACCCCCCGGTCAGCGCCGCCAGGGGCCCGTCACGGCGAAGGTGGTGCCCGGCGCGTAGGCGTTGACGTACAGGGTCCGGCCGTCGGGGGAGAAGGTGACCCCGGCGAACTCCCCCCACTCCGGGGCCCCCGGCCCGCCGATGTCGTCGGCGTTGCGGGCCACCGGGTAGACCTCGCCGCCCGCCGTCACCCCGAACACGTACTGCGCCCCGCCGCCGTCCTCGCACACCATCAGCCCGCCGTCCGGGGCCAGGCAGATGTTGTCGGGGGAGTCCCCGGGCAGTTGTACGTCGGCGGCCGGCCCGAAGAGCACGTCCAGGCGGAGCCGGGCCCGGCGGGGATCGTAGAACCACACCTGTCCGTGGTGGTCGGCGGGCGCCCCCTCGCCCCTGCGGGCGTAGCTGGACACGAAGTGGACGCCGTGGCCGCCCCAGTAGCAGCCCTCCAGCTTCTGCGCGTGGGTGATGCCGCCCGGCCCGAAGTCCTGGTGCCGGATCGGGGTGACGGCCGCCGAGGGGTCCGGTACGGGCACCCACTCCACCGGGAACTCCGCCCCGGGCTCGTCCACCGCGGCCAGGTCCGCCAGGCCCGGGACCCGCAGGGCCTCCAGGGCGCCGCCGGCCCGCAGCGAACCGGTGCCGCCGAGCGGCCGGTCCGGCAGGAACCGGTAGAACAGCCCGAAGGGCCGGACGAAGGCGTCCTCGGTCTCGTAGACCACCCCGCGGTACGGGTCCACGGCGACGGCCTCGTGCGCGAAGCGGCCCATCGCGGTGAGTGGGACGGCGCCCGTGCGCTGCGGACGGGCCGGGTCCACCTCGAAGACGTAGCCGTGATCCCGCTCGCTGCCGGCCGTGCCGGCCCGGTCCTCGGTCTCCTCGCAGCTCAGCCAGGTGTTCCAGGGGGTCCGGCCGCCCGCGCAGTTGACGGCGGTGCCGGCGAGGGCGACCCGCTCGCCGGTGACCCGCCCGTCCGCGGCGAGGTCCAGTGCGGTGCAGCCGCCGAGCGCCCCGGGGTCGTACGTCAGCCCCGCCACGGCGGGGACGCGCAGGGCGGCGGTGGCCCGGTTCTCGTGGTTGCGCACCAGCCGGACCCGGCCGCCCCCGGCGTCGAAGGCGGCCATGCCGTCGCAGTTGGCGGGGACGGCGCCCTCACCGGAGCGCAGCGGGTCGCCCGCCCGCGAGAGCACCCGGTAGCCGAACCCGGCGGGCAGGTCGAGCAGCCCGTGCGGGTCGGGGAGCAGCGGCCCGTACCCGCCGCCGGTACGGGCCGCCCGGGAGGAGGCGGGGGAGCCGCCGGCGAACAGTGCGCCCAGTGCTCCGCTGAAGGTGATCGCGCCGGCGGCGAGCAGGCTGCGTCGGGTGACGGACATCGGCGGCTCCCGGAGGACGTCGGGCCCCGTGGGGCTTGTCCCGCCGATCATGCCGGGCCCGTGACCGGCCCGGCCGCCGACACACAGCCGTCAGGACACCTCTACGGCCGGGTGGTGCCGGGAAGGCAGGCCACCGCCGGGTTGAAGGTCTCGTGCAGGCCGCGGGGGTTCTTCTTCCACAGCCACAGGTGCAGGGCGTAGTGGACCGGCTGGCCGGGGAAGTTGCCGGGCTTGGGGCCCTTGAACGCGGTGCCGAACATCGTGGGGCGGTCGTCGTCCGTGGTCAGCTTCTGGTCGCGGTCGTAGACCAGCCACTGGACGCCGACGAGGCGCTTGCCGCCGCGCCCGTCGTCCTCGTAGTACAGCGCCGCGGGCTTCGTCGGGTCGACGGAGTTGTCGTACGTGTGGTTGAAGTGCGGGTAGCCGAGCGCGCCGGTCCTGCCCACCTTGTCGAAGACGCAGTACTTGTCCGGCACGTAGCCGGCCGCCACCGCGTTGGCGTGCACCTGGAACCTGGCGGTCGCGGCGTACGCGACCGCCCGGTCGGCCAGGGCCCGGCCGGCGTCCGGGCCGTGGCCGGCGGCCGCCGGCGGAGCGGCGACGGCCGCCAGGACGAGCGCGGCGGCAGCGGTGAGGGCGGGGGTGAGACGTCGGGCCATGCGCGGGCTCCTCGTGACGGGCTGGCTGGTGGCACAGCAGCCCTTCCCGAGCGCCGCCCCGCCCGCCCCGCGCCCGCCCGTACACGGCACGGACGGGCGACCGCCGATCGGCCGACGGCCGACCCGCCCTCGCCCGGCCGACCGGTGACCGGGCAGCCGCCCGCGGGACGGCCCCGGCCCCGGGCCGGCGGCTCACCCGAACGGGAGCCGGCCGTTTCGTAGCGCACCGACACGGGGAACCGGTGAGTCCGCAGACGGCCGTTGCGACGGCCACGGCCACGGCCACAGCGACGGCGGAGTGCGACGGAGGGTGCGGAACATGGCGCAGCGGGATGCGGCACCGAACGGCGACGGAGAACTGCACGACATCGTGTCGGCCGTCTCCAGGGGAGCGCCGGAGTACCGGCAGTGCCCCCACCCCCTGTACGCGGCCCTGCGCGAGCAGGCCCCGGTGTGCCGGCTGACCCCGCCCCACGGGGTCGACACGTACCTGATCACCCGCCACGACGACGCCCGCGACGCCCTGTCGGACCCCCGGTTCAGCAAGGACATGCGCGGCGCCATCGACACCTATCACGCGGTGTACGGCAGCTTCTTCGACGCGCTCGACGACAACGTCCTCTTCTCGGACCCGCCCCGGCACACCCGGCTGCGCCGCATCCTGCGCAGCGCCTTCACCCCCCGGCGGGTGGAGCAGATGCGACCGAGGATCACCGAGATCGCGGAGACGATCCTCGACGAGTGCCGCAGGGCCGGCACGGTCGACCTGATGGCCTCGTTCGCGTTCCCGCTGCCCGTCGCGGTCCTGTGCGAACTGATGGGCATCCCGCAGGAGGACCGCCCGGAGATCCTGGAGCAGTTCGCGGTGGTGACCCGCTCCCGGTTCGACCCCAGCCGCCGGGCGGAGCTGAAGGCGGCCGAGGAGAGGCTCCAGCACCGGCTGGAGCGGCTCATCTCGGACACCCGCGACCACCCGTCGGACACCTTCCTCAGCGACCTCCTCCGGGCGGAGGAACGGCTGGACGACCCCGAACTGGTCGCCTCGCTGTGGGTCCTGTTCTTCGCCGGGCACAAGACCACCGCCTACCAGATCGGGAACTCCGTCCTCAACCTGCTGCTCCACCCCGACCAGGCCGCCAGGCTCCGCGAGGACCCCCGGCTCGTCCCGGGGGCGGTCGAGGAGATGCTGCGCTTCGAAGGGTCGGTGGAGACGTCGACCTTCCGGTACGCGGCCGAGGAGGCCCGGATCCGGGACACGGTGATCCCCAAGGGCTCCCTGGTGCAGATCGCGATCTCCTCGGCCAACCGGGACCCGGAGAGGTTCGACGCGCCCGACGAGCTGGACGTGACCCGCGAAGGACTCCAGGGCACGCACCTGGGCTTCGGCCACGGCACCCACTACTGCCTGGGGGCGCCGCTGGCGCGCCTCGAACTCGAGATCGCGCTGACCTGCCTGCTGCGGGAGTTCCCCGACATGCGCCCGGTGGACCTGGAGGAGACCCGGGGCGCATGGCTGAAGGGCCCGGTCCCGGCCTTCCGGGGGCTGGAGCACCTCCGGATCGTCCTGGAGCCCTCACGCCCGGCCGGCGAAACCGACGGCGACCCGGGCGAGCCGACCCTGGCCTCCGTGGCCTCCGGAAAGTGAGCCGGACCGATGGGCGGTGGATTGGCATGACGGATTCCGTGAGTACCCCCGTGCGGCTCCTGGGAACGCCGGCGGACGAACTGCGCATCGCCGCGGTGGGCACCAGCGAGGTCATCCGGATCGCCCGGGGCCCCTCCGCGCCGGCCGCGGACGCGGACCCGGCGGGCACGGTCCACTCGAAGATCGACATGCACCACCACTACTGCGCCCCGGAGTGGCGCGAGTGGGCCGTGCACCACGGGCTGATCAAGCCGGAGCAGCTGCCGCCGTGGACCCGCCTCGACACCGAGGCGTCGATCAGGTTCATGGACGACGCGGGCATCACCACCGCCGTCCTCAAGCCGATGCTGCCCGCGCGCTACCGGTCTTCGGCCCAGCTGCGCGAGGCGATCAACATCACGCTGCGGTCGATGGCCGAGGTGGCGGCCTCCCACCCGGGACGGTTCTCGTACTATGTGCCGCTCTTCCTGGACGACCAGGAGGCGTCGTCCTGGGCGGTGCGCCGCGGTCTCGGGCAGCTCGGCGCCGTCGGTGTCAACGTGACCGCCAACTACGGGGGCGTCTACCTCGGAGACCCCGCCTACGACCGGCTGTTCCACGAGCTGAACGAGCAGTCCGCGGTGGTGGACACCCACCCGCACAACCTGCCGGGCGGCCCGCCCGGCGCGTCGACCGTTCCGGGCATCCCGAACTTCATGTGCGACTTCCTGCTGGACACCACCCGGGCCGCGGTGAACATGATCAGCCGCAGGACGCTGGACCGCTTCCCGGACATCTCCGTGGTCCTGCCGCACGCCGGCGGCTTCCTGCCGTACATCGCGACGCGCCTGCAGGCCCTCGGGCGGTTCTGCGAACCGGGCGTCGAGCCCGCCGCCGTCCGCGACCACCTGAGCCGCTTCTACTACGACACCGCGGGTCCCATGGCGCCCGCCGCGACCCTGCTGGAGCACGTGCCGGCCGACCACGTCCTGTTCGGTACGGACTGGCCCGCCGCCCCCGCGGACACGGTCATGGACCTGGCCCTGCCCGCCCTCGACGCGGACCCGGCCTTCACCCCTGAGCAGCTGCGGGGGATCTACCACGACAACGCCATGCGGCTGATCCCGCAGCTGGCGACGGCCTGAGGGACACGCGAGGGGGTGCGGGCCGCGCCGTGCGGCCCGCACCCCCGGCGGTGATCGCGTGGTCCCGCGGTCAGACGAGCTTGGCGCTGAGGGTGATCGTGGTACCCGTCAGGGCCTGGCTCACCGGGCAGTTCTTCTTGGCGTCCTCGGCGGCGGCGGCGAAGGCGGCCTCGTCCAGCCCCGGGACCGTGCCCTCGACGGACAGGTGGATGCCGGTGATGCCCTCACCCGGCTGGAAGGTGACGTCGGCCTTGGTCTCCAGGCGGGTGGGCGGGGTGCCCGCGCCCGCGAGGCCGTGGGAGAGCGCCATCGAGTAGCAGCTGGAGTGGGCGGCGGCGATCAGCTCCTCCGGGCTGGTCTTGCCGTTCGCGGCCTCGGAGCGCGCGGGCCAGGAGACGTCGTACGAACCGATGCCCGAGGAGTCGAGGCTGACGACGCCCTTGCCCTTCAGCAGGTCGCCTTCCCAGACGGTGTGCGCGTGACGCGTGGTGGCCATGGTGGTCCCTTCGCAGATGGTGGGAAACGGCCGGGCTCCCCGAAGGGTGCCCGGCGCTCCCAAACCTACTGGGACACCAGGGGTTTCGCGTCGCGCGCCAGCGCGGTGAGCCGCGATATGGCGCGGAAGTACTTCTTCCGATAACCGCCGTTCAGCATGTCCTCACTGAACAGCTTGTCGAAGGGGACCCCGGAGGCCAGGACCGGGACCTCGCGGTCGTACAGCCGGTCGGCGAGGACCACCAGCCGCAGCGCCGTGGACTGGTCCGGCACCGGGCCGACGTCGGTCAGGCAGACGGCCGTGATGCCGTCGGTCAGCGCGCCGTACCGGCTCGGGTGGACCCGGGCCAGGTGTTCCAGCAGGCCGGGGAAGTCGTCCAGGCTCGCGCCCCCGGTCGCGTACGCGGCCTTGGTGACCTGCTCGTCGGAGAACGGCGCCGGGGCCTGCGGCAGGCCGCGGTGGCGGTAGTCCTGGCCGTCGATGCGCAGCGGCCGGAAGTGCGCCGACAGCCCCTGGATCTCCCGCAGGAAGTCGGCGGCGGCGAAGCGGCCCTCGCCGAGCTTGCCGGGCAGCGTGTTGGAGGTGGCGGCCAGCGCCACGCCCTGCTCGACGAGGCGGCTGAGGAGCGAGGACACCAGCACGGTGTCGCCCGGGTCGTCCAGCTCGAACTCGTCGATGCACAGCAGCCTGTGCCCGCCCAGGGTCTGCACGGTCTGCTGGAAGCCGAGCGCGCCCACCAGGTTCGTGAGCTCCACGAAGGTGCCGAAGGCCTTGAGCGCGGGCTCGGCCGGGGTGGCGTGCCACAGGGAGGCGAGCAGGTGGGTCTTGCCGACGCCGTAGCCGCCGTCGAGGTAGACCCCGCGGGGCGCGGCGGGAGCCGCCGGCTTCCTGGAGAACCAGCGCTTCCTGCCCGAGCCGCTCGCGTGCGCCCCGCCCAGGCCCGCGGCGAAGCCGCTCAGCACGGTGACGGCCTCGGCCTGGCTCGGCTGGGCCGGGTCGAGGTTGTAGGTGTCGAAGCGGACGGAGTCGAACCGCGGCGGCGGCACCATCTCGGCCACCAGCCGCTCGGCGGGAACCCGCGGCTCGCGCGCGCACAGGGCCTGCGGCCCGGCGTCGGCTATCGGGGGCCGGCCTGAGGTGTAACCGGAGGTGGAGAGTGATGTCGACACAGCCCTTAACTCTACGGGGCGTGGCACACTGCACCGATGCGACGCCTGTTCCCTGTGACCGATCAGACACCAGCCCGGAGCCAGGACGGGGCGGACCGGGAGTGGTCGCTCGACGAGCTCGCGGACGCCTACGCGTACCCCGCCCTGGCGGCGGACGGCCACTGGCTGCGGGCCAACATGGTCTCCACCCTGGACGGCGCCGCCCAGCACGACGGCCGCTCGCAGCCCATCTCGGGCGAGACCGACATGCGGATCTTCGGCACCCTGCGGGCACTGGCCGATGTGGTGGTCGTCGGCGCGGAAACGGTTCGCCAGGAGGGCTACCGCCCGGCCCGCGCCCGGGAGGCCTTCGCGGCCCGCCGCGAGGCCGCCGGACAGGGCCCGGCCCCGGCCGTCGCCGTGGTCACCGCGAGCATGGACCTGGACTTCTCCCTGCCGCTGTTCACCTCCCCGCTGGTCCCGACCCTGGTGGTCACCGGCGCCGCCGCGCCCTCCGACCGGGTGGCCCAGGCGCGGGCCGCGGGCGCCGAGGTGGTGGTGGCCGGCGAGGGTGCGGCCGTGGACGCGGCCCGGGCCGTACGGGAGCTGGCGGACCGGGGGCTGCGCCGCCAGCTCACCGAGGGCGGGCCCAGGCTGCTGGGCCAGTTCGTGGCCGCCGACGTGCTCGACGAGCTGTGCCTGACGATCTCCCCGACGCTCACGGCGGGCGGCGCCCAGCGCATCGCCGGAGGCCCTTCCGTCACGGTTCCGCACCGGCTCGCGCCCGCCTGCGTACTGGAGGAGGCCGGGTTCCTCTTCACGAGCTACCGTCGGATCTGACAAGGGGCGGAATTTCCCGTTCCGCTTTGCTTCCGCTGGGCACATATACCTGCGCAGGCCCCGTGCGAGAGCGGGGCAGGATGGTTTCCGCAGGGGCCGGCCGGCCGGCCTCGGCCCATGAAGGAGAGGGCGTCCGTGTTCACGAGCGTATTGATGATCGAGCAGCCGCTGACCACGGTGGACGTGGACTTCGTCACCAGCCTCCACGGAGACGACGCGGTCTCCTTCGTCGTCCTCATGCAACCCCGGGGCGACCAGGACCGACTGCTGCGCGCCATCGACGACGTAGCGCTCGGTGAGCTCCCCGAGGCCATCCGTGAGGGTGACGAGCCCGAGGGCGAGGACGCGCTCGGCCCCGCCGCGCACGCCCTCGCGCACTCCCTGAACGCCCTGCGCCAGAAGGGCGCCAGGGCCGTCGGGCAGATCGTCGAGAAGCACCCTCTCGACAAGCTGCAGTCCGTCGTGGACGAAACCGGCGCCGACGAGGTGATCGTCCTGACCTCCCCGCACTTCGTGGAGGAGTTCTTCCACCGGGACTGGGCCTCCCGGGCGCGCCACAAGGTCGGCGTTCCCGTGCTCAAGCTCTTCGCCCACAACGAATAGGCTGGGGCCCAGAGCCCGACGCACACAAGCACCGCACTCGATCCTGGAGCGACCTGAATGAAGCCCGGCCTGCCGACCGCCATGGAACGGCCCCACTTCATCGGCATCGGCGGCGCCGGAATGTCCGGCATCGCGAAGATCCTGGCCCAGCGCGGCGGGAAGGTCGCCGGCAGCGACGCCCGCGGCGACTCCGAGACCGCCGAGGCGCTGCGCGCCCACGGCGTCACGGTCCACGGCGGGCACGCGGCCGGCAACCTCGCCCCCGACTCCACCTGCGTGGTCGTCTCCAGCGCCATCCGCGCCGACAACCCCGAGCTGGCCCGCGCCGCCGAGCTCGGCATCCCCGTCGTGCACCGCTCCGACGCCCTCGCCGCGCTGATGGACGGACTGCGCCCGATCGCCGTCGCCGGCACGCACGGCAAGACCACCACCACCTCGATGCTGGCGGTCTCCCTCTCCGCCCTGGGCCTGGACCCCTCCTACGCCATCGGCGGCGACCTGGACGCCCCGGGCTCCAACGCCCACCACGGCGAGGGCGACATCTTCGTGGCCGAGGCCGACGAGAGCGACCGCACGTTCCACAAGTACACCCCGCAGGTCGCGATCATCCTCAACGCGGAGCTCGACCACCACGCGAACTACGCGTCGATCGAGGAGATCTACGAGTCCTTCGAGACCTTCGTCGGCAAGGTCGTGCCCGGTGGCACCCTGGTCGTCGCCCACGGCCAGGAGGGCGCCGCCGAGATCGCCCGCCGCGTCGCGGACCGCGAGGGCCTCACCGTCGTCACGTACGGCGAGGAGGAGGACGCCGACGTCCGGATCACCAAGATCACCCCGCGCGGCCTGACCAGCGAGGTCACCGTGGTCCTGGACGGCCGGATGCTCACCTTCACCGTCTCCGTCCCCGGCCGCCACTACGCGCACAACGCCGTCGCGGCCCTCGCCGCGGGCGTGGCCCTCGGCATCCCCGCGCACAACCTGGCCTCCGCGCTCGGCAAGTACACGGGCGTCAAGCGCCGCCTCCAGCTCAAGGGCGAGGCCGCCGGCGTGCAGGTCATCGACTCCTACGCGCACCACCCCACCGAGATGAACGCCGACCTGGAGGCCATCCGCGGAGCCGCCGGCGACTCCCGCATCCTGGTCGTCTTCCAGCCGCACCTCTTCTCCCGCACCCAGGAGCTCGGCAAGGAGATGGGCCAGGCCCTGGCCCTCGCCGACGCCTCCGTCGTCCTGGACATCTACCCCGCCCGCGAGGACCCGATCCCCGGCGTGACCAGCGACATCATCATCGCTGCCGCCCGGGCCGCGGGCGCCGACGTCACCGCCGAGCACGACAAGGCGGCCGTCGCCGACGTCATCGCGGGAATGGCCAAGCCCGGCGATCTCGTTCTCACCATGGGCGCGGGAGATGTCACGGACCTCGGTCCGGCCATCCTCGCCCGCCTTTCGAGCTGACGGAACGAGGGAGCGGAAGAGTCATGTCGTACGAGGTCGAGAAGACGGACGAGCAGTGGCAGGCGGAGCTGACCCCGTCCGAGTACCAGGTGCTGCGCCTCGCCGGCACCGAGCCGGCCTTCCGCGGTGAGTACACCGACACCAAGACGGAGGGCGTCTACTCCTGTCGCGGCTGCGGGGCCGAGCTGTTCCGCTCCTCGGAGAAGTTCGAGTCGCACTGCGGCTGGCCGTCCTTCTTCGACCCGAAGGACTCCGACGCCGTCGAGCTGCTCGCCGACACCACCCACGGCATGGTCCGCACCGAGGTCCGCTGCGCGACGTGCGGCTCCCACCTGGGCCACGTCTTCGAGGGCGAGGGCTACCCGACGCCCACGGACCAGCGCTACTGCATCAACAGCATCTCGCTGCGCCTGACGCCGGCTCCCGACGCGGGCTGACGCCGGAACGCCTCAGGAGCACGGCCGGGCCCTCCCGGCCCCGCACGGGGCCGGGAGGGCCCGGCCGTGTCCGCATCCGCGGCCGGCGCGTGCGTCGTCGCGGGCGCTCAGCCGCTGCACTGGGTCATCTCGCCGCCCTGGCGGACGCTGTACTGGCCGGGCGGCACGTTCATGACCTGGAAGCCGCCGTTCTGGGCGATCTCGACAGTCCCGCCGAAGCCGGCCGACCCGTACACATAGGCCGGGCCCGGGGTGAAGCCGCCGCCGGACAGGTGCACCTTGCCGTTCTCGAGGACCCCGGAGGTCGAACACGTCGCGGCCGGGACGGCGGCCGGCGGGGTGTGCGGCACCGCCGCGAGGGCGGCGGGGGCGGCGACGAAGGAAGCGGCCACGAGGGGGCCGAGGACGAGGAGCCGTGTGCGCCGGTTCATGGGTCCTCCTTACGGGAGGGGTCGTCTTCCCATCGTCGCCCCGCCCCCTGCCCGGTGCGACCGGAGGGGCGGTCGGCCGAAACCGGACGGAGATGGTGTCGGGGACGTCGCGGTTCGATTCCGATCCGGTCTCTGGCCTGGGGTGATCCGACGGAGATAGCACGGTCGGCGTGTGAAGACACCTATCCGTTTCTTCCGTCTGTCTGGTTATGATCGGCCCCTCACATCCCGTCACAACCACACCGGTTGTGGACGTCCCCTCTGCAGTGCCGTGCCCGGTCCGGCCGTTCGGCCATCCCTGACGTCCCCACGCCCCCGCTCCCGAGGACCGATGTCTCCCATAGAACCCGAAGGCGTAAGAGGGCAGTCGACGCCGCGTCGGTGGCGCAACGTGCGCCTGCGCACCCTCCTCATCTGGCTGGCAGTGGTCCCCACCGTGGCGATGGGCACCCAAGTCACGGTGTCCGCGCAACGGTTGCTGGAGCAGTCGGCCCAACTGCGGGCCGACGTGGAGGCCGCCGAGCGGGTCGGAGCCCCGCTCTACACGCTGATGGTCGACATGCAGGCGGAACGCACGGCGACCGCCTCCCTGTGGGCGGGCACCACCGGGTCCGAGGGCGAATTGCGCGTACGGCGCGCCGCCACGGACTCCGCCGCCGCCGAGTTCCGGGCGCTTGCCGACGACCCCTCACGCTCCTTCACCGAAGTGACCCGGCAGCTCGACAGACTGGCCGCCCACCGCCAGCGCGCGGACACCCGCAGCGGCGCCGCCGACAGCACCCTCGCCTACTACTCCGAGGTCATCGGCAAGGTCATCCAGGTCTACCAGCAGGAGTTCAGCCACGCGGAGGACGCCGAACTCGCCCAGGCGAGCCGCCCCGTGGTCTCGATGCTCCAGGCCACCGAGATGGTGGCGCGCGAGGACACCGTCCTGGCCCTCGCCGGGCCCTCCGGAGAACTGAGCTTCGTCGGCTACGACCAGTTCGTCAGCTCCCTGGGAGCCCAGCGCTACCTGCACGAAGCCCTGATCGTGCCGCACCTGACGGCGCGGGACGAGCGGTTCTACGAGCGGGTCGTCGGCTCCGAGGACTGGCAGGAGAAGACGCGCATCGAGAACGCGGTCCTCTCCGGGCACAAGGACACCGTCTCGGGCATCAGACTCCCCGGCGAGGTGAGCGGCTGGTCGTCCGCACACGCCAACTTCTCCGTGCAGATGACCACGCTCAACATCGACCTGGCGCGCTCGGTGCTCGCCCGCGGCGAGGCCAAGGCGGCGGAGCTGCAGGCCGAGGTCGCCTGGCTGATAGCCGGCAGCGGCGGCGCGCTGCTCGCCGTCGTCATCGTGGTCGTGTTCACCACCCGGTCGGTCCTCCGCCGCCTGCACGACCTGCACGAGCGCACGGTGACCGTGGCCGAGCAGACCCTCCCGGACGTCGTCGCCCGGCTCCAGCGCGGACATACCGTGGACCCGGAGGCCCTGCCGGCCGTGAGCGGGGACCGGGACGAGGTCGGGCGCATCAGCGACGCGTTCGCCCGGGCCGTCGCCGTGTCGGTGGACGGCCACCGCCGGCTCGCCGCCGAGCGCCACGGGTTCGGCCTGTTCGCCTCGGGCATCGCCTCGCGCACCGGAAACCTCGTCAGCCGCCAGCTGAGCCTCACCGAGGACCTCCAGGACACCTTCGGCCACGACGAGGCCCTGCTCGCCCAGCTGATGCGGTCCGACCAGCTCACGGTCGGCATGCGGCGGCAGATCGAGAACCTCCTGATCCTGGCGGGCGGCGAGGTCCCCGACCCGCACACCGAGCCCATGCGCGTCGCCGACCTGCTGCGCGAAGCCGCCGCGGAGGTCGAGGACTTCCGGCGCATCGAGCGGCAGGCCCTGGACGAGACCAGCGTGGAGCCGAGCGCCATCAGCCAGATCAGCCACCTGCTGGCCGAGCTGCTGGACAACGCCACCCGGTTCTCCCCGCCGAAGTCCAAGGTGGTCATCCGCGCCGAACTGGTCGCGGACGGCCTGTCGGTGGAGATAGAGGACCGCGGCCCCCGGGTCACCCCCGAGCGCTACGAGGAGATGAACGGGCGCCTGCACCAGGCCCCGCCCTACTCCGTCCTCGCACAGAACGCCCACCGCCTCGGCCTCTTCGTCGTGGGCCACCTCGCCGACCAGCTCGGCGCCACGGTCACCCTGCGCCGCTCGGTGTACGGGGGCACCTGCGCCGTGGTGGTCCTGCCCGCGCAGCTGCTGCTGCCGAGCGAGGAGGAGATCCCGCGCGAGCCCGCCCGCCGCGAACCCGCGCCCGTGGCCGCGGTCCCGGCGGCGGCGCCCGCCGCTCCCGCCCCCGACCCGGCCGTCGCCGTTCCGGTCCCCGCGGAGGAGCCCGAGCCCGTGCCCGAGTCCGTGTCCGAGCCGGATCCGGAGCCGGATCCCGAGCCGGTCGTGCACACGAGCGCCGGACTGCCCAGCCGCCGTACGAAGACGCCCCGGCACGCGCCCGCCACGGCACTCGCGACCCGGCCCGCCCCGGCGTCCGCCCCCGCGCGGCCGGCCCTCCCCGAGCGCGTCCCGCAGACCCACATAGCCGACGAACTGCGCGCGCCCCACGCGCCGGAAACACAGGTCCCCCAGGACACCGCGACACCCGAAGAGGTCGCCGACGCCTGGGCGGACTACGAACAGGGGACCCAGACAGTGGAAGAAGAGCTCCGACGGGATCAGCCATGACCACCTCATCGAACACCGCGGCATCCAACGACGCGATCTACAGCGTCCTCGACAACAACCTGAGCAGGATCGCCGGCATCCAGGGAGCCGTGCTCCTGTCCAACGACGGCATCCGGCTCAGCGACTACCTGCTGGACCAGCCCCAGGCCGAGCGCATGGCGGCTGCCGCCTCCGGCATCGCCTCCACGATGAAGGCGATATCCCGGGAGATCGACGGCGGCCGCGTCATCCGCCAGCTCGTCGAGATGGACGACCGGTACCTGTGCATCGTCGGCTGCGGTGAAGGCAGCACGCTCATCGTGGTGACCTCCCGCAAGGCGCGCCTCGGCGAGCTGGGCGGCGAGGCCGTACGCACCGCGCAGGCGCTCGGCGAATGGCTGGGCACCCCCGAGCGCGGCCAGGCGCCGAACTCGTAATGCCGCAGGACGAGCCGCCACAGCCCGCGAGCCGCCGCCGCACGCGGCTGTACGCCCTCACCGACGGGCGTACCGCCGCTGAGCACACCGTCCTGACCATGGACACCACCATCACGGCGGCGGTCGCCGGCGACGCGCACGGGGGACTGCCCACCGAGTGGCAGGAGATCCTCGTCATGTGCGCGCCGCCGGGCGGGCGCGCGGTCGCGGAGATCGCGGCGCGGATGAACATCCGCCTCACACCGATGACGCTGCTCCTCGGTGAACTCGCCGACCGCGGGCTGATCACCCACCGGCCGCCCCTGGCGGCCTCCGACACCACCGACGTCAACCTGCTCATGAGAATCAGGGACAACCTTGCCCGGATATGACACGCCCGCCCCGCCCTCCTCCCGGGAACCGGCCCCGGTCAAGATCCTCATCGCCGGTGGCTTCGGGGTCGGCAAGACGACCCTGGTGGAGACGATCTCCGAGATCGAGCCGCTGCGGACGGAGGAGCGGCTGACGGCCGCGGGCGTCGGGGTCGACGACCTCGACGGCATCGAGTCCAAAACGCTGACCACCGTCGCGATGGACTTCGGCCGGATCACCCTCACCGACGCCGGAGTCGTCCTCTACCTGTTCGGCACACCGGGCCAGGAACGCTTCTGGTTCATGTGGGACGACCTCCTGGGCGGCGCCCTCGGGGCGATCGTGCTGGTCGACACCCGCCGCCTCGACCGCAGCTTCCCGGCCGTCGACTTCTTCGAGAGCCGCGGCCTGCCCTTCGTGGTCGGCGCGAACTGCTTCCACGGCGAACAGCCCTACACCGCCGAGGAGATCGGCGCGGCGCTGCACCTGCGGGACCCGAACACCCCCGTCCTAATGCTCGACGCCCGCTCGCGCACGGATGTCCGCGCGTCCCTGCTCTCCCTCCTCGACGTGCTCATCGACAAGGCACAGCACCCGCGGGCGGCCGTCACCGGCTGACCGCCCCCGCCCCGCCCGGCAGCGCGTCCAGGTGGTCCGCCAGGGTGCGGTGCGGGGTCCAGCCCCGGGAGCGGGCCCGGGTCAGATCCAGGACCACCGGGTGGGCCAGCTGGTCCACCGCGTAGCGGCTGAGGGCCGGCTCGGCGGTCGGCAGGGCCTCCGCGACCCGGGCCGCCGTACGGGCCAGCCCCAGCGGCAGGTGGCGGACGCGGGCCCGGACGCCGTGCGCGGCCAGCACCGCGCGGACCGCGGCGTCCCGCCCGTACGGCTGGGCGTCGGCCACGTTGTACGCCCCCGGCGGCCAGGCCGCGGCCGCCAGACAGGCCTCCGCCAGGTTCTCCACCGCTGTCAGGCTCAGCCGCACGTCCGGACCCGGCAGCAGCAGGGTGCCCGCCCGGACCCGTGACAGCAGCCGCGGCAGCAGCGTGGTGTCGCCGGGTCCGTACACGGCCCGCGGGCGCAGCACCACCGCCCCGGCGGCCAGCGCCAGGGCCTCGCCCGCCGCCTTCGTGCGGCCGTACGCGTTCAACTGGCCGGTGCGCGGATGGTCCTCGCCGACCAGGGAGCGGTCGAGCCGCGGGTCGTAGACGCTGGCGCTGCTCACCCACACCACCGGCCGGCCCGCCGCGGCCCGCATCAGCCGCTCCGTGCCGGCGACGTTGACCTCGTGCATCAGCGCCTCCGCCGGGGAGCCGGGGGAGGGGTCGCCGACCGCTGCGGCGCAGTGCACCACCACGTCCACCCCGTTCAGGTCCGGGCCGCCGGCGGCCGCATCCCAGAAGCGGTGCTCGCCCACCGGGCCAGGCCTGCGCCCCAGACCCACCACCCGCGCACCGGCCGCCGCGGCGGCGCGCGCCACGTGCCCGCCGCAGAAGCCGCTCGCGCCCGTGACCGCGATCATGACGCCGCCCGTACGCACAGCGTCCGCCAGCCCGGCAGCGCCGCACCCCGGTCCACCCGGGCCCGCGTCACCACCGGCCGGTACGGGGCCAGCGCCGCCAGCACGTCGGCCAGCTGGACGGACGCCAGCCGGGCGCCGGGGCAGGCGTGCGCCCCGGCCCCGAACACCAGCCGGGACAGGGCGGGTTCCGCGGGCCCGAGGGCGTCCGGGTCGCGCCGGTGCGCGTCCGCCGCGTGCCGGGCGACCAGCAGCAGCCGGTTCCCGGCCCGCACCGGGCAGCCGCCGACCGTGCCGTCCGCGGCGGCGACGCGGGGCAGCAGCGGGGAGGCCGCCGTGACCCGCAGCAGCTCGGCCGCCAGCGCCGGGCGCAGCGCCGCGTCGCCGGCCTGCTCCCACAGCCCGGCGTCGGCGCACCAGGCCACCGCCCGCGGCAGCGCCGCGACCGTGGTGTTCACCGCGGCCACCGCCACCATCGCGGCCAGCGCGCCGCCGGCGGGGCCCGGGCCGTGCCCGCGCATGCCCGCCCGTTCGGGGGTGTCCGGCCCGCATCCGTGCCGCGCCGTCGACCGCCGGTCCGCCGCAAGGCGGTCCTCCCCGGCCCCGCCGTCGCGCGCACCGGACACCGCCGAGCCCGCCCCCGCGGCGGCCGGCGCCCCGCGTCCGCCCCCCAGGAGGTCGCCCAGCCGTCCCGCGGCCCGGGCCGCGGCGGCCTCGGCGCCCGGGCGGCGCGGTCCGGGCAGGTGGCTGCGTACGGAGGCGGCCGCCGCCTCGGCCGCGGCCCGCGCCACCTCGCACGGGTCGGAGCCGGAGCCCAGCAGGGCGCACACCACCGTCCCGGACAGTTCCCGGGCCAGCTCGACGAGGTCCACCTCCCCGCCCCGCGCCAGCGGTTCGAGACGGCGCACGAGCAGCGGCTGCCACCGGGCCCGCAACTCCTCCACACCCGCCGCGCCGAGGCCGGCCGCGAGGTCCCGCCGGCCGACCCGGTGCTCGCCGCCCTCCTGGTCGAACAGCACCCCGCCGCCGCCCGCCAGCGCGGAGCGCGCCGCGCCGCCCGTCGTACCGGCCGCCGTCCGGTCGAGCGGCAGCCGGGTCAGTGCCTCCCGGTAGGCCTCCGCCCCGTGCACGAGCAGGGTGCCGCCGATCCGGCGCACGGGCCGTCCGCGCGTCGCGGCGAGCAGCCCGAACAGAAGGGGGTGGCCGCCCAGGTAGACGCGGCGGTCGCGGCGGCGCGCCCGTGCCTGGGACGTGGGCCTCATCGGGGCCGGTGGGGCCGTCGGGTCCATCGGGGCCATCAGGGCTGTACCTCCACGGGAAAAGGGGTTCCGGACACGCCAACGGCCGCCCACCCGGTCGCGGTCCGGCGGCGCGCGCCCGCACCGGCGGCGCGGGTCATCGCGCCGGGCCCAGGCGTCGGGCCGCCAGCGCGGCCGTCGCCGCACGGTCGGGTTTGCGTGAGCGCCCCGACAGCGGGATCCGCGCGAGGAGCACCTCGTCGGGCCGAGCCGTGCCCATGCGGGCGACCGGCTCCGACAGGGCCGCGCGCAGGGCCGGTTCGTCCGCTCCGTGCCGCGGCTGGACGACGGCGACGAGGCGCTCGTCGCCGTCGCCCGCGGGGATCCCGACGAGCACGGCCAGTTCCACCCCCGGCACGTGCAGGGCGGGCTCGTACAGGCCCGGGTAGATGTTCTCGGCCCGGCGCAGCACCATGTCCTTGCACCGGCCCTCCAGCACGATCCGGCCGGTGTCGTCCAGCCGCGCCCGGTCGCCCGTACGCACCCACGGGTCGGGCTCCTCCCCGAGGTAGCGGTGGCGGGCCGCCGGCCCGGACAGCAGCAGCTGCCCGTCGGCGTCCCGGACGGCCCGTACGCCGGGCAGCGGTGCCCCGACCAGGTCCCCGGCCCCGTCGAAGGCGGACTTCTCCCGGGACTCGACCGCGGCGGCGGGGAACAGCTCGGTGAGCGCGTACACACCCCACGCCTCGGCCGCGCCCGCGTCCCGTACGCGTTCCAGCAGGCCGGCGCCGGCCGGTGCGGAGCCGGTCCACACCCTGCCGTGGAAGGGGGCGCCCGCGCCGAGGGCGTCCCGCAGCCGCGGCGGGGTCAGATACGTGTCGGAGGGGCGCAGCCGGTGCAACTGCCGTGCCAGCACGCGGGAACTGCCGGACGGCAGGGCCACGGGCGCGCCGCGCGTCAGGGAGGGGACGAGGACGAAGAAGGTGCCGCCGATCACCGGCTCGTCGCCGCGGGCGTCGAAGAGGGACGACACCGTGGCCATGCCGGCCGACAGGCCCGCCCGGGTGTGCACCACGGCACGCGGCCGGGAGGTGGTCCCGGAGGTGAACACGATCACCGCGTCGGCGTCGCCGTCCACGCCGGCCCGCGCGGGGACGCCGCCCCGCGGCGCCCCCAGGTCCAGCGCGGGCGCGCACCCCGGCAGCCGGGGTCCGACCGTGGCCACCGGCCCCAGGCCGGCCAGGTCGGGCAGCGCGAGCCCGGCCCGGCGGGCCAGCGGCCGGGCCCAGCCGGCCACCGCCTGCGCGGCCGCGTCGGCCAGCACCAGCGCGGGCCGCGCCAGAGCGAGGCGGGCCCGCAGTACGTCGGATCCGGCGCCCGGGTCCAGGACGGCACCGCGCAGGCCGAGTCGCCACAGGGCGAGCAGGACGGCGAGGGCCCGCGGTCCGGGGCGCACGGCGACCCCGACGGTGTCCCCGGCCCGCAGTCCGCGCGCGTGCAGGGCGGCGGCGTACGCGTCGGCCAGTTCGGCGAGTTCGCCGCGGGTGGCCCGCACGCGCGGTGCGCCGGTACGAGTGGCGGTCAGCACGGCGGGCCGCTCGGGGCGGCTGCGCAGCGCGTGGTCGAGTCGGTCCAGCATCAGCGGGGGTCGTCCGTTCCGTGCGTGCCGCTGCCCTGGTCCAGGTACCAGCGGGCGGTGCCGGCGAGCCCGTAGGCCCGCAGGCGCCGCGTGGAGTTCTCCACGACCATCTCCCGGCAGTGGACGATCCGGTCGGTGTGGCGGCGTACGGCGTTGAGGAAGAGCCGGTCGGTCGGCGAGGGCCGCCGCGGCATGCCGCCGACGGCCAGGTACAGCTCGGCGGTGATCGCCATGTTGTTCCCGGCGTGCATGCGGTACGGCGCCCGGTAGCCGTGCCGGCGGGCGTGCCGCGGCCGCAGCCGGCCGAAGAGCGCGGCGAGCGCCACCACCGCGCCGAAACCGGCCCGGCCCAGCGGGCCGTGCTCGTCGCGGCGGGCCGTGATCCGCCCGCACACGAGCCCGGGGCGGCGGGTGAGCGCGGTCCGCGCCGCCCCGGTCCAGCCGGGCCGCGGCAGGCAGTCGGCGTCGGTGCGGGCGAGCAGCCGCGCACCGCGCGCGATCGCGTACCGGAAGCCGGTGTCCACGGCGGAGCCGACGCCCTTCTCGGGCTCTTCGATCACCTCCACCGGGAAGGGAGCGTGCGCCGCGAACTCCCGGGCGACGCACCCGGTGCGGTCCGCCGACGCGTTGTCGACGACCAGCAGGGTGAAGTCCCGGTCCCGCTGCGCGGCGAGCGCCCGCAGGGTGTCCGCGAGCCGGGCCTCCTCCTCGTGCGCGGGCACCACGACCCACATGCGGCTCACGACTTCTCCCAGACCATCGTCATGATGCTGATGCCGCCGCCCAGGCCGACGAACAGCACCCGGTCCCCCTGCGCCAGTTCCGGGAACACCCGGTCCAGCTGTACCCCGATGCTCGCGCTCGCGACGTTGCCGAGCTCGGGCACGGTCACCACCAGCTTGTCGGCGGGCACCCCGGTCAGTTCGGCGAACCGCTCCAGGTAGGGGACCGTCACCTGGTGCACCAGCACCTTGGCGAAGTCGTCCCAGCCCATTCCCGTGCGGTGCAGCGTCCGGTCGATGACGGCGGTGCCCACCTTCTCGAAGACGCCGCGCAGTTCGTGCCCGTCGCCCCGGAAGTAGGTGTACGCGTCCCCGCGCGGGTGCCGCGAACCGCCGCCCGGTATGCCGCCGACCTCCCAGTGCTCCGAGTGGGTCTCGGTGTCCACGTCGAGGATGCCGCCGCGCTCCACGGCCTCCACCACGACGGCCGCGCCCGCGTCTCCGAAGGTGTAGCCGGCGAACCCGTCGCGCAGTTCCGCGAGTCCGGAGGGGTCCTTGCGCATCGCCCGGCTGGGGGTCTCGCCGGTGACCACCAGGGCCCGCCGGGCCCGCCCGGCGAGGATCATGGACCGGGCGAGGTCGATGCCGTTCACGAAGCTGTTGCAGGCGTTGGTGACGTCCAGGGCGTGGGCCCGCGAGCCCAGCTCCGCCTGCACGATGTGCGCGGTCGCGGGCTCGACCATGTCGCGGGAGGCGGAGGCGAAGAGCAGCAGGTCGATGTCGAGGGGGGAGAGGGAAGCGGCGTCCAGGGCCCGGCGGGCTGCGCCCACGGCGAGCGTGGAGGCGTACTCGCCCTCGCCCGCGACACGGCGGGAGAGGATCCCGGTGGCCTGCGTCAGCAGCCTGGGCGGCAGCGTCAGGCCACTGCGGCGCGCCACCTCCGCCCGGAGGGCTTCCGAGGACAGCACCTCCTCGGGCAGGAAGCTGCCGACGGCGGTCGGCCCGGCACTCCGCGGCGGGTCACACGGCTCGATGAACATGCCCTCACGATGGCAAAGCGGGTGCGGGCGGGTCCTGAGTACGGATGCTCAAGCAGCCGGGGTCCGGTGCGCGGTCCGGATGAGTAGGAATCCGCCGTTCCGGCCATGTGGCCCGTTCTCGACGCCTGTTGCGGGTGCGGGGATCGCCGTACCCTGCCGGCGGCGCGGCAGCGGTACGCCGGAACGCCGTCCGTTCGCCAGGTGTACGGCGCCGTGTCACGAAGGCATCTCCGTCCGGTACCCGGGGGCCGCTGTCCTTGGGGCGCCCCTCGACTCCCCCCTCACCCCCAGAGGTCGTCACCCCATGGCAGAACTCAACCGCCGCAGGTTCCTGCAGATAGCCGGCGGCACGGCCGCCATCGCGATGCTGAACGACAGCATCGCCCGGGCCGCCGCCATCTCGGCCCAGGGCACCACCGGAACGATCCAGGACATCGAGCACATCGTCGTCCTCATGCAGGAGAACCGCTCCTTCGACCACTACTTCGGCGCGATGAAGGGCGTCCGCGGCTTCGGCGACCCGCGGCCGGTGCTCCAGGACAACGGCAAGACGATCTTCCACCAGTCGAACGGGACGAAGGACATCCTGCCCTTCCACCCGCAGATCGCGGACCTCGGGATGCAGTTCCTGGAGGGGCTCAACCACGACTGGGCCGGCGGCCACCAGGCCTACAACAACGGCAAGTACGACAAGTGGGTCCCGGCCAAGACGGCCACGACGATGTCGTACATGACGCGGAACGACATCCCGTTCCACTACGCCCTCGCCGACGCCTTCACGGTGTGCGACGCCTACCACTGCTCCTTCATCGGCGCCACGGACCCGAACCGCTACTACATGTGGACGGGCCACACCGGCAACGACGGCGTCGGCGGCGGTCCGGTCCTCGGAAACCAGGAGCTCGGCTACGGCTGGAAGACCTACCCCGAGCGCCTGGAGGCGGCCGGGATCTCCTGGAAGGTCTACCAGGACATCGGCGACGGCCTGGACGCCGCCGGCTCCTGGGGCTGGATCAACGACGCCTTCCGCGGCAACTACGGCGACAACTCGCTGCTGTACTTCAACACCTACCGCAATGCCCAGCCGGGCAGCCCCCTGTACGAGAAGGCGCGCACCGGCACCAACGTCAAGGCGGGCGGCGGCTACTTCGACCGGCTGCGCGCCGACGTGACGGCCGGCACGCTGCCCCAGGTCTCCTGGATCGCCGCCCCCGAGGCCTTCAGCGAGCACTCCAACTGGCCGACGAACTTCGGCGCCTGGTACATCTCGCAGGTCCTGGACTCGCTGACGGCGAACCCGGCGGTGTGGGCGAAGACCGCCCTGTTCATCACCTACGACGAGAACGACGGCTTCTTCGACCACGTCGTCCCGCCGTACCCGCCGGCCTCCTCCGCGTGGGGCCTGTCCACGGCCGACGTGTCCAAGGACCTCTACGCGGGCGGTGGCGGCTACGCCGCCGGACCGTACGGGCTCGGCCCGCGCGTCCCGATGATCGTGGTCTCCCCGTGGAGCAAGGGCGGCTACGTCTGCTCAGAGACCTTCGACCACACCTCGGTGATCCGCTTCATGGAGAAGCGCTTCGGGGTGCAGGAGCCCAACATCTCCCCGTGGCGCCGCGCCGTCTGCGGCGACATGACCTCGGCCTTCGACTTCACCCGGGCCGATGCCGCCCCCGCCGCGCTGCCGTCCACGGCCGGCTACGTCCCGCCGGACAAGGACCGCCACCCCTCCTACCACCCGACGCCGCCGGCGACGGGCGCCCTGCCACCGCAGGAGGCCGGGTCCAAGCCCACCCGCGCGCTCGGCTACGTCCCGTACGTGGACGGCGCCCGCACCGTCTCCACCGGCAAGTTCACCCTCACCTTCGCCTCCGGCCCGACCCTGGGCGCCCACTTCCACAGCACCTCGGGCAACCGCACGGACGGCCCCTGGCCCTACACGGTCGAGGCGGGCAGGACCCTCTCGGACACGTGGTCCACCAGCAGTTCCACCGGCAACCAGATCAATCTGACGGTGTGGGGACCCAACGGTTTCCTGCGCACCTGGAAGGGCCCGGCGAAGAAGGCCGGCCCCGAGGTCACGGCCCGCCACGTGAGCGCCGCCGGCGACCTGGCCCTGACGATGACCAACTCGGGCACGGCCGCGGTCAACCTCACGGTGACCAACTCCTACGGCGGGGCGGCCCAGACCTTCCGGGTCGCGGCCGGAGGCACGCTCACCCACACCGTGAACCTCGCCCCCACGGGCCGCTGGTACGACGTCAAGGTCGTCTCCGACCTCGACGCCACCTTCCTGCGGCGCTTCGCGGGGCACGTGGAGACCGGCGCCCCGGGCGTCTCCGACCCGGCGATCAGGACCGCCTGATCCGGTCCTCCGGCGCGCGCAGCAGCCGCCGTTCCAGGACCGCGAGGTCCCCGGGGCGGTGGCCGCGGGCGTGCCGGAGCAGGAGGTCGCGGGCGGTGTCCGGGACCCGGCGCCGCTTCGGGTGGCGGGTGGTGAACTCCTCGCCCGCGAAGAACCGCACGGCCCCTTCCAGCCCGGCGCGGTCCGACTCCCGCACCGCCCAGGCCAGTTCCCCCGTGGCCGCCCCGGCCAGGAGCCGCAGGGGGGCCCGTTCGGCGAGCAGCAGGGCCGCGTCGCGCGGCTCCTGCCGTACGGCGCCCAGCCAGCCGAAGACCACGCTCAGCGGCACCCCGCGCGGCGGAGCCGGCTCCTCGGCGCCCGCGGCCAGGGCCCCGGCGTACTCGCGCAGGGCCCCGGGTGCCGCGGCCACCCAGCGGGCGCGGTGGCGGGCCGGGATCCCGTCGGGGGACAGCGGGTCCAGCAGCCGGTGCGACTCGGGGGTGGGGTGGAGGGTCCCGTCGTCGTGCCCGCACGAGCAGCCGAACAGGTCGTCGCCGGCGAGCCTGCGGCCGAGCTCCCGGACGGCCCGGACCTCGGCGGCCTCGGCGGGGTCGGTGATCTCGTAGCTCTGCGGGTGATGGGGGTGCCGGGCCCCGTCCGGCCGCGAGAAGCTCCCCATGACCAGCCGGTCCGTGCGCGATGTCGGGCTCACGGTGTGATGGTAGGCGCGGTGGGCATGACGTACCGCGTCGGTTGTCACCATCCCCGTCACCGAGGGAGAACGCATGGCCATCGCCCACCGCCGGATCGGCACCGGACCCGTTCGCGTCATCGTGCTGCACGACTGGTTCGGCACGTCCGCCAACTGGGGCTCGGTGCTGGACCACCTGGATCCGGAAGGGTTCAGTTACGCCTTCCTCGACTACCGCGGCTACGGCGAACGCCGGGACGTCGCCGGCCGCCACACCCTTCCCGAGATCGCCGACGACGTCCTCGAACTCGCCGACCAGCTCGGCTGGGACACCTTCTCCCTGCTCGGCCACTCCATGGGCGGCAAGGCCGCCCAGCAGGTCCTGGTCCGCGCCCCCGAGCGGATCGAGAAGCTCGTCGGGATCAACCCGGTCCCCGCCGCGCCGTACGAGATGGACGACGCCGCCCACGCGCTCTTCTTCGGCGCCGCCGAGAGCCCCGAGCACCGGCGCGCCATCCTCGACCTCGTCACCGGCAACCGGGCGAGCGGCCACTGGATCGACCGGATGGTCGCCCACTCCCTGGAGATCTCCCGCCCGGAGGCCTTCGCCGACTACCTCGCGAGCTGGCAGTCCCTGGACCTCTCCGCCGCCGTCAAGGGCAACACGGTCCCGGTGCTCGTCCTGGTCGGGGAGTACGACCTCGCGCTCACCGCCGACGTGATGCGCGCCACCTGGCAGGTCTGGTACCCGAACTGCCGCATCCGCACCCTCCCCGGCGCCGGGCACTACCCGCCGCACGAGACCCCCGTGGCCTTCGCCACCGAAGTGGAAGCCTTCCTCCGCGACTAGCCGCGAGGGTACGAAAAAACCCCCGGGCTACGAGGAGACCTCGTACCCCGGGGGATCAGGGTGAGTGACGGGACTTGAACCCGCGGCCACCTGGACCACAACCAGGTGCTCTACCAACTGAGCTACACCCACCACGAGGGGCGGCGGACCGCCCGTCGATGTGCATGCACAGCATAGCCGATCTGCGGGGTGGTCCCGCGACGCGTTATCCGGCCGACCGGCTCGCGGCCGGGGTGGCGGTGAGCCCGGCCGCGACCCCGTCGGCGCGGCCGGCCGCGTGCGCCACGGCCGCCACGGCGAGGGCCCTGATGATCGGGTGGGGCCTGGTCCCGTCCCCCTGGAGCTCCGGCTGGAAGAGCGTGGCCAGGAAGAAGGGGTGCCCGGGCAGCTCCGCGATGCGCACCTGCCCGTCCTCGTCGTACCCCGACAGCCGCAGCCCGTGCGCGATGAGGGCAGGCAGGTGCCGCGGGGCGGGCCCGTAGCTGCAGTGGTAGCGCTCCGTCGACCGCTCCGCGCCGAGCGCGGCCTCGGCGAGCGACCCGCTCTCGGCCCGTACGACGCCCTCGTGGCCGACCAGCGAGCAGGCCAGCGGGGCGATCAGCGGGTCCCGTGCCCCGGGGTCGTTCTCGGCGTGCGCGGCCTCGGCCAGCCCGCACACCGTCCGGGCGTACTCCAGCAGCGTGTGCTGGAAGCCGCCGCAGGTCCCGAGGAAGGGGACGCCCTCCTCGCGGGCCACCCGGATCGCGGCCAGCGCCCCGGCCTCGCTGGCGTACGGGCTGCCCGGCAGCACCCACACGGCGTCGAAGCGGGCGAGGGTCCCGGCGGCGGCCTCGGCCGCCGCGTCGGCGGTCGGGATCCAGTAGGCGTCGAGGACCAGCCCGTCGCGGGCGGCGAGGGCGTCGAGGAGCAGCGGGATCCGGGTGTGGGACTTCACGTGCGGGGAGCGGTCGCCGACGAGGGCGATCCGCGCCACCTGCGGGGGTGAGGTGGGTGAGGTGGGTGCGGTGGTCATGTCGACCATCTTGTGACCGCCACCCCCTTCAGTGCCAACGATTGTTCGTGCACCGGCGATAAGTGATCCTGATGTCCATGGATCCGCACCTGCTCCGCACCTTCGTCGCCGTGGCCCGGCTCGCCTCCTTCTCCGGCGCCGCCCGCGAGCTGGGCTACACCCAGTCCGCCGTCTCCCAGCACATCGCCGCGCTGGAGGGGGACCTGCGGGCGGAGCTCCTCACCCGCCGGCCCGTCGCACCGACCCCGGCCGGGGTGCGGCTCCTGGAGCACGCCGGACCGCTGCTGCTGCGGCTCGACGCCGCACGGGCCGACGTGCTCCGGCTGGCCGCCGCCCCGCCCGGCCGCGTCACGCTCGCCGCCTCCCCGCTCGCCGTCGGCCCCCGGCTGCTCGCCGCCCTGCCCGCGACCGGGGTCACCCTGCGCGTGCTGCCCCCGGCCGATGTGCCCGCCGCCGTGGCCACCGGCGGCTGCGACCTCGGACTGGTCGACGGCCCGGCCGCCCCGAGCGACCCGCTGCGGCTGCCCGACGTGGCACCCCTCACCGTGACCGGCGCCGGGGAGGAGGAACTGGCCGTGCTGCTGCCCGAGGGGCACCCCTTCGCCGGGCGGGCCGCCGTCCGCCTGGACGACCTCGCCGACGCCCGCTGGATCGACGCCCCCGGCATCGGCCTGCCGCTCACCGCCGCCCGGGCCTCCGTCCGCTACGAGGGCACCGACCTGCTCGCCCTCTGCGCGCTGGCCGCCGCCGGGCACGGCCTCGCCCTTCTCCCGCGCCGCGTCGCCGAGGCCGCCGGCGCGGGGGTAGCCGTACCGCTGTCCGCCCCGCGCCTGGTGCACCGGACGGAACTGCTCTCGCCCGGCGCCCCGACCGGCGCGGCCGCCGCCCTCGCCGCACGGCTCACGGCAGGATCCCCCGTATGACCGATGACACCGACGCCGCCGGCCCGGCCCCCTTCAGCGCGGCCGACTACGCCGCCCGTATGGCCTCGGCCGCGCAGAGCGCCGCCGGGGCGGGGCTCGCCGGGCTGCTGATCGCCCCCGGCCCCGACCTCACCCACCTCACCGGATACCGCCCCACCGCCGAGACCGAACGGCTGACCCTCCTCGTCCTGGCCGCCGGGCAGGACCCGGTGCTCGTCGTGCCCGCCCTGGAGGCGCCCGACGCGGCCAAGGCCGCCGGAGCCGGCGCGCTGACCCTGCGGGACTGGGCCGACGGGAAGGACCCGTACGCCCTGACCGCCCCGCTGCTGGACCCCCGCGGCCGCTTCGGGGTCAGCGACAACACCTGGGCCCTGCATCTCCTCGGCCTCCAGCGGCAGTTGCCGAACACCTCCTACGCGGCGCTGACCGACTGCCTGCCCATGCTGCGCGCCGTCAAGGACGCGCGGGAACTGGAGCGCCTCGCCGCGGCCGGAGCCGCCGCCGACGCCGCCTACGCGCAGATCCTCCATCTCCCCTTCGCCGGCCGCCGGGAGACCGACGTCGCCGCCGACCTGGCCGCCCTGCTGCGCACGCACGGCCACTCCCAGGTGGACTTCACCGTCGTCGGCTCCGGGCCCAACGGCGCCAACCCGCACCACGAGGCCGGCGAGCGGGTCATCCGCCACGGCGACACGGTGGTCCTCGACTTCGGCGGCCTGCGCTTCGGCTACGGCTCCGACATCTCCCGCACGGTGCACGTCGGCGAGCCCACCGCCGAGGAGCAGCGGGTCCACGACATCGTCCGCGAGGCCCAGCAGGCCGCCTTCGCGGCGGTCCGGCCGGGCGCCGCCTGCCAGGACGTGGACCGGGCCGCCCGGGCCGTGATCACCGAGTTCGGGTACGGCGACCGCTTCATCCACCGCACCGGCCACGGCATCGGCGTCACCACCCACGAGCCCCCGTACATGGTCGAGGGCGAGGAGCAGCCCCTGGTCCCCGGCATGTGCTTCTCCGTCGAGCCCGGCGTGTACCTGCCGGGACGGTTCGGCGTCCGCATCGAGGACATCGTGACCGTCACCGAGGACGGCGGGCGCCGCCTGAACAACGCCCCGCGCGAACTCGCCGTCGTCGAGTAGCCCAGCTCCCCGCTCCCCGCTCGCTCAGGGAGCGAGGACCACCGCCGACTCGCCGGGCAGGTGGATCCGCCCGTCGGGGCCGGGGTGTTCGAGCGGTTCCCAGGACGCCAGCACCCGTACCCCGTTGCGGCCCAGCGCGATCGTGACCGGCTCGGCGGAGAGGTTCACGGCGACCCGTACGTCTCCCCGCCGGAAGGTCAGCCAGCGCCGCTCCTCGTCGTGGGCGACCCGGACCGCCGCCAGGTCCGGGTCGCGCAGGTCCGGGTGGGTGCGGCGCAGCGCGACCAGGGTGCGGTACCAGTCCAGCAGGCGGGCGTGGAGCGGCTGTTCGGGCTCCGACCAGTCCAGGCAGGAGCGGTCCCGGGTCGCCGGGTCCTGCGGGTCGGGGATCTCCTCGGCCTTCCAGCCGTGCGCCGCGAACTCCCGGCGCCGGCCGCTGCGCACCGCCTCCGCGAGCTCCGGGTCGGGGTGGTCGGTGAAGTACTGCCACGGGGTGCGGGCGCCCCACTCCTCGCCCATGAACAGCATCGGCACGAAGGGCCCGGTCAGCGCCACCGTCGCCGCGCAGGCCAGCAGCCCGGGGGACAGCGAGGCCGAGAGCCGGTCGCCGAGCGCCCGGTTGCCGATCTGGTCGTGGGTCTGGGAGTAGCCGACGAACCGGTGGGCCGGGGTCCGGCGGTGGTCCACCGGCCGGCCGTGCGTGCGGCCCCGGAAGGAGGACCAGGTCCCGTCGTGGAAGAAGACCCGGCTCAGGGTCTTGGCCAGGGCGGCCAGCGGGGCTTCGGCGAAGTCGGCGTAGTACGCCTGGGACTCACCGGTCAGCGCGCAGTGCAGGGCGTGGTGGAAGTCGTCGTTCCACTGGGCGTTCAGGCCCAGGCCGCCGGCGGCGCGCGGGGTGGTGGTGCGCGGGTCGCAGCGGTCGGACTCGGCGATCAGGAAGAGCGGCCGGCCGGTCTCCGCGGCGAGCCCTTCGACGGCCGCGGACAGCTCCTCCAGGAAGGTCAGCGCCCGCCCGTCGGCCAGCGCGTGCACCGCGTCCAGGCGCAGGCCGTCGATGCCGAAGTCGCGCAGCCAGGCCAGCGCGCTGCCGATGAGGTACGCGCGCACCTCGTCGGAGCCGGGCGCGTCCAGGTTGACCGCGGAGCCCCACGGGGTGTGGTGGGTGTCGGTGAAGTACGGGCCGAAGGCGGGCAGGTGGTTCCCGGAGGGCCCGAGATGGTTGTGCACCACGTCGAGGACCACGCCCAGCCCGGCCGCGTGGGCGGCGGCCGTGAACCGGGCCAGGCCGGCCGGGCCGCCGTACGGTTCGTGCACCGCCCAGGGCGCGACCCCGTCGTATCCCCAGCCGTGCCGGCCGGCGAAGGAGCACACCGGCATCAGCTCCACGTGCGTGACGCCGAGGGAGAGGAGGTGGCCGAGGCGGGCCGCGGCCGCGTCGAAGGTGCCCTCGGGGGTGAACGTGCCCACGTGGAGCTCGTAGAGGACCGCGTCCTGGAGCGGGACGCGCGGCGACGGCGCGGGCTGCGGGGCCAGGGCCTCGAAGTCGACGACGGCCGACAGCCCGTCGGGGCCGTCCGGCAGGCGACGGCCGCGCGGGTCGGGCCGCGGGGAGGCCTCCCCGTCCAGGAGGAAGCCGTAGCGGCTGCCGTCCCCGGCCGCGGCCTGCGCGGTCCACCAGCCGTCCCGGTCCGGATCGCGTGCCATGTCGTACGTCACGTCGTCGAGTCGCAGGGCGACCCGGCCCGACAGCGGTGCCCACACCTCGAACTGCACGGGCGGTCCCCTCGTCTCCGGCGGTGTCCAGCATGCTTATCGTGCCCATCATTCCGGGCGTGGTGGGGGAGTTCTGGACACTCCGGCCCCGACGGGCCGACAATCACCCTGTGACGTCGAGTTTCGAACTTCCTGCCTTTCCCGCGCCGCGGCTGTCGGACGCCGAGCGAGACCGTGCGCTGGGCCAGCTCAGGGAGGGCGCGGCCCTCGGCAAGCTGTCCCACGACACCTTCCTGCGCCGCATGGAACTCGCCCTGGTGGCCCGCCGTTCCGAGGACCTCGCGGTCCTCACCGCCGACCTCCAGTCCAGGGAGGCCGCCGAAAGCCCGTGGACCCGTCGGCTGTTCGGCTGGGTCGGCCGGGTGTCGGCGGTGTCCGCCGGTGTCCGGCGGGCCTGGACCGCCGAGCGGCTGCCCAAGCTGCTGCTGCCGCATCCGAGTGCGGCGGCCCTGCGGATCGGCCGCGACCCCGGCAACGGGCTGCGACTCAGCCACGAGACCGTCTCCCGGATGCACGCGGAACTGAGCCTGCGCGACGGCGTGTGGGTGCTCAAGGACCTCGGCTCCACCAACGGCACCAGCGTCAACGGGCGTCGTGTGACGGGCTCCGCGGTCGTCCGCGACGGCGACCAGGTCAGCTTCGGGAACATGAGCTTCCGGCTCTCGGCGGGCTGATCCCGGGGCCGGGCGCGCCCTCCGCCTCCGCCCGGCCCGCACCCTCACCGGCCCCCACCGGTGCGATGCCGGGAGCGACCACGCAGGATGGCGGTCATGGAACACACGCCTGTCATCCGCCGCGCCCGGGTCGGGGACCTGCCCCGGCTGGTCGAACTCATCCACGAGCACGTCGCCCACGAGAAGTCGGCCCCCCGCCCGGCGGACCTCGCCGGGCGGCTCGGCCCGCGGCTGTTCGCCGAGGACTCCCGGCTGTGGGTGCTGCTCGCCGAGAACGCCGACGGCGTCGTCGCCGGATACGCCGCCTGCTCGGTCGAGTTCGCGTTCTGGGACGCGCGGGACCACCTGCACATGGACTGCCTCTACCTGGCCGCGGCCGCCCGCGGCCAGGGCCTCGGCGCCGCCCTGATGGAGGGCGTGACGGGGCTGGCCCGCGAGCTGGGCCTGGAGCAGGTCCAGTGGCAGACCCCCGACTGGAACGAGGGGGCGATCCGCTTCTACGACCGCCTCGGCGCCGCCTCCAACCCCAAGTTCCGCTACGCCCTGCCCGTGGAGCGGCCGGCCGCCACGAGCTTGTCGTAGGCGGCCAGGACGGTACGGGACTGGTGCTCCACCTGGGTCGCCACCGGGATCCAGCGCGCCCCGAACCGGGCCGCGAACTCCTCGCACCACCCGGTGACCAGCCGGTCCAGCCCGGGCGCCGCCGGGTGCCCCTCGGCGCGCAGGACCCGCAGCAGCATCGCCGCCGCGCGCAGCGACAGCCGCCGCCCGAAGGCGTCGATGCTGGCGATGTACGCCGCCGTGGCCTCGGCGGGGGCGCCGGCGCCCGTCCACTCGGAGGCGATCCGGGGGATCAGCGCGAGCGTCCAGTCCACCGCGCGCAGCAGCGGGGCCGCGGCCGGGTCCTCGTACGCGCCCGGACCCGGCCGGTCCCGGGCCCGCTCCCGGGCCGCGCCGACAAGCGCGGCGTCCGCCGTCAGCCGCCCGGCCAGCATTCGCAGGGCGCGGCGCGGGTCGGGGTGCGGGGCCGGGTCGTCCACCAGGTCGGAGGCCCACATGGGGACTTCGACGATCGCGGTGGTGCCGGCGTACCGGTGGGCGTGGTACCAGGTGCTCAGCCGGGTGTCCTCCGGGTGGAACGCCCCGGCGGCCTCGCTCCCCGGCTGCGGGATCACGAAGATCCCGGGCCCGGGCGAGGGCCAGCCGGCGGCGTCCGAGGCCCCGTTCTCCACCGGGATGCGCAGGTCGGCGGCCGATTTGCCGAAGGGCTCGGCGAGGCCGGGTATGTCCCGGGTGAGCTGCACCCAGGTGCCACCGAGATCGGTGGCGTGCAGGGAGACCTGCAGCACGGGCCGCAGCTCGTCGATGAGCGCGGTCAGCGCCAGAGTCTCCGGCGGCAGCCGGTCCGCGGGCAGTAAGGACGGCGCCCACTCGGGCTGTTCGGGGCCGGGCGGCCGGAAGAAGTACCGGTGGTAGTCCAGCAGCGAGTACGGGCGGGGCGTGCGGTGCAGGTCCGCGCCGTCCGGATCGGCGCAGAGCAGGAAGTGCCAGCCGCAGCCCGCGCGCGGCGCCGGCTCGCGCACGATCCGGCGGGCGAGCGCGAGCGCGGTGGCGCCGCCGACGGGCTCGTTGGCGTGCGCCCCGGCGACGACGAGGACGTTGCGGGCGTCCCCGCCCGCGGTACCGGCCGGGCCGGGGCCGTCCGCGCCGGGCCCCGCGGTCGCCGCGACGGACAGCACCCAGATCGGCTGTCCGGCCCGCGAGGTGCCGGCCTGGCGGAGCCGGACCTCGCCGGGGTGTTCGTCCGCCAGAGCCCGGCCGGCCAGCCCGAGTTCCTGCGGTGTGGGGTAGCACATGTCACGGAGGAGAGTCACAAGGGATGCCATGCCCGCCGGGCCCGCCCCCTACTGCTGTACGGGCCCCACAGTTCGCCGGAACTCCGGGGAAACCCCTGGCCAAGGCTATGCCGAACCCTCTCGGGCGGGGGAAACCCCGCAAACCGGGTGCGGAAGATGATCACGGGATGCCACAGTCGCACCATGCGCACTGACGAGGCCGGCGTGCACGGATCGGTCACCGACCTGGCACAGGAGCGGTGGGGAATCACGCTGGGCGGAGAGTACCCGGCGCGGTTCGCGGAGCCGGGATGGGCCTATGAGGAGACCGTCGGCCGTGGCTGTCCCGTGTGCGGCGGTGAACTGCACGCCCTGCGCAGACCGTACGAGTCCCAGGGGCGCACCTACCAGTACACGGCTCTGGTCTGCCCTGCGTGTTCCACCGCCTTCACCCTCGCGGAGCTCGGGGTGACGCGGTACGACCAGCTGACCGACACAGTGCCCCGCCAGACCGCGCGGCCCGCCCGGCGTCGCCGGGCGCCCGCGCCGGTGCCCCTCGCGCCGTGCCCGGACGGGCCGGGGGTCACCGTCACCGTGATCGTCAAGGGTTCGGGGGTGCGCGCGGACGGCGGCCCCGCGTGGCCGCAGGACCTCGTCGTGCCCGACGAGAGCGAGCCGAGGGCCCTGTCGTGGTGGAAGGTCGCCGATCCCGCGTGGCGCCCGCCCGACGCCGTGCTCACGGCGGCCGAGGACGTGCGGGTGATCCTCCCCGACGGCCGGGAGTACGAGGCGCTGAGGGCATGGCTGGAGGGCCGGGGCGTCCCGTACCGGGTCAGCCGGTACTGGGAGGAGGCCGGCCGGGTCGGCACGGTCACCGACACCGGCGGCCGGGCGGGGCTGGTCGCCGTCGGTCCGGACGGAGCGGCCCCCGCCCCGGGGCCCTGGGCGGTGGCGGCCCGGGACGCCTTCGCCGCCCAGTGGGACGCGCTGGAGGAGCTGCCGGACGGCGACGGCGAGGCGTACGTGCCCGTCGGTGAGCTGGTGCCGGCCGAGTGGGCCGAGCTGCTGCCGCACCCGTCGTTCAACCCGGTCCAGGCCGCCGCCGTCCCGGTGGTGCTCGAAGGCACCGGGCATCTGGTCGTGGTCGCGCCGACGGGCGCGGGAAAGACCCCGATCGGGATGGTCGCGGCGCTGGAGGCGCACGCCCGCGGACGCAAGGCGGCCTGGCTGGTGCCGCAGCGCTCGCTCACCGACGAACTCGACCGCGAGCTCCGCTTGTGGCGCCGCCACGGGCTGCGGGTGGTGCGTCTGACCGGCGAGGCCGCGGTGGACACGGAGCTGATCCGGTCGGCCGACGTGTGGGTGGCCACCACCGAGAAGTTCGAGGCGATCTGCCGTGCGGGCTCGCTGCGGGACGCGCTCGCGGAGGTCGGTTGCCTGGTGGTCGACGAGATCCACCTGCTCGGCGATCCGACCCGCGGAGCCGTACTGGAGGCGCTGCTGGCACGCGTACGGGAGGACAGCGCGGCAACCCGGATCGTGGGCCTGTCCGCGACGGTCGCCAACGCGGACGAAGTCGCCCGGTGGCTGGGCGCCCGCCTGGTCCGCACCACCTGGCGGCCCACCCGGCTCACCTGGCAACTGCCCCTCCTGCCGCCGGTCGACGAGACGGACTGGGCGAAGCGGGCCGCCGTCCGCACCGAGGCCGCCGTGCGCATCGCCCGTCAGGTCACCGGGGACGGTGGCAGCGTCCTCGTCTTCTGCGGCAGCAAGCGCCGCGTCCGGACCACGGCGCTCGCGATGGCCGCCGACCGGGGCGTGCCCACCGCAGGCGTGGACGCCGACGACGCCGAAGCCGTGGAGCGGCTGTGCACCAAGGCGGGGGTGCGGCTGCACTACCGGGACTGGCCGTACAAACGGGAGGCCGAGCAGGCCTTCCGTGCCCGCGAGGCGGAGGTCCTGGTCGCCACCTCCACGGTCGCGGCGGGCGTCAACCTCCCCGCCCGCGCGGTGATCGTCAGCGACACCACCATCGGTCTGGACCGCGTCGAGGTGTCGATGGTCCAGCAGATGTTCGGACGCGCGGGGCGCATCGGCGCCGGAGAGCGCGAGGGCTGGGCGTTCCTCCTCACCGACCCGGCGGAACGGGCCCACTGGCAGGCCCGGTTGGCCGCCGGATACAGCGTGCGGTCCCGACTGGACGAGCGCTTGGCCGACCACCTGCTCGCCGAAGCGGTTCAGGAGCGCGTTTCGACCCTCGGCGAGGCGGAGCGGTGGTGGGCCGGCACGTTCGCCGCCCACCAGGGGCACGACAGCGTGGAGCCCCTGCACGAGGCGGCCCGGTTCCTCGCCGAGGTGGGCTGCCTGCGCGACATCGCCGGCGATGCCCGCCTGGAGCCCAGCGCGCTGGGCCGGCTGACCAGCCGCTTCATGGTAGACGCCGGGGTCGCCGACGATCTGGCGACGGCACTGCGGCTGGCCCCGGTACCCGAAGACCCGCTCACGGCCGAGCAGTTGCTCGCGACCCTGCTCAGCACCCGTCTGCCCGTGCTCGAACAGGCGCCGTTCACCGAGCGGGCGAAGGCTGCCCTGCGCCGAGTCCTGCGTGAGGCCGAGCACGCGGACGACGAGCCGGACGACCCCTGGGGGCTGGGCACGGCCAAGGAACCTGCGCCGACGCCGACCGAGGACGAGCAGCGGCCACAGGCCGGGGATCTGGCCCGCGCGGTCCTGCTCCTTGCCGCGACCCGTCCGCGCCTCTTCCGCGGCCGCCCCGCCTACGTCCTGGGCATCCCCATGGACTCCATGACGGGCATCCTGGAGGAGGCCCGGCGCTACCTGGCCTGGCTCGGCGCGCAGGGCCCCCTCGGCACGGTCCACCCCTGGGTGGCCGTCGTCGCGGCCGACCTCGCCCTCCGTATCCGCTGGCGCACGCTGGGGGTCGACCGGGGGGCCGGACGCCTCCTCTGGATGTGCGAGCGCATGGCCACGGCCCCGCTCGCGCCCGGCCTCGTCCCCCGGATGTGGAACGCGGCCCGGGCCCGCGGCATCGACGCGCCCGACTGGAACGGCACGACTCCACCGGGCGACTGCGCCCTCTCCCCGGACCGCTACCACGCCCTCCTCGCGGAGCGCGCCACCGGCACGCGCCTCGCCCTCCAGGGCGACGCCGTCCGGGTGTGGGCCCCGCCCGGATCGGCGATCCGCCTGTGGAACGGCGTGGCCACCACGGTGCACGTCGCCGACGGCGAGGAGACCACACTGCTCCTCCCGCCGGCCGACCCGGCCGACCCGTCGGCCGGGTGCTGCGGCGCGGCCGTCTTCACCCGCGGCGACCGGCTGGCGGCAGGGTGGCTCGGAGCGTACGCGGCGATGCGCGCCTGACCCGGAGGCGGCGGGCCCGCAACGGACGGCCGGTGAAACGGCTGCGGATCCTCTGCCCCGGGTCGGTACGGTGGGCACCGGTCTGCGGTGGGGCGGACCCGTGTTGCGGCGCCGGGTCCGGTGGGCGGAGACCGCTCGTCCGACCGCTTCGGGCCCGCCGAGGAGCAGGGCACCGCGGCGGGCGCGGGTCCCGTCGGCCGGAGGGGCCGCGGACTTCGCCGGCCTCCTCCGGGCGCCGGCCGGGACGGGTCCGGCCGGAGGGGCTTCCGCGTCGCCGGTCCGGCCGCCGTGGATCGTGCCGCAGCCGGACCGGTCACGGGCGGGCCGTCACCGGCGGACCCAGACCCCCACCGGGCGGTCGTCCAGCAGGGAGGCCACCCGGGCCGAGCCGCTGTGCGCGGCCGCGGTGTTCCGCCCGGCGTGCGCGGGCAGGACGGGCGTCCACGTGCCCGGCGGCAGGTCCACCTGGGTGTCGCGCCAGCCGCCCGAGGCCGCCAGCCGGTGGGACAGCCGCGTGGCCGCCACCAGGAGGCCCGGGGCCCGGGTGAAGGCCACCAGGTGGCCGGCCGCGGGGCCCCGGACCGCGACGGCGGCGTAGCCGCGGAAGAGCTCCGGCCGGTCCCGCCGCAGCCGCAGCAGCACGGCGGTGAGGGCCAGCTTCTCCTCGGCCGGGCCGTGCGGGGCGGCCCCCGCGTCCAGCCGCCCCAGCTCGTCGCGCGGGAAGTACGCCGGGCGCCGGTTGTCCGGGTCGACCAGGGCCCGGTACTCGGTCTCCGCGCCCTGGTAGACCTCCGGCACCCCCGGCATCGCGAGGTGCAGCAGCGCCATGCCGAGCAGGTTCGCGCGGGCCGCCCCCGCGAGCTCCGCCGGGAGGTCGAGCGGGGCCGGGGCGTAGCCGGGCACGCTCGTCTCGTACTCCTCGTCCCGGTCGGTCCAGCTGGTGCGCAGGGCGGCCTCGCGGGCCCCCTTGAGCAGGGCGTCGGCCAGCCGCGGCACCGCCTCGGGGGCCCGGCCGAGCCCCAGCGCCGTCTGCCGGGCCACCCAGGCCAGGTGGGGGTCGGGGGCCGCGCTCTCCCGGTCCATCAGCTCCGGCGCCTGCGACAGCGCCGAGATCCGGGCCCTGACGTCCGCACTGCGCTTGGTGTCGTGCGTGGACAGCACCGTGCCCGTCTCCGGCCAGTCCCGGGCCAGGACGGCGCAGTACGCGTGGAACTCCTCGGGCGACACCGCCGGACGCCCCGGCTCACCGCCCACCTCGGTGGCCGACAGAAGCGGCGCGTACCGGTAGAAGGCCCGGTCCTCCAGGGACTTGGCGCGCAGGGCGGCCGAGGTCTGGGCGAACCGGGCGGCGAAGGCCGGATCCCGCAGCAGCAGCTCCCGTACGCCGGCCACCGCGGCCGGACCGGCCAGCTCGGCCGCCCGCTCCAGCGCCTGCGGCGGCAGCTCCGGCTCGCCGGGGTAGGGCCGGTAGACGGGAAAGGCGATCAGCAACTCACGTACCGCACCGGCCAGTTCACCGCCGACTCGGCGCTCCAGCGCCCCCAGCTCGGCGGCCAGGTCGCCGGTCAGCACCTCCCGAGCACAGGCCCGCGCCGTCTGCGGCCACTGCGGCAGGCCGGTGGACTCCCCGTACCGGTCCGCCAGTTCCGCGGCGCCCTCGGGATCGGTGAACACCCCGTCGACCCGGTGCAGCGCGTCGTACCCGGTGGTGCCCGCCACCGGCCAGTCGGCCGGCAGCCGCTCGTGGCGGGCCAGGATCTTCTCGACCACCACCCAGCAGCCGTCGCCGGCGGCGGCCCGCAGCCGGCCCAGGTACTGCCCGGGGTCGGCCAGGCCGTCGACGTGGTCGATCCGCAGTCCCTGCGCGACCCCGTCCCGGACCAGCTCCAACACCTTCGCATGGGTGGCGGTGAACACGTCGGGGTCCTCCACCCGGACGCCGATCAGCTCCGAAATGGTGAAGAAGCGGCGGTAGTTGAGAGCCGTGGAGGTCTCCCGCCACCAGGCCGGCCGGTACCACTGCGCCGCCAGCAGCTCCGGCAGCGCCAGGCCCTCGGTCCCCTCCCGCAGCGGGAACTCCTGCTCCCCGTGGCGCAGCACCCCGCCGTCGACCCTCAGGTCGCAGGAGTCCACCGGGTCGGCGAGCAGCGGGAGCACCACCTGCCCGCCGCCGGCCTCCCAGTCGATGTCGAACCAGCGTGCGTACGGCGAGTCGGGCCCGTCCCGCAGCACCTCCCACAGCGGCCGGTTCAGCCGCAGCGGCGTCGGCACCGCCATGTGGTTGGGCACGATGTCGAGGACCAGGCCGAGCCCGTGCTCCCGGGCGGAGCGGGCCAGGGCCCGCAGGCCGGGCTCGCCGCCCAGCTCGGCCCGTACGCGCGAGTGGTCGGTGACGTCGTACCCGTGGGCCGATCCGGGCGCCGCCTCCAGGACGGGGGAGAGGTGCAGGTGCGACACGCCGAGCGAGGCGAGGTACGGCACGGCCGCCTCGGCCGCCGCGAAGGGGAATTCCGGACGCAGTTGGAGACGGTAGGTCGACGCCGGGGTGACGGGTTTCGGAACATCAGATTCCGATGCGGGGGTCGGGCGCGGCTGGCTCATGAGAACGTACGTACCCAACCTGCCGGATTCCGTGCCATGACCCAATGCATCCGAGTGACTGCGCCGGGTTAGTGTCGATCAAGTGGTCGGAACCGTCAACACCTATCGAAGAGTCATCGCCCTGACCGGGCCCCTACTCCCGCTCGTCTCTTTCCTCGCCCGCCTGCCCGTGGCGATGTCCCAGTTCGGGAGCTTCCTGCTGGTCGCCCAGACCAGCGGCTCCCTGGCCACCGCGGGCATCGTCGGAGGCACGCTCTCCATCGGCCAGGTCCTCTTCGGACCCGTCCTCGGCTGGCTCGCCGACCGGCACGGGCAGCGGCCCGTCGTCCTGGCCGCCGCCGCGGTCAACGCCGTCGCCACCGCCGCCCTGGTCGCCGGTGCGCTCACCCACCTCGCGACCCTCCCGCTCGCCGCGATCGGCGCCCTCACCGGCGCCTCCGTGCCGCTGATCGGGCCGCTCGCCCGGACCCGCTCCGTCGCCCTCGCCCGCCGCACCAAGGCCGACGAGGAGGTCGTGGGCGCCGTACACGCGCTCGAAGGCACCCTGGACGAGGTCTCCTTCGTCTTCGGACCCGCCCTGGTCGGACTCGCCGCACTGATCGCGCACCCGGCCTTCGCCCTGGCCGGCGCGGCCGGCCTCGTCGCCGTCTTCGGCAGCGCCTTCGCCCTGCACCCGACCGCCTCCGCCACCACCGGCTCCCCGGCGCGCGGACGGCGTACGGGGCGCCGGGTCCGGCCGCCCGCCGTGGTCTACGCGGTACGGGGCTCCCTCGCACTCCAGGGCGTGATGTTCGGCGCCTGCCAGGCCGGCATCACCGCGCTCACCATCCGCCTCGGCGTCCCGGACCAGGCCGCCGTCGTCTATTCCGCGATGGGCGTCGTCAGCGCCGCCGTCGGCCTCGCGCTCGGCGCGCTGCCCGCCCGCTTCGGCCTGCGGCTGCGCTGGCGGGTCGCGACCGGCGCCGCCCTCGTGCTCTCGGCGCCGCTGCTCGTCACCGAGAGCCTGTGGCCGCTGTACGTGGTCGTCACCGTGCTCGGGGCCGCCTACGCACCCCACCTGATCACCGCGTTCGCGCTCACCGAGCGGTCCGTGGAACCGGCCCGGCTCGCCACCTCGATGGCCTTCGCCGCCAGCAGCCTGGTGGCCGGGCAGGCCATGGCCCTCGTCGTCGCCGGGCGCCTCGCCGAGCGGTACGGCCCGAGCGGGTCCTTCGCCGTGGCCGTGGGGGCGGCCGCGCTCTGCCTGACGCTCGCCCTCGTCACCCGGGTGCCCGCCGCCCGTACGCACACGGCCCCGGCCGCCGCCCCGGTGGCCGGGCAGGCCCGGCCACCGGTCCCGGACCCCGCCTACGCCGGCCGCTGAAGCACCACCAGGCACCGCCCCGTCAACGCCACCCGGTCGCCGGCCGCGTACTGCGGCCCGGTGCCGGGTGGCAGTACGTCCGCCCGGGAGGTGTCCACCACCAGCCGCCACTGCGCGCCGTGCCCCGGCGGGACGGTGAAGTCCTGGGGTTCCGCACCCGCGTTGAACATCAGCAGGAACGAGTCGTCGGTGATCCGCTCCCCGCGGCTGCCCGGCTCGGAGATCGCCTCCCCATTGAGGAACACGGTCAGCGCCCGCGCGTGCTGCGCCTGCCAGTCCCGCGCCCGCATCTCCTCACCGTGCGGGGTGAACCAGGCGATGTCGGAGAGTTCGTCGTGCGTGCCCTCCACCGGCCTGCCGTGGAAGAACCGGCGCCGCCGGAAGACCGGGTGGTCGCGGCGCAGCCACACCATGCGGCGGGTGAACTCCAGCAGCGACGGCGCCGGTTTGCCGGGCTCGGGCCAGCCCACCCACGACAGTTCGTTGTCCTGGCAGTAGGCGTTGTTGTTGCCGCCCTGCGTACGGCCGAACTCGTCGCCGTGGCTGAGCATCGGCACGCCCTGCGACAGCAGCAGGGTGGCCGTGAAGTTGCGCATCTGCCGCTCGCGCAGGGCCAGGACCTCCGGATCCTCGGTCGGTCCCTCCACCCCGCAGTTCCAGGACCGGTTGTGGCTCTCGCCGTCCCGGTTGCCCTCCCGGTTGGCCTCGTTGTGCTTCTCGTCGTACGAGACGAGGTCGTTGAGGGTGAACCCGTCGTGGCAGGTGGTGAAGTTGATGGACGCCAGCGGCCGCCGCCCGTCGTCCTGGTAGAGGTCGGAGGAGCCGGTCAGCCGCCCCGCGAACTCCGCCAGCGTGCGCGGCTGCCCGCGCCACAGGTCCCGTACGGTGTCGCGGTACTTGCCGTTCCACTCCGTCCACAGCGGCGGGAAGTTGCCCACCTGGTAGCCGCCCTCGCCCAGGTCCCACGGCTCCGCGATCAGCTTCACCTGGCTGACCACCGGGTCCTGCTGGACCAGGTCGAAGAACGACGACAGCCGGTCCACCTCGTGGAACTGGCGGGCCAGCGTCGCCGCGAGATCGAAGCGGAAGCCGTCCACGTGCATCTCGGTGACCCAGTAGCGCAGCGAGTCCATGATCAGTTGGAGCACGTGCGGGGAGCGCATCAGCAGCGAGTTCCCGGTGCCCGTGGTGTCCATGTAGTGCCGCGGATCCTCCGACAGTCGGTAGTACGAGGCGTTGTCCAGCCCGCGGAAGGACAGCGTCGGGCCCAGGTGGTTGCCTTCGGCGGTGTGGTTGTAGACCACATCGAGGATCACCTCGATCCCCGCCTCGTGCAGGGCCCGCACGGCCGACTTGAACTCCAGCACCTGCTGCCCGCGGTCGCCCGAGGCGTAGCCGTTGTGCGGGGCGAAGAAGCCGATCGTGTTGTAGCCCCAGTAGTTGCTCAGCCCGTCGTTCACCAGCCGGTGGTCGTTGACGAACTGGTGCACCGGCATCAGCTCCAGGGCCGTCACCCCGAGCTTGGCGAGGTGGCCGATGACCGCCGGGTGCGCGAGCGCCCCGTACGTGCCGCGCAGCTCCTCGGGCAGGTCGGGATGACGCATGGTCAGCCCCTTGACGTGGGCCTCGTACAGCACCGTGTGGTGGTACTCGTGCCGCGGCGGGCGGTCGTTGGCCCAGTCGAAGTACGGGTTCACCACCACCGAGCTCATGGTGTGCGGGGCGGAGTCGAGGTCGTTGCGGGAATCGGGGCGGCCGAAGTGGTACCCGTACACCGCCTCGTTCCAGTTCACCTTGCCGCTGATCGCCCGCGCGTACGGATCCAGCAGCAGTTTCGCCGCGTTGCAGCGCCGGCCCCGCTCGGGCTCGTAGGGTCCGTGCACACGGAAGCCGTAGCGCTGCCCCGGCATGATGCCGGGCAGGTACGCGTGGCGGACGAAGGCGTCCGTCTCGCGCAGTTCGACGGCGGTCTCGGAACCGTCGTCGTGGAGGAGGCACAGCTCGATGCGCCGTGCGGCCTCGGAGTAGACAGCGAAGTTGGTTCCGGCGCCGTCGTACGTGGCGCCGAGGGGATACGCCTGTCCCGGCCAGACCTGCATAGACAACGACTCTTCCCTCGTATCGAAAGACTCCCGGATGATCCGGCGTGGACCGCGTCACTGCCAGATCTTCCCCGAAAGAGGGGCCCCACGCGCGGACTTGGGAGTGGTCCTACCGGGTGACCCGCAGAGCTGACAGTCGGGTCAGCCGACTGTCGGTGCATCGGACAATGGGTCAATGGACAGTCCGTGTGCGGGCCATCGGGCTGCACCGGGCCGCGCGCGCGGGATACCCTTCCGTGATCACTGGAGACGGGCGTCCAGACGCAGAAGGCGGTGCACGGGTGAGCTCGGGAGGTCTGGAGCTGCCCCCTGGTGACAGCAGTCACGAGGGTGGCCCGGCGGACGCCCCAGGTGGTGTCCCCGGCGGGGCGCCGACGGGGATCCCGGCAGGGGCGGTCTCCCTGGCGGGCGGGCCGGCGGAGGCCGGGAGCGCGCGGGCCGGCGCCGAACTGGACTGGGGCGCGGAGGCCTGGAGCGAGGTCCGTACGCGGGCGCAGCGGGCCGGCCGGGCGTACATCTGGCTCAACCTGATCGAACAGCGGCTGCGGTCGGTGGTCGGCGCGGTGCTGCGGCCGATCTACGAACCGGTGCACGGCGGGGACGACTGGGTCGTCGCGGCCGCCGGGCCCGCCGGGCAGGAGTGGGTGCAGCGCGCCGTGGCCGTGCGCGAGGTCAGCCGGCGCAAGGGCTATCTGCTCGACTCCGCCGACGACAACGTGCTGAGCTTCCTGACCCTGCCGCAGCTGCGGGAGCTGATGGTCCAGCACTGGCCGTGCTTCGAGCCGTACTTCGACGACCGGCGCGAGATCGAGCTGGCCCTGGACGAGCTGGAGGTCACCCGCAACGTCGTCTCCCGCAACCGGGCCCTGTCGCGGCCCGTGCTGGAGCAGGCGGAGCGGGCCTCGGCGCGGCTGCTGGAGGTGCTGGGCGGAGGTTCCGGCAGCCCCGCCGCGGACCGGCTGCCGATCGACGCCGTCGAGGACCTGGTGGGCGACCGGTACGCGGACGTCGTCTCGGTCCACCCGGACCGGGTGCGCCTCCAGCGCAACCTGCCGGCCGAGGACCTCTTCGGTGGCGCGCGGCGGCTCGACGCCATCGGGATAGGGCTCAACCTGCTGGTGCAGAACTTCTCGGGGCGAAGACTCGTCCGGCTGACGGAGGCGGGCTGCCGGGTGCGGCTGCTGTTCCTGAACCCGGCGAGCAGCGCGGTCAAACGGCGCGAGCGGGAGCTGGGGCTGCGCAAGGGCGAGCTGAGCCGTTCGGTCGAGATGAACATCCTGCACGTGCGACGGGTCCGGGCGGGCCTGCGGGACCCCTCGCGCTTCGAGATCCACGTCTTCGACGAGACGCCGCGCTTCACCGCCTACCTGGTGGAGGGGCAGGCCTCGGGCATCGCCGTGGTCCAGTCGTACCTGCGGCGGGCGCGCGGCATGGAATCGCCCGTGCTGGTGCTGCGGGGCGGCGGACGCGGGGTGCCCAAGGACGCGGACCACGGACTCTTCGCGACCTACCGGGAGGAGTTCGAGTCGATGTGGGAGGACTCCCGACCGGTGTCGTGAGCGCCTCCCGGCAGGGGGCGTCGCCGGGCTTGTCAGTGGCCCGTGGCAGGCTGAAACCCGTTGACCGAAGGTGTACGGGGGAGGGACAAGGGGTGGAGGACCAGCGCGGTACGGGGGGCTGGCACGGCCGGGTGCTGATCGGGTTCGACCTGGAGACGACCGGCACGGAGCCGGGCGAGTCGAGGATCGTGACGGCGGCCGTGGTCGAGGTGCGCGGCGGTGCGGTGCACGAGCGGCGCGGCTGGCTCGCGGATCCGGGGATACCGATCCCGGAGGAGGCCTCGGCCATCCACGGGATCAGCACGCAGCGGGCGGTCGCGGAGGGGCGCCCGGTGCGGGAGGTCGCCGACGAGGTCGCGGAGGCGCTGGTCGCGCAGTGGCGTGCGGGGGCGGTGGTCGTCGCGTACAACGCGGCCTTCGACCTCACGCTCCTGAGCGCCGAACTGGCCCGGCACGGGCTGCCCTCGCTGGCCGACCGGCTGGGCGGGGCACCGACCGGTCCGGTGGTCGACCCGCTGACCATCGACCGGGCGGTGGACCGCTTCCGGCGCGGCAAGCGGACCCTGGAGGCGGTCTGCGGAGTGTACGGGGTCACGCTGGAGTCGGCGCACGACGCGGGCGCGGACGCGCTGGCCGCGGTCCATGTGGCCCGCGCGATAGCCGAACGGCACCCGCAGGTGGCCGATCTGACCCCGGCCGACCTGCACGACCGGCAGGGCACCTGGCACGCCCGATGGGCCCGGGACTTCCAGTCCTACCTGCGCCGCCAGGGCACCCCGGACGCGGTGATCGACACCGCCTGGCCCCTGCGGGACCTGGTCCCGGCCTGACCGGACCCGGCCGGACGGGGGCGGTGGCGGGGCGGTGGCGGGGCGGTGGCGGGGCGCGCGAAGATCGGCCACGCCGACCCCGTACAGATGTGCGACGATCGCTCGTCGCGCATCACCGTGGGGGGTCCATGACAACCGCATCGGCGTCCGGAAGACGCCTGGTTTCCACTGTATTGACGTGTCTGTTCGCCATCCTCGCGGCACTGCTCGCGCCGGTGGGCGCAGCACAGGCCGCACCGGTCGCCGAGGACTGCGTCGGCGTCACCGAGGGGCGGTACGCGGGCACGTTCGCCGCGGCCGGGCAGACGCACTGCCTGGAGCTGCCGAGCCCGCAGGGTGCCCGGATCGCCGCCCTCACCTCGCGCGGTGGCGCGGGCCTGACCGTCCAGGTCGAGGTGGTCGACCGCAACGGCACCGCCCAGTGCACCGCCGGTGATCTGGTGCGGGGCGAGTGCGCACTGACCGGGACGGCGCCGTTCCGCGCGCTGGTCCACGCCGACGACACCGAGGCCACCGGTCCGTACGGCGTCCACTTCGTCCGTACGGACGTCCTCCAGAAGGAGTGCCGGACCCTGCCCGCGGGGACGTTCGCCGACGACTCGGGAACGGTGCGGCTGGAGACCGGCAACGGCGTCTTCTCGCACTGCCTGACGATCCCGGCCGACGCGCACTCCACCGCCGAGCTCCTCCGTGTCCGCTACAGCCTTCCGGACGACGCGGACCTGTTCCCGGACTACGCGATCACCATGATCGACACCGATGGCGACGGGCCGTCCTGCTACAGCCACCCCACCCCGGGCCAGCAGCTCCGGACGGACGGCCTCACCAGCTGCTCCTTCACCGCAGGCAAGGCCTACACCGTGCTCCTGGAGGGCCAGGACGTCCCGCGCGGCCACACCCTGGACCGCCGCGACGTCACCGCCGCGGCCCGCGGCTGCGCCACCTCCGCCGCTACGGCGGTCGGAGCCCCGGCAACGACCGGGACGTCCGGCCAGAGCGGTACCCTGCGCTGCCACCGGGTCACCACGGCCGCCGCCACGGACCGGCTGCACGTCGACGTCCGGGATACCCACGACAGCACGAACATGCTGATCATGGACAACGCCGGCAACATCGCATGCCATCCGCGGACCTGGGCGTGCACGCCCACCGGGTCCACCGGCTACCAGGTCGTCACCCAGGCTCCCGAGAACTGGTCCCTGCCTGCTTCCTACCGCCTCGACGCCTGGCGGATCGCCACGGCCGCCGGGCCCGCCGCCGAATGCAAGCGCGTCGGTTCGGTCGCGTACGGCTACGGCCCGCTGACCGGCACGCTCTCCGAGGAGCGGACCGGTGTGTGCGCCGTCCTGCCGAGTGTCTCGGGCGACCGGTTCAGGGCGGACATCACCGCCACGGACGGCGGGACGTACACCCCGGAACCCGCGCTGTACAGCAAGGCGGGGACCAACCTCTGCATGAACAGCTCGTCCTCGTACGAGTGCCAGGGATCCGAGCAGAGCCTGTTCGTCCTCGCGCTGCCGGACCGGACGGACCGTACGGCCTACCGCGCCGAGCTCGTCTGCACCACCGCGCCGTGCGGCTCGGAGGAGGTGACCGTCGGGACGGTCACACCGACCACCGTGCAGAGCGGTACGGTCGCCACCCTCACCGTGCAGGGCACGGCGCTGGGCATGAGCACCACTGTCCAGCTGACCGGCGGCCCGGCGCCGCTGACGGCCACGACCGTCTCGGTCTCCGAGGACGCCCGCACCCTGAAGGCGACCGTGGACCTGCGCTCGGCTCCCGCGGGCAACTGGAACATCCGCGTGAGCGCCCTGAACTTCTCGTACGGGGCGGGCACGCTGACAGTGACACCGCCCGCGGTCTCCGGCCTGGGCACGTACAAGCCGGTCACGCCGACGCGGTTGATGGACACGCGCAGCGGGCTGGGTGTGCCGAAGGCGAAGGTGGGCCAGGGCGGGACCGTGACCCTCCAGGTCGCGGGCACCTCCGGGATCCCGGCGTCCGGTGTCACGGCCGTCGTCCTCAACGTGACGGCAACCGATCCGACCTCGGCGAGCCACGTGTCCGTGTACCCGGACGGGACGCCGCGCTCCAGCGCGTCGAACCTCAACTTCACGGCCGGGCAGACGATTCCGAATCTGGTCGTCGTCCCCGTGGTGAACGGAAAGGTCAGCTTCTACAACAACGCCGGTTCGGTGGACCTGATCGCCGACGTGGCCGGCTACTACACGACCGACGGCTCCGGCTCGACGTACAAGCCGGTCACGCCGACACGGTTGATGGACACGCGCAGCGGGCTGGGCGTCCCGAAGGCGAAGGTCGGACAGGGGGGCACGGTCACCCTGCAGGTTGCCGGCAGCTCCGGGATTCCGGCGTCCGGGGTCACCGCCGTCGTTCTGAACGTGACGGCGACGGACCCGACCACGGGCAGCTACGTGTCGGTGTACCCGGACGGTACGACCCGCACCAGTGCGTCGAACCTCAACTTCACGGCCGGGCAGACGATTCCGAACCTGGTCGTCGTCCCCGTGGTGAACGGGAAGGTCAGCTTCTACAACAATGCGGGATCGGTGGACCTGATCGCCGACGTGGCCGGCTACTACACGACCGACGGCTCGGGTTCCTCCTACAAGCCGGTCACGCCGACGCGGTTGATGGACACGCGCGGCGGGCTCGGCGTGCCGAAGGCGAAGGTGGGCCAGGGCGGCACGGTGACCCTGCAGGTCGCGGGCAGCGCCGGAATGCCGGCGTCGGGCGTCACGGCCGTGGTCCTGAACGTGACGGCGACGGACCCGACCACGGACAGCTACGTGTCGGTGTACCCGGACGGCACGACCCGCACCAGCGCGTCGAACCTCAACTTCACCACCGGGCAGACGATTCCGAATCTGGTCGTCGTCCCCGTGGTGAACGGAAAGGTCAGCTTCTACAACAACGCCGGTTCGGTGGACCTGATCGCCGACGTGGCCGGCTACTACACGAAGTAGCGCCGGAACCCCCGTCCTTGCGCCTGCTCATGGGGGCCGGCGCAAGGACGGGGCAGGAGCTAGCGGGCCAGGAACGGGGCCAGCTCCGCGGTGAGTTCGGCGGGCGCGTCCATCGCGATGAGGTGGGCGGCCGTCGGGAACTCGACCAGGGCGGCGCCGGGGATCTCGGAGGCGTAGCGCCGGCCGATGTCCTGGAAGTCGGCGACGTCGAGCTTGCCGATCCCGACCAGGGTGGGAACGGGGATCCCGGACAGGTCGCCCCGTACGACGCCCTGGGAGTGCTCCCCGACGACGTCCTGGTTCACCAGCGACGTGCGGATCGGCTCGCGGAGCCGGTCGGCCAGGCCCGTGGCGACGTCCTCCCACGCGCGGGCCGGACCGCGCACCCACATGTCCAGGTTCGTGGCGACGGCAGCGTCCAGATCGCCCGAGGCCAGGGCCTGCGTCTCCGCCTCGTCGTAGGCGATCATCTCCGCGGACCAGTCGTATCCCGGCCAGGGCGCGGCCAGCAGCGCCAGGGAGTGGACCCGGTCCGGGTGGGTCAGGGTGAAGTCCACCGCCACCCGGCCGCCCCAGGACGCGCCCACGAGGCGGACCCGCTCGTGCCCGAGGTGGTCCAGGAGGCGGCGCAGGTCGTCGGTCTCCCTGAACGGGCCGCTCGGCGGCGCGGATTGACCGAAGCCCCGCAGGTCGTAGCGGATGACGGTGTGCCGTTCCGCAAGGGCGGGGACGACCGCGTCCCACATGTGGTGGTCGGCGATCCCGGCGTGGACGAGCACCACGGGCGGTCCGTCGCCGGTGACGACGTAGGAAAGGTGTCCGAGTTCATCGGAGAGTGTGATCATCCGCAGATGTTCGCAGCTCGGTGGTATGCCCACCACCCTTGAACCCTAGAAGGAACGCCACCGCGTCCGCGGGTCGCCGTCCCTGAGGGAGGCCACCCGGCGGCGGAACTCGGCCAGGGCGCCCGGGTCGGCGGGGGTGTGCTGGGCGACCCAGGCGCAGCTGGCCGTCTCACGGGCGCCGCGCAGGACCGCGCAGCCCTCCCAGTCGCGGACGTCCCATCCGTAGGCCGCCGCGAAGGCCTCGTACTCCCCGGCGGGCATCCCGTACCGGTCGCGGGACAGGGCCATCACCACCAGGTCGTGCTCCCTCAGGTCCGCCGATACGGTCTCCAGGTCCACCAGGGCCGGGCCGTCCGGGCCGACGTGGACGTTGCGGGGCAGGGCGTCACCGTGGACCGGGCCGCGCGGCAGGTGCGGGGACAGGGCCGCCACCTCGTCCGCGTAGCCGTCGCGGCGGGAACGCAGATACGCCGCGTCGGCCGGGTCGATCGCGTCCCCCGCCAACCGCAGCCAGCGCTCCACCCCGCCCAGCAGGTCCCGTGCCGGCAGGGTGAACGGCGGCTCGGGCAGCGCGTGGACGGCCCGCAGCAGCACCGCCAGGTCCTCGGGACGCGCGGGCCTCACCGCGTCCGGGAGCCGGTGCCACAGGGTCAGCGGATGTCCGCCCACCAGTCGCGGCCTCGGCTCGGCCGCGCGGACCGCCGGGATGCCGGACGCGGCGAACCAGTCCGCCACGGCCAGTTCGCGTTCGGCCCGCTCCAGCAGCGCGGCCTCCCGGCCCACCTTGACCACGAGGTCGCCGACGGCGAACACGGCGTTCTCGCCGAGCGCGAGCAGGACGGGCCCCGCGGTCCCGCCCCCGGTGAGGCCCGCCGCCGTCAGTACGTCCCTTGCCCGCGCTTCGTCCATGCGGCTGTTCTACCACCGCCCGGACAGGGCGGCCGGGAGGGTCCGGCCGCAGGAGGGTTCCCCGGTCAGAGGGGGTCGCCGAGCGGGCCGTGTTCCGCCGCCAGGCTCTTCGCCCAGTGGGCGGCGAAGTCGGGCCGGGTGCCGTCCGCGTCGGTGAAGCCGTACTCCTGGTACAGGCCCCAAGTGGCCAGGGCCCGGCCGGACTTGGCCATGATCTGCGGGTCGGCCGCCAGCGCCGCCACCGCTCGGCCCAGGTACGCGGGGGATTCGGAGTGGGCGAAGTCCGGGTCCTGGGCCACGCCGTCGCGCCAGGTGGCCTCGGTGACGCCGAAGTGCTCGAGCATGGCCTCCGAACGCAGGAACCCGGGAGTGATCGCCACGGCGGCGACGCCGTGCGGCCGGAGCTCGGCGGCCTGCGCGAACGCGAGGCGGATCACCGCCGACTTCGCCAGGTCGTAGAAGAACGAGCCGCGGTAGCGGGCGGTGTTGCCGTCGGTGACCTCGACCACCAGGCCGCTCCCGCGGGCGACCATCAGCGGCAGCGCGAACCGGCTCGTGATCACATGGGTCTCCACCGCCTGCCGCAGCAGCCGCAGACCGGTCTCCAGGTCCTGTTCCCACAGCGGGTGTTCCCAGTCGGTCAGCGGATCCCCGCCCCACACCGAGTTGACCAGGACGTCGAGCCGCCCGTCCTGTTCTGCGGCGATCCGTTCGACGAGGGCCCGGACCTCCTCGGGCCGGCTGTGGTCGGTGCGGACGGCGATGCCGAGGCCGCCCGCGGCGGTGATCCTCGCCGCCGTGTCCTCGATCGTCTCCGGGCGGTCCAGGTCCGAGCGTCCGGCGCCGCTGCTGCGCCCGGTGACGTACACCGTCGCGCCGGCGGAGCCGAGTTCGACGGCGATACCGCGGCCGCCGCCGCGGGTGCCGCCGGCGACCAGGGCCACCGTGCCGGCCAGCGGGTGTGTGTCGGTCGTCATGATTCCTCCGGTTCGTGGCCGTGGCCCGGCGAGGGATGGGGGAGGTGGGGGAGGTGGGCGCGCAGTACGGCATCCAGCTCGCGCCGCACCCGCTCGGCGAGGCCGCCCCGGCGTTCGACGGCCCAGGTCAGGCCCGCGCCGGCGGTGATCGCCTGCACGGTGCCGGCCAGCGCCGCGACGTCCGTGCCGGCGCGGAGCTCGCCCGTGTCGACGGCCTCCGCCAGCAGTTCCTCGACCGCCCGCCGCTGGGCCCGGTGCACGGCCAGGGCGCGTTCGTACAGCTGCGGATCGGTGAGGTCCGTGCACAGGAAGGCGAGGTGGTGGGCGAAGGTCTCCGGCGTGTCCATCCCCGCCAGGGTCTGCGACGTCAGCGCCGCCAGGGCCCCGAGCGCGGACGGGTGCGCCGTGCGCGCCCGGGCGGCCAGCTCGCCCGCCTCCTCGGCGGACCGGTCGGCGAGCGCCAGCAGCAGGCCGCGTTTGGACCCGAACCGCTGCACGAGGGTGCCGGGCACCAGACCGACCTCGCCGGCCACGGCCGCCAGGGTGAGTCCCGTCGGCCCCACCCGGCCCATGACCCGGGCCGCGGCCCGCAGGATCACCGCGTCCTCGACCCCGCGCGGGCGTGCCACGACCGGCCACCTCCTATTAATAAATGCCTGTTCATTCATTAAACTCTCCGGTCGGGGGCGGCGCAAGCCCGGCCGGCGGGTGGTGGCTTCCGGTGACCGGCCCGATGCTGGAGTGATGGGTGCCGAAAAAGACGTGAGCGCAGGCCGCGGCCCCAGCAGCGTGGCGCGGCGCGCGATCCGCACCACCCTCTGCGCGTGCGGCGCGTTCTACGTGTGCCTCTACGGGCTGGACCGGCCCGTGGCGGCGACGTACGCCCTCTTCGCGGTGGTCTCGATGGCCGCCCTCTCCCGTATCCCCGGTACCGGCGGCCAGCGGGCCGCCGTACTGGTCAGGACCCTGCCGGCGGTGTGGCTGCTGCTCACCGCCGGCACCTTCCTCGCGGTGCGGACCTGGACCGCCGTGGCCGGCATGCTGGTCATCGGCTTCGCCATCGCCTTCGTGGCCGCGGCCGGCCCCCGGGCGGCCGGCGCCGCCCCCGGGCTCCAACTGCTCTACATCCTGCCGTGCTTCCCGCCCTACGCACCCGACACCCTCGGGCAGCGGCTGGGGGGCGCGACCTTCGGTCTGATCCTGCTCGTCCTCGCCGAGAAGTTCATCCTCCCCGAGCAGCGCGGCACCACCTACCGGGAGCTGGCCGCCGGGGCTGCCGGCACCGCCGCCCGCTTCGCCGCCGAGCTGGGCCGGCCCCCGTACACGCTGCCCGCGGCCGAGGTGGAGGCCGCCCGCAGGACCGGCGAGTCGCTGCGCCCCCTCCATGTGGAGGAGGCCGAACGCCCCGCCGGGCCGGGCCTGCGCGACCGCGCCCTCGCCCACACCGGCCTGGGGGCGCGCACCCTGCTCGGGCGGCTGGTGACCCTGCCCCCGCCCCCTCCGGGGCAGCCCCCGCACAGGACCGGACAGCAGCTGCTGGAGACCGTCGGCCGGTCCGCCGCCGAGACCGGAGCCCTGCTGGCCGGAACGGGCCGCGCGACCGCCGAGGCCGACGCCCTGCGGCGACTGCGGGAAGAGGTGCGGGAGGCCGCCGCGCGGGAGTCGCAGCCGGTGCCAGAGCTGCCCGGCCGCCGCCGGGCGGCACTGCTGGAGGTGGCGGACGCCGCCGTGGCCTTCGCGACCGCCGCCGAGCTGGCGGTCCGCGGGCGACGCGCCCCGCTGCCCCCCGGGACCGACGCCGGCCGGTTCTGGTACGCGGGCCGTCATGCGCCCCGCCTGTGGTGGCACCGGCTGGCGGCGCACGCCGGTCCGCGCTCCGTGCACTTCCAGAACGCCGTCCGGATCAGCCTCGCGCTCGCGGCCGCCCGCACGCTCGCCGGCGTGGAGTCGCTGCCCCACGGCTTCTGGGCGATGCTGGCCGTCCTCAGCCTGACCCGGACCACGGTCTCCCAGACCAGGGCGACCGTCCGCCAGGCACTCGCCGGGACCCTGCTCGGTGCGCTCCTGGCCGCCGGCGTCCTGGCCCTGGTCGGCGGCCACACCACCGTCTACGCCGTCATCCTGCCGCTGGTGATGCTCGTCGCTTTCACGGTGGGGCCGGTCCGGGGCGTGGGCTGGGCCCAGGGCATGTTCACCCTCGTCGTGTCCTTCGTCTTCGCGCAGCTGGCGCCCGTGACCTGGAGGCTGGCCGGCGTCCGGCTCATGGACGTGATGATCGGCAGCATGGTCGGGGTCGTGTTCGGACTGCTGGCCTGGCCGCGGGGCGCGCAGGCCGAGCTGCACCGCGCGGTCGCGCTGCTGCTGGCGCGGGAGGCCGAGACGGTCGAGGCGACCACGGCCGCCGTGGTGGCCGGCAGGCGGGACACCGACCCCGACGACCGGGCGCTCCAGCTCGCGCTCTCGCTGGCGGAGAGCGCGTACGCGCAGCGCCAGATCGAGCCGCGGGCGCCGGTGGCCGGCGCGCCCGACTGGCAGGCGGCCATGATCACGGGCCACCACGTGCTCTGGGGCTCCCGCCGGCTGCTCGCCCGGGCCGGCCCGGACCTCGGGGCGGGCAACGGGGAGCGGCTCAGCGGGCGGGCGGACGGTGTGGCCACCCGGATGCGGGGTGCGGCGCAGCGGGCGGCCACGATCCCGTCGGCGGACGGTTCGCAGGGCGCCGGGACCGACGCCGTCGCAGCGGATGCCGTGCCGCCGGCCGGAGCGGATGGCGCGGCCGGATCGGGCGGTACGGATGGTGCAGCGGGATCGGGCGGTACGGGTGGCGCGGGTGGCGCGGGCGGCGGTGCCGCGCAGGTGCCGGAGGTCGTCGCCCCGTCGGAGTTCTTCGCCGCCCAGACCTGGCTCGACTCGCTCACCCTCGACGTCGAGCGCGTGCTGGCGCCCTACCGCGCCCCCGGTCCGGCCGGGACCGACTCCACCGCCGAGGCCGCGCCCCGTCCGCCGCGGTCGACCTGAAACAGATTGCACGAGACGTATCGTCTCGCTAGAGTCGGATCATGACCTCAGCCAAGCCCGCCCACATCGCCATGTTCTCCATCGCCGCCCACGGGCACGTGAACCCGAGCATCGAGGTGATCCGGGAGCTCGTCGCCCGCGGCCACCGCGTCAGCTACGCCATCCCCGCCGCCTTCGCCGAGAAGGTCGCCGAGACCGGGGCCACGCCCGTGATCTACACCTCCACCCTCCCCACCGACGACGACCCGGAGGCCTGGGGCACCGAACTCATCGACAACCTGGAGCCCTTCCTGAACGACGCCATCCAGGTCCTCCCGCAGCTCGCCGCCGCGTTCGACGGCGACGAACCGGACCTCGTCATCCACGACATCACCTCCTACCCGGCGCCCGTGCTCGCCCACCGCTGGGGCGTCCCCGCCGTCTCCCTCTCCCCGAACCTCGTCGCCTGGGAGGGCTACGAGGAGGAGGTGGCCGAGCCGATGTTCGCCGGACTGAAGGCCTCCGAACGCGGGCAGGCGTACTACGCCCGGTTCACCGCCTGGCTCACCGAGAACGGCCTCGACGGCCAGATCGAACGCCTCCAGAGCCGCCCCCGCCGCAGCCTCGTCCTGATCCCCAGGGCCCTCCAGCCCCACGCCGACCGCGTCGACGCCTCCGTCCACACCTTCGTCGGGGCCTGCCAGGGCGACCGCAGCGCCACCCAGGGCACCTGGAACAGGCCCGAGGCCGCTGACGGCAAGAAGGTCGTCCTGGTCTCGCTCGGCTCGGCCTTCACCAAGCAGCCCGCCTTCTACCGCGCCTGCATCGACGCCTTCGCGGACCTGCCCGACTGGTACGTGGTCCTGCAGATCGGCAAGTTCACCGACGAGGCCGACCTGGGCGAGGTCCCCGCCGACGTGGAGGTCCACCGCTGGGTGCCCCAGCTGGACATCCTGCGCCAGGCCGACGCCTTCATCACCCACGCGGGCGCCGGCGGCAGCCAGGAGGGGCTCGCCACCGCCACCCCGATGGTCGCCGTCCCCCAGGCCGTCGACCAGTTCGGCAACGCCGACATGCTCGCCTCCCTGGGCGTTGCCCGGCACGTCCCGATGGCCGACGCGGACGCGGCCACCCTCCGCGAGGCCGTCCTCGCCCTCGTCGCCGACCCCGCCGTCGCCACCCGCGCCGAGGAGATCCGGGCCGCGATGGCCACCGAGGGCGGCACACGCCGGGCGGCCGACCTCATCGAGGCCGAACTGTCATAGGCGCCACCTAAGGTGCCCCCATGACCAAGAAGGCCACGGAAACGACGAAGTACGCGGCGCTGCTGCGCGGGATCAATGTCGGCGGCAGCAAGAAGGTCCCGATGGCGGAGCTGCGCTCCGTGCTGGACGGACTCGGGCACGGCGACGTGCAGACGTACCTGCAGAGCGGCAACGCGGTCTTCAGCAGCGCGAAGAGGGACCCGGTGGCGCTCGCCCGGGAGCTGGAGACGGCCATCGAGGACCACTTCGGCTTCCGGGTCGCGTGCCTGGTGGTGGACGGGACGTACCTGCGGGCCGTCGCGGAGGCCTGCCCCTTCCCGGCCGCGGAGCTGGAGGGCCGGCAGCTCCACGCCACGTTCTTCGCCGAGCAGCCGGGCCCGGAGCGCTTCGCCGCGCTCGACGGGGCCGCGTTCCTCCCCGAGGAGTACCGGCTCGGCGACCGCGTCCTCTACCTCTACGCCCCCGACGGCCTCGGCCGCTCCAAACTGGCCGAGGCCCTCGCCAGGCCCGCCGTCGTCAAGGGCATCGACGTGACCACCCGCAACTGGAACACCGTCGCCAAGCTCGTGGAACTGACCACGCCCTGACCCGGGTACGTTGTGCGCATGCACGAGGGTGACCAGCCGGACCTGGACGAGATCGACGCGCGCTTCGCCGCCGTGGCCGAAGGCCGCACGAGCCGGGACGCGGCCGACCGGTGGGCCGCCCGCTGGGTCACCGACGACGGGCTGGAATGGGACGACCTGTCCTGGTGGGCGCTGCAGCTCCTGCACGGCATCGACCTGCGACCGGGCCCCGAGGAGCCGTACCTGCACGACGACGAGCAGGTACGGGGATGGCTGAAGGAGCTCCGCCGCCGACGCGCCGGCCACCCGGCCACGGCCTAGTGCGGTACCGGCGTGGCCTGGTGGTGGTACATCCGCCAGCCGGTCCCGTCGGCCGACTTCCGCCAGATCGAACTCCTGCGCGCCCGGCGCCCGTCGATCTCGGTCTCGTACGTGAGGTGGACGACCCCCGGCGCCAGTTCGACCCCCGCCATGTGGGCGGCCTCGTACTGAGGACCGTCCTCCGCGGCACCCTCCAGGTCCGGCAGCGCCGCGAGCATCGACTCCCGGTCCCACCTGCGGCCCGAGGCGCCCACCTCGACGAACTCCGGATCGAGGAGCCGCTCCGTCAGAGCCCTCGACGTCCGCACACCCGGACTCATCAACTGCATCTCGCACGCGACCGCCTCGGCCACGCCCTCCGCGTCCATACCCATGGCACCATCCTGGCCCGGCCCCGGGGGCGACGGAGCCGGCGGGGTGTGCCAGGCTCATCGGCATGCGGTACATCATCATCGGCGCGGGCGCCGTGGGCGCCACCATCGGCGGACGGCTCGCGGAGGCGGGCGGCGAGGTCGTCCTCGCCGCGCGCGGGGCGCACGCGGAGGCCCTGCGGGCCGAGGGGCTGCGGCTCACGACGGCGGACGGGAGCCGGGTGCACCGGCTGACGGTGGTCACCGGACCGGACGAGATGGGCGAACTCCGCCCGGACGACGTGCTGTTGCTGGCGGTGAAGACCCAGGACGCGATCGCGGCGCTCGACGCGTGGGGCGACGCGGAGGTCGCGGGCGGCGGCACGGCCGCCCAGCGGCTCCCGGTGCTCTGCGCGCAGAACGGCGTGGAGAGCGAGCGGCTGGCGCTGCGGCGCTTCGCGCGCGTGTACGGGGTGTGCGTCTGGCTGCCCGCCACCTTCCTGGAGCCGGGTGCCGTCTCGGCGCTGTGCACCCCGCTGACCGGCATCCTGCACCTGGGCCGGGCCGTGGGCGGCACGGACGCGCTCGCCCGGGCCGTCGCGGCGGACCTCGCCAAGGCCGGCTTCGAGGCGCCGGTGGTCGAGGACGTCATGCGGTGGAAGTACGCGAAGCTGCTGGGGAACCTGGGCAACGCCATCCAGGCGACGACCGGACCGGAGCCCGACCCGGCGAAGGCGGCGCTGCTGCTGCGGGCCGTCCGCGAGGCGAAGGCCGCCTTCGGGGCGGCCGGCATCGCCTACGCCTCGGACGCGGAGCAGGCGCAGGCCCGGGACGGGAAGGTCGAGCAGCCGCCGGGCGTGCGGGGCGGATCCTCCTGGCAGAGCCTGGCGCGCGGCACGGGCTCGGTGGAGGCGGACTACCTCAACGGCGAGATCTCGCTGCTGGGCCGGCTGCACGGGGTGCCCGCCCCGGTCAACGACGTCCTGCGGCACGCGGCGAACATCTTCGCCCGGGAGGGCCTGCCACCGGGCGCGATGTCCATCGTGGACCTGACGGCCCTGGCCGACGAGGCCGCCGCCCGCGCTTAGGCCGGCTCTTTCGGATCTTGCCGGGCCCGCGCCGCCCGGCACCGCACCTCATCCCCCAGACTCCGCCCGGGGGACCCCCAGGTTGTCGGGGCGCCCGAGTACGTCCAGTACGCGGGCGCCCCTCCCGGTCGGCGGATCAGGCCGTCAGGGCCGGGAGCCGGGCGGGTGCCGCGGCGGCAGCGTCGTAGCGGCGCAGCAGCAGGAGGGCCAGTTCCGGGGCGGCGCCCAGGACGTCGGCCACCACGTCGGCGCCCGCGGCCTCGGCGCCGGCCGCGATGCGGTCCGGCAGCCGGCCCGGGGCGATGACGTACGGGGCCACCGCCACCCGGGCGAAGCCATCGGCGCGCAGGGCCCGTACGGCGTCCTCCGTGCGCGGAAGAGCAGCGGAGGCGAACGCAGGCCGCACGGCGCACCAACCGGTGTGCCGCCACTCCCGCGCGATTTCAGCGATCACTGCGATCGCCTCCGGGTCTGTGGAGCCGGCGGACGCGAGCACCACCGCGGTGGTGGCGCGGTCCGCCGGGGTGAGGCCGGCCTCGGACAGCCGGCGTTCGAGCGCCCCTACGAGCAGCGGGGACGGGCCGAGGACGTCCGCCACCGAGACCGAGAGGCCCGGCAGGCGGGTCAGCGCGTCCGACAGCGCCGCCGGGATGTCGGCCTTCGCGTGGAAGGCCCGGGTCAGCAGCAGCGGCAGGGCCACGACATCGCGGACGCCGTCGGCGTGCAGCGCGGACAGCACCTGCTCGACTCGCGGCGCGTTGAAGTCCAGGAAGGCCGTCTCCACCCGCAGTCCGGGCCGCAGCGCCCGCACCCGCCGGGTGAGGGCGTGCACGGTCGCGGCGTGCCGCGGATCGCGGCTGCCGTGGGCGATGATCAGCAGTACGGGTGCCATGCGGCTCAGCTCTTGACCAGGAGGCCGCGGCTGCGCAGGACGTACCGCTCGATGGGGCTGAAGATCAGCAGGTCGATGGCGATGCCGACGACGAGGATCAGGATGATCGCGAGGAACACGCCGGGCAGGTCG